>JAQXLU010000153.1 GCA_029012285.1 Clostridiales bacterium | reverse complement strand
GGTAGGTGTGGGCGACGGAGTCGCCGTCGGCGTTGCGGTGGGCGTGGGCGACGGTGTCGCCGTCGGTGTTGCGGTAGGCGTGGGCGACGGTGTAGCCGTCGGTGTTGCGGTAGGCGTGGGCGACGGAGTCGCTGTCGGCGTTGCGGTAGGTGTAGGCGACGGAGTAGCCGTCGGCGTTGCGGTGGGCGTGGGCGACGGAGTAGCCGTCGGTGTTGCGGTAGGCGTGGGAGACGGAGTAGCTGTCGGCGTTGCGGTAGGCGTGGGCGACGGAGTAGCCGTCGGCGTTGCGGTAGGCGTGGGCGACGGAGTAGCCGTCGGAGTCGTTGCCGGCGTCACCGTCGGTGTATTCACTGGCGTTTTGACCATGATGGTGTCAGTAGCAGCGGGCGACGTCCCGATGGGATGGAAGGTGATGTTCTCATCGGCGGGCGGCGGCACGTTGATGGGGTCGCCCACGCGGCCGGGGTTCTTTCCGGACAGGTTGGCGGTAATGAGCAGCAAAGAGCCCACAGTCACCGCAGCGGCGGCGGTCACCAGGCCCTTGTAGCCCCGCTTGTGGGCGGCTGCCTGGGCTTGCTCTGCTTGCAGGAGGTGAATCTGGCGCAGCACGTTCTGCTGCATCCGCTCCGTAAAGACCAGCGAGGAAAGGCTGGTATCCAAAGACTGGCGAACGGGATTATTCATCATCCAGATACCATCCTTTCAGCTGAGATTCCAGGAGCTTGCGCGCCCGGTGGAGACGGGTGAGGATCGTCGCCTGTGGCAGCTTGAGCGCCCTGGCGATGTCGAGGGAGGACAGCCCCTGGTAGTAATACAGCACGATGACCTCGCGGTACTTGTCCGGCAGGGCCAGCACGGTGTTGAGCACCGTCCGATCCGGATAGCTTGCCTCTGCGGCGGGCTCGGGCATCTCGTCCATGTCCGGGGATTGGGCGTACAATCGGTATTCGCGGCTGCGGAGGATGCTCTTGCAGGTGTTGGCGGCGATGCGCATCAGCCAGGCCTTCTCCGTGTTCACGTCCCGCAGGGTGTGGAGCGCCTGCCAGGCCTTGACAAAGGTGGTCTGCGCCGCGTCCTGGGCAAGCGCGTGATCCTTCAGGTAGAGGTAGCAGACCCGCAGCACGCTGCTGCCATGGGTCTGCATCAGGCGGGTGAGGTGCTCCTCAGCGGCTTCGGGGGATGGAGGTCCATCCACGATCAGGAGTGGGATCATTCGGCGGCAGTTCCTCTCTGCCCGGCGGAACGGGCTGCTTTGGAAAGGAAGAGAAGTCCTCGCTCATAAGACGGCTGAGCGAGGCATTATCTTTCAACTTCTGCGATGGTTGGTGGATGAATCCACCGGTGCGGCGACCAGCTCAAACCATGCTGGCAGAAAGCCGGAGGATAGCGCGACTCGCTGGCTTTCCAGGTGGGAGATGGACGTACCGTAATAGGGGAGCCGCCCCGCCCGGAGCACATCGTTGCGCAGCAAGCTGACCAGCATGGTGGCGATGCCCTGCCCCCGGGCTTGAGGCAGTACGTCGATGCCGATCTGCCACAGGCAGGGGCTGTCCGCGCTGGCGCCGGCCATGCCGAGGATGCAGCCATCCTTTATCGCGGCCACACCCAGCACGTCCGGTGTTTCCTCGCAGAAGCCGTAAGCATTGCCAAAGCGTTCATCGCCCCGGAACTGCGCGATGTCCTCCTGGCCGTAGCGGTGGATGGTCAAGTCTCGCGTGTCCACGGGCAGGGGATGTTCGGCTGTGAAAAAGGGCTGCATGTGACGAATCTGTGCGCCAAAGGCAGCCAGCTCTCGGTTGAGCGCCGCCAAATGGGTGGCTTCCATGAACCAGGGCGCGTCCGCATCCGCGTACAGCGCGCGGCAGCGGGCGAGGATGTCCTCCCGGCCGGTGAAGAGCAGCTTGCCGTTCACCACCGCGATTTTCAGCAGGCAGGGGCGAATCTCCATCAGCTGGCGGCGCTGAGGATGGAGTGTGAATGTGCTGAAATGATGCTGATGATCCAGCACATCCGCCTCACTGACGCAGAAGTCCGCAGCCAGCTGGCGAACCAGGAGCGGATGCATGGACGCACCTCCTTATGTGACGATTTTGAACCCTGC
>JAQXLU010000152.1 GCA_029012285.1 Clostridiales bacterium | reverse complement strand
ACAAGGGCGTGGCCCTGCTGGAAAAGCAGCATGCCCGCACCCCCATCGGGCTGACCTATCAGACCCTCGGCTACCTCTACGTGGAGCAGCTGTCCCAGGGCAAGCCCATGGCGGAGGAATCCACCGTGGTGATGGTGCCCGGCCCGCATGAGTTCTCTGACCCCGTGCCCGGCGAAGGGCTGTCGGTGGAGGAAAAGCAGCGCATCCTGGACGAGCAGTGGGCCACAAAGCTGGATAAGGCGGAAAAGCTGCTGAAGGACTCCCTGGAATACGACGACGAGGATCCCGTCTGTCTGGATAACATGGGCCAGTTCCTCTACCGGGTGAAGGGGGATAAGGCCGCCGCGAAGGAATGGTTCGTAAAGGCCCACGAGGAAAAGCCCGGGCAGATCGACAGCTTGTGGTTCCTCAGCCGCTACGACCTGGATAACGGCGACAAGGCCGCTGCCATCGAAAAGCTGGAAACCGCGCTGGAGGGCCGCTTCTCCCCGTTGAACTACGTGGACAAGGCGGGCATCGAGGCTGAATTGACCCGGCTGCGCGCCGAATAACTGCATCAGACAAATTCCGCGGAGGGGGTGCTGATCCCTCTCCGCCATCCCCTGTTTTGGAGGAGGATCAGGATGGAAACCTATATCGTGGTCGGATTGGGCAACCCCGGCGCGCAGTATGCCAGGACGCGCCACAACGCGGGCTGGGAATCCCTGGAGGTGCTGCTGCGCCGCTGGAACGCTCCGCTGACCCGGAAGAAGTGCGACGGCCTGCTCACGGAGGTCGCCTTCGAGGGCAAGCGCGTGGTGCTCTGTCAGCCCCAGACCTTCATGAACGCCTCGGGCGAGTGCGTGCAGCAGCTGCTGCAGTGGTACAAATGCCCCCTGGAAAACCTGCTGGTCATCTACGACGACATCGACCTGCCTGTGGCGAAGCTCCGCGTGCGCAAGTCCGGCAGTTCGGGAACGCACAACGGCATGCGGTCCATCCTGCAATGCCTGGGCGGACAGCAGGGCTTCCCGCGCATCCGCGTGGGCGTGGGCGCAAAGCCTGAGGGCTGGGATTTGGCAGACTGGGTGCTGAGCACCTACCGTGTGGCGGAGGAGCGCGCCGCCATGGAGCAGGCCTTCACGAAGGCTGCCGATGTGGTGGAGGATTGGCTGAAGAACGGCATCGACCATGCCATGCAGCTGGGCAACCGGAACTGACCCAAGGCGTGAATCACCCATCAACCGTGATGAAAGGATCAATATGAAGCAAGCCCTGTTTTCCACCACAGCCCCGGCGTGGCAGCGCCTGACCGAAGCCACCGTAGAGCAGAAAACCGTTGCGCTGACCGGTTTACCGGACACCATGGCGGCCTTTGTCGCCGCCAAATTGGCCGATGAAACCGGCAAGCGGGTGCTGCTGCTCTCCGCCAATGATTTGAAGGCCACCCACGACGCAGACGACGGTCAGCAGCTCCTGGGCAGCCGCTGCACTTTGCTGCCTGGCGGTGAAATCGACCTGACCCGTGGCGCGTCCTCCCATGAGAGCGCCTGGCGCAGGCTGGAAACCCTGGCCCGGGTCACCTCCGGCGAGGTTTCGCTGCTGTGCACCTCCCTGGAGGCCGCCATCCAGCGCATGGGCAGCGCGGATCGGTTTGCCCAAAAGACCATCCGCTTGCACCTGGGCGACACCATCGACCCTCAGCAGCTCATCCGCGATCTGACGGGCATGGGCTACGAGCGGGTCAGCATGGTTGAGGGCAAGGGACAGTGCGCCCAGCGCGGCGACATTGTGGACGTCTATCCACCCTCGGGCGCGGTCAGCTTGCGCATCGAGTTCTTTGGCGACGAGGTGGATTCCATCCGCGCCTTTGACACCATCAGCCAGCGCAGCCTTGACCACGCTGAGGAAGCCGTGCTCCCCCCCGCCACCGAGGTGCTGCTGGGGGAGGACGAAGCGCCCGCCGCCGCCCGGCGCATGCGGGAGGCCATTGAGCATGCCCGACCCGACAAGCCCCAGGCGACCAATCTGTTCGCCGATCTGCCGCCCCTGCCGGACGACGCAGAGGAGGACGCGGCCTATTACGACAAGAAGATTGCCCCCAAGGTGAAGCAGCGCGAGCAGAACGCCAGCCGTCTGGCTGAACTGGAGCGCCGCATCGGCTACCTGATGAAGGACGCGGACGCGGTGGAAACCGGCTTGCCCTTCCGGCGTATCCGTGCCTGGCTGCCCGTGCTGACGGACGAAACCTATACCGTGCTGGACTGGTTCCAGCCGGAGATCATCGTGCTCAGCGACCCGGATATGCTGCGCAAGCGCGCCGAGGAGCGCCGCAACGGCTTTGCGGAGGACCTGGATGGCGCCATGGCCCGTGGTGAGGCCGTCCAGGAGCAGCAGACGCTGCTTTTGTCCTGGGAGGAGCTGCTCGCCGCTATGAACGGCAGCTGCACCATCGCCCTGACGGAATTCCTGGAGGGCCTGGGCGGCGTGCGCGTGCAGGACGCCATCGACCTGAAGGCCGAGCGCGTGCAGGGCTACTCCGGGCAGATCAAGCTGCTGGCGGAGGATTGCCGAGAATGGCTTGACGCGGGGCATCGCGTGGCGTTGCTCTGCGGCGGTGTGGCCCGCGGTCAGCGCCTGGAAAACAGCCTGCGGGAGATGGAGCTCTCCGTCCGCTTCACCGAGGATGGCGCCGACTTCCCTAAGGGCCGGGTGACCATCCTGCCCGGCAGCCTGGCCAAGGGCTTCATCTGGCCGGACGCGGGCCTGGTGGTGGTCAGCGACACGGATGTGTACGGCGCGGGCTACCGCAAGGTCAAGAAGCGCACCCATTCGGGCGAGAAGATCGCCGCCTTCACCGATCTCAAGCCCGGCGATTACGTCGTGCACGAGGAGTACGGCGTGGGCGTGTTCCTGGGCACGACGCAGATTCGCGTCGGCGGCCCGGGCGGCGTGCGGCGCGACTATCTGCAAATCCAGTACCTAGGCAGCGACAAGCTCAACGTGCCCATCGAGCAGCTGGATCGGGTGCAGCGTTACATCGGCAACCCGCAAAATCCGCCCAAGCTCAACAGCCTGGGCAACTCCGAGTGGCAAAAGCAGAAGGCCAAGGTGCGCGAGGGCTTGAAGGCCATCGCCTTTGACCTGGTGAAGCTCTACGCGACGCGCTCCCAGTCCACCGGCTTCGCCTTCAGCCCCGATACCCCCTGGCAGCGGGAGTTTGAGGACATGTTCCCCTACGAGCTGACCCCCGACCAGGCCCAGTCCGTAATGGAAATCACCGCGGACATGGAGTCCCCGAAGAACATGGACCGATTGCTCTGTGGCGACGTGGGCTATGGCAAGACCGAGGTGAGCCTGCGCGCGGCCTTCAAAGCCCTGATGGACAACAAGCAGGTCGCCATCCTTGCGCCCACCACCATCCTGGCCCAGCAGCACTACAACACGGTGCTCAAGCGCTTCAAGGGCTTCCCGGTGAGGGTGGAGGTGCTCAGCCGCTTCCGCACGGCCAAGGAGGTCAAGGACGTGCTGTCCCGGCTCAAGGCAGGGGAGATCGACATCCTCGTGGGCACCCACCGCCTGCTGGCCAAGGACGTGCAGTTCCGCGATTTGGGCTTGCTCATCGTGGACGAGGAGCAGCGCTTTGGCGTGCAGCACAAGGAACAGATCAAGCACATGAAGAACCAGGTGGACGTGCTGACCCTCAGCGCCACGCCCATCCCGCGCACGCTGCACATGTCCATGGTGGGCATCCGCGATATGTCCGTGCTGGAAACCCCGCCGGAGGAGCGCTTGCCCGTGCAGACCCGCGTGGTGGAATACAACGACGGCATGATCCGCGATGCCATCTTGCGCGAAATCTCCCGCGGCGGGCAGGTGTACTTCCTCTACAACCAGGTGCGCCGTATTGACGAGTTCTACGCCCGTCTGCGCGCCCTCGTCCCGGAGGCCCGCATCGGCGTGGCCCACGGGCAGATGAAGGAGCACGGCCTGGAGGACGTGATGATGGACTTCTACGGCGGCAGCTATGACGTGCTTTTGTGCACCACCATCATCGAGTCAGGCCTGGACGTCCCCACCGCCAACACGCTGATCGTTTTTGACGCGGATCGCTTTGGCCTCAGCCAGCTCTACCAGCTGCGCGGCCGCGTGGGACGCTCCAACCGCCAGGCCTACGCCTATTTCACCGTCCGCCCGGACAAGAATCTGTCGGAGACGGCGGATCAGCGCCTGGCAGCCATTCGCGAGTTCACCGAGTTTGGCGCGGGCTTCCGCATCGCCATGCGCGATCTGGAGATTCGCGGCGCGGGCAACATCCTGGGCGCGGAGCAGCACGGCCACCTGGCCACCGTCGGCTACGATATGTATTGCAAGCTGATGGAGGAGGTGCTGGCCGAAACCAAGGACGAGCAACTCGGCAAGGCGCCGCCCCAGCCCCACATGGAGACTCGCGTGGATGTGAAGGTAGACGCGTATCTGCCGGAGAGCTACGTCAAGGACGACCGCCAGCGCATGGAAATGTACAAGCGCATTGCGGGGCTGGTGACCGATGCTGACCGGGCGGACATCCTGGATGAGCTGATGGACCGCTTCGGTGAGGTGCCGCCGCCTGTGGAGACGCTGCTGGACATCGCCCAGCTGCGCGCCCAGGCGAATCAGCTGGGCATCTCCCAGGTCACCTACAAGCAGGGCGGCTTCCTGGTGCTGAAAATCGACCTGAAGCACATGCCCCCGGACGACGAGGCGTATATCACCGCCATGTCCCAGGCGGACAAACGATTGATGCCCAGTCGGATGCATCCGGACGTGGTCATCCTTGCCGCGCCGAAGCTCAACGAGTACGGTATACTGCGGGAGGCCGTGAAAACCTTGATGCAATGGAACCAGCGCTATGAGGCGATCGTGGCGCAAAAGGCCGCGCAACAGGCATAATCGCTGGGGAGCTGCACATCCCATGCAGCTCCCCAACACGATTTGCGCATCAAAAGAGCACCCTCCTGAGAAGGTGCTCCGTGTGCTGGTGAAGGGATTTGAACCCCCAAGGTTTCCCCGTCTGATTTTGAGTCAGATGCGTATGCCGTTCCGCCACACCAGCAGACAAGTTATTATAGCACATCACACGGACAAATGCAAGGGGACGCGGCGTATCTAACTGGATTTTTTTGTAGTTCTAAATTGCAATATCAAATAGGGCAGTCTGAAAAAGTTCCGCAGCGGAAGCGTAGGAGAAGGATTTACGAGGGAAACGGTTGATCCAGTCCTGAACTCTTTGGACAGCGTCGGGGGAGACGCCGTCCAAAGAACAGCCCTTGGGGAAGAAGCGGCGGAT
>JAQXLU010000151.1 GCA_029012285.1 Clostridiales bacterium | reverse complement strand
AAGCCCCTGTGGACGGTCAGCAGCCAGGAAACCTTCGACCTGCCCGAATTTGGCATCCGGGTGGACGGCGTGACCATCACCGGCACGGTGCTGCAATCCTACTGGACGCTGGACTACACCGTGACCGACCTCGAAAAGGCGCGGGGAGCCTGGAATCCCAACCTGCTGGACATGGAAGGCAACTACCTGCCCACGGGCGCACTGGGCGGCGGCGGTGGCCTGTTGGCCACGGAGGTTGGTCAGCGGCTGACCTGGAACGATACCTTCGGCGCGATGGAGAATCCACCCGAGCAGCTGCTGCTCCTGTTCCGCATGTGGGATGAAAGCCTTGAGCGGAAGCTGCCCATTACCTTGAAGTAAGCCACACAAAGACCTCCTGTCGCAGCGCTTGTCTGCCACAGGAGGTCTGTTTTTCGCTTTTCAGCGCAGGATCTTGCCCAGGGTGGACATCAACTCGTCCGCGCGGATGGGCTTGGCCACATGCGCGTTCATGCCCACGCGGATGGCATATCGCCGATCCTCCTCAAAGGCGTTGGCCGTCATGGCGATGATGGGGATGTTCGCCTTTTGGGCATCCGGCAAGCGCCGGATGGTCCGCGTGGCCTTGTAGCCGTCCATGTTGGGCATCTGAATATCCATCAGGATCAGGTCATAGTCGCCGGGCGCGGCCTTTTCCAGCTTATCCACGCAGATGATGCCATCCTCCGCGTGATCCACCTTGAACCCTGCTTCCTCCAGGATGGTGATGGCGATTTCCGCATTGAGCGCGTTGTCCTCCGCCAGCAGAATCCGCTTGCCGGCATAATTCGCCACGAGATTGTCCCCGTCGTCGTGCTCAAAGCGGACGTCCTCCTCATCCTGCGCGAGACGGTGGGGCAGGGTGACGATGAAGCTCGTGCCCCTGCCGACCTGGCTCTCCACCTCGATGGAGCCCTGCATCAGGTCCACCAGCCGCTTCACAATGGGCATGCCCAGACCCGTTCCGTTGACGCGGCTCTCCGTGCTGGAGCGTTCCCGGGTGAATTCCTCAAAGATATGGGGCAGGAAGTCCTCGGTCATGCCGATGCCCGTGTCCTCAATCACCGTGCGGTACACAGCGTAGCCGGAGCGCTCGCAGGGCATTTCCTCCAGCGTCATGCGCACCTGTCCGCCGCTGGGCGTGTATTTGAGGGCGTTGCTGAGAATGTTCAGGAAGATTTCCCGCAGCTTGGTCTGGTCACAAAGCACCTCAGCATGCTCCACCCGGATGCTTCGGGTGAAGGTGATGCCCTTCTCCTTCATCTGCGAATCGAAGAGCGAATAGAGCGACTCGAAGAAGGCATGGGCATTGCCGCGTGTTTCATCCAGGTTTTCCTTGCCGCTCTCGATGCGTGCCATCTCCAGCACGTTGTTGATCAGCGACAGCAGGAAGTCGTTGGAGGTCTGTATCTTCTTAATGTAGCTCTTCGCCAGCTCATGGTCGTCCAGGTGCTTTTCCAGCAGCTCGGTGAAGCCGATGATGGCGTTCATCGGGGTGCGGATGTCGTGGGACATGTTGAACAGGAACGCGGATTTAGCCGCGTTGGCCTCGGTGGCAATCTTCAGCTGCGCCTTCGTGTCCGCCCGGTCATGCGCCTCCGTCACGTCGCGGCCCAGGATATTGATGATGGCCTCGCCATTCTCGTCAAAGCCCGCGAACACGTTGATCTCGTGCCATTCCAGCCTGCCAGGCATGTGCTGGAGGAATTCCTCCGTGCCCAGGTGACCGGATTTGGCCGTCTTGCCCCGGTAATTGTCCAAGGACAGCAGCTCAACGATCTTATCCCACTGCTGGGGGTCTGCACGGTGCAGGAAGGTCTGATACACCTGCTCGTACTGGTCGGTCGATTGCAGATTGGCGACCATTTCCTCCAATCCCGTGCCGGTAATGAGCGTATAGCGGCCGGTTGAGATGTTGACCGTCATGTTATAGCTGTAGAGCATCTTGGTGATGCTGGAGAGCAGCTGATCCCTGGCGGCGGAGGTGCGCAGCTCACGCTCCTTGATCTCCTGCTGTAGATGTGCCTCGGTGATGTCGCGGCCCAGCAGATTGGCGATGGGCTCGCCGTTCTCGTCCGTGCCCAGGAAGATGTTGATCTCGTGCCATTCGGTGCCGTCCGGCATATGCACGGCGTATTCCAGATTGCCGATATAGCCCGTCTCGTGCTGCCTTTCCCGCAGCGCAGCCAGGCTGCTGAAGCGCCCGAAGGCCTCCAGGTGTTCCTGAGCGACATAGCGGATCTTCTGCCGGTAGGCCGTTTCATAATCGTCCGTGGATTCAAAGATCCTCACGAACTCCTCCATGCCCGTACCGACGATCAGCGCGTACTTGCCGCTGACCAGGTTCAGCGTCAGGTTGTAGCTGTAGAGCGTTTTGGTGATGTTGGACAGAATCTGATCCTTGGCAGCCACAGCGCGCAGCTCCTTTTCGCGCCGTTCCTGCGCCTGATGAATCTCCGTGACGTCCCGGCCCAGGATGTTCGCCGTGGGGTTGCCCGCCTCGTCCACACCCATGAAGGCATTCAGCTCGAACCAGCCAATCCCGTTTTCCGTCTCCGCGGCATATTCCATCTGTCCGATATGACCACTCAGATTCGCTTTTTTGCGCAATGACTCAAGTGAAAAAAGCTTGCTTATCTCTGCTCTGTATTCCGGGAGTACCTTCGGAGCTAAATAGGCATATGACTTCACGAAGTCATCTGTTTGCGAAAAGACCTGTATATACTCCTCCATGCCCGTACCCACAATCAGGCTGTATTTACCCGTATTCAGGTTCACCGTGGCGTTGTAGCTGTACAGGGTTTTGGTGATGTCCGACAGAATCTGATCCTTGGCGGCGGCGGCCTTGAGCTCGCGCTCCTTGGCGGCTTGCTGCTCGTGCAGCGCGGTAATGTCACGGCCCAGGATGTTCGCCAGCGGCACGCCATCCTCATTGGTGCCCATGAACAGATTGACCTCGTGCCACTCGCTGTGATCGCCGCTTTGCACCCGGCAGGTGACCGTGCCGGCAAAGCCGCTCAACTGGCGGCGCTTTTGCAGCGCAGTGACGCTGACCAGGTTTTCCACAGACAGCAGATCCTCCGGCGCGATGATCTTGGATAGCTGCGCATGTAGCAGCACGAAATCATCCATCCGCTGCATGATGTCCAGCACGAAGTTCATGCCCGTGCCGGTGATGAGCGAGTACTTCCAGGTTTCCAGATTGACGGTGAGGTTGTAGCTGTAAAGCATCTTGGTGACGCCGGACAGCAGCTGGTCGCGGGCCATGGCGGCCTTTTGCAGATGCTCGCGCTGCTCCTGGCGCTTGTGAGCTTCGGTGATGTCTCGGCCCAGGATGTTCGCCACCGGCTCCCCCAGTTCGTTGGTGCTGATGAACACGTTGATCTCGTGCCATTCCTCGCCATAATCGGTCAGCGCGCCGTATTCCAGACTGCCGATGAAGCCGTTGGCATTGCTGCGGGAACGCAGCGATTGCAAGCTAGCCAGAGCTTCAAACTGGGGCACATGCTCCGGGTCAAGATAGGTGACCTTCTTGCTGTAGGCGGTTTCATAATCGTCCGTGGATTTGAAAATCTCCATGAACTTGGTCATGCCGTTGCCGATGATCATGCTGTACTTGCCGCTGCGCAGATTCAGCGTCAGGTTGTAGCTGTAAAGCATCTGGGTCAGCTCGGAGAGAATCTGATTCTTCGCGGCGGCGGCGCGCAGCTCCTTTTCGTTGCGCTCCTGGGCATTGTGGGCCTCCGTGACGTCGCGCCCCAGGATGTTGGCCACCCTGTGCCCGTCCTCCTCGGTGTCGATGAACACGTTGACCTCGTGCCACTCGTATTCCGTATCACCGGGGTAGAGCACCGGGTATTCAAGGGAGCCCCGGAAGCCGTTCTCCGCGGGATTGTCCTTGGCGGAGGCGAAGTCCATCAGCTCCCAGAAGCGCCGGATATATGCCGGGTGGATGATGGTGCTCTCGTACTGGGTCAGTTCCGCCTTGCGGGAATGGTGCTTGTATTCCTCCACCGTGCGCTCCATGCCCGTGCCGGTGATGAGCGTGTAGTCATCCGTTTCCAGGTCCACCGTCAGGTTGTAGCTGTACATCAACTGGGTGATCTGCGACAGCACCCGGTCCTGTCTGGCGGGGGCCTCCCTGAGCGCGTTGTTCGTTTTCCAGATGGAATAGCTCTTCTCCACAAAGAAGCGGAGCGTCTCTTTCAGCAGCTGATAGGACGCCTGCATCTCATTCGGGGTTTTCTTATGCACCCGGGACAGCACCTGACGGGTGGTCTCCTCATCAAAGCCCAATGCGAGGGTCTTTTCCAGGATGGGCGTCTCATCCTGCGCCACAGAAAGCGCCTGACCCGCCAGCACCTGACCCAGCACCTGACCGCTTGGCAATGTGATGGGGATGGAGAAATCGCAAAAGCCCATGTGGCACTCGTAGATGCCATCATGGATGGTTTTCCAGGCGGAAGCGCAGCGCGCCGCGCCCTCCTTGCAGCTCTGCACCATCGTGCAGAACTCCGTGTTGCAAAAGGACTCGGTCGTAAAGTTCCCCTCGGTGTCCACCAGCACGGCCGCCATCCCGGTGCTCTCCGCCCAGTTGCTCAGGAGCATATAAAGCTCCTGCATGTCGCAAAACTCGTGCAGTGCAAGGCTGGCGCTCTGTTCCTCCTGGGCTTGGTGCGTCTCTTTCCTCATGAGGGATTCTCCTTTGTCACGCAATCTGTCCGGTTCGCCCATCTCACGCCGCGCCAAGCTGCCTGTCCACCTTGCGAAGAATCTCGCGGGTGCTGCCGTAGGTCAGCGTTTTCAGCGCAGCCTCCACCGGCAGCACCAGTACGCCCAGCACCTGGGTGCGATCTGCGATGGGGGTCTGATCATCATAGCGCGCGATGAACCAGCTCACCCGCTTCACATCCCCGCCCGCGATGGGGTATTCGTCCACCATGACGGGCTGCTGGCCGTGGAGGGTGGCGATGACGCCGGTTTCCTCCCGCACCTCCCTCAGGGCGGTTTCTGCCAGGGTTTCGCCGGGCTCGACATGGCCCTTGGGCAGCCCGTAGCTGCCGTTCTTCTCCCGCACGAGCACATAGCGTCTTTCCCCGCCCATGACGGTATACAGCACCGCGCCCGCAGAATGAATCATCGCCATATCACGCCTCCAGGGCCTTCTTCAGGCGCAGGATGCCCTCGGTGATGTAGCGGCGCGGGCAGCCGATGTTGATGCGCAAAAAGCCGTCGCCATTATCCCCGAAGAACCTGCCGCCGGTGAACTGCACCCCCGCCGCAATGGTGCGCCGCCGCAGCTCCTCCTCGCCAAAGCCGTAGGCCCGCAGGTCCAACCAGCCCAGGTAGGTTGCCTCCAGGGGGGTCAGCACCGCCCGGGGCAGATGCTCCGCCACCAGGGCCGCCAGGTGCTTGCGGTTGCCGTCCAGGTAGGCCAACAGGCCGTCCAGCCAGGCGTCGCCCTCGTTGTAGGCAGCGCGGGTGGCCTCCAGGGCGAAGATGTTGCCCGAGCGCACACCCGCCTTGTCCATCTCATGGCGGAAGGCGGCGCGGATGCCCTCGTCCGGGCAGATGCAGCAGGCCTGCTGCAAGCCCGCCAGGTTGAAGGTCTTGCTGGCGGCGCACAGGGACAGCACGTTCTTCTCGCTGATGGACAAAACGGGCACGAAGGTATTGGGGGCGTAGACAAAATCCGCGTGGATCTCGTCGGACACCAGGGGCACCTGATACTTGTCCAGCAACGCGATCAGGGTGGACAATTCCTCCCTCGTCCAGGCACGGGAGGCAGGGTTGTGGGGGCTGCAGAGGATCATGAGCTTCGCGCCATCCCGCAGCTGCGTTTCGATGCCATCAAAATCCATGCTGTAACGGCCCTGATCGTCCCGGAGCATGGGCGCGTCCGCCAGGGTGCGGCCGGTCGCCTGCACGCTCATGCGGAAGGGGCCGTACACAGGGGACTGAATCAGCACCCTGTCCCCAGGCTTTGTCAGGGCCAGGATGGCGCAGCGGATGCCGCTCACCACGCAGGGCAGGAGGGTCAGGCTCTCCGCCTGGATGCGCAGTCCATGGCGGCGCTGCCAGAAGTCGATCAGCGCCTGATGATCGTCCGCCAGCTCGGCGGTATAGCCGTAGGTCGGATGTCCGGCGCGGCGGAGTATGGCCTCCTGCACGGCGGGCGGGCTGGGGAAGTCCATGTCCGCGACCCACAGGGGCAATATGTCCGCACCGTTTTCCGCGCGGGCCTCGTCCCACTTTTCGCAGCGCGTCCCCATGCGGTACAGCCCAGCGTCAAAATATGCTTCATCGAACATCATTGGTAGCTTCCTCCTTTGGTTCGGATGCCTTGAGCACCCAGAATCCGGCCGATTTATCCAGCTTTTCCACCTGGTCAAACAGGGTTTTGAGGTACTTGACGCAGCTCTCCGCGCCCTGCTGCTTGCGGATGACCAGGTAGAGCGCTCCGCCCGCCCGGAGGCAAGCGGCTGCGTCTGCGAACATCTTGTAGATGACCTGCTTACCCGCGCGGATGGGCGGATTGGTCACGATGGCGTCAAAGCGGCGATCCATCACCGCCGCCAGGCCGTCGGATTCCAGCACCTGGGCCTCCACGCCGTTGCGCTCGCAGTTGGCCTGGCACAGCGCCAGGGCGCGGTGATTCACATCCACCATGGTGACGCGCGCGGCCCGGTTGGCCCGGGCGATCGCCACACCAATGGCGCCCCAGCCGCAGCCGATGTCCAGCACGTCGCCGGAGAAGCCGGGCAGCGCGTCCAGCAACAGCCGGGAGCCGGTATCCAGCTCCCCCTTGGAGAACACACCCGCGTCGGTCATGAAGGTGAGCCCATACCCCCGGTAGGGGAAGGCGCAGGGCACGGGGTTGGACTGGCTATTGGGGTCGGCGGTGTAATACTGGTCATTCATGGGGGACCTCCATTTGTGCGTCCTGGTAGAGGGCGGCAAGCTCCGCATCGGTCAATTCCCGCCAGGCACCCTCGGGCAGGGACGGGTCGAGCGTCAGGCTGCCGAAGGTTTCCCGGTGGAGCTTCGTCACCTCGCGCCCCACGGCGGAAAACATGCGCTTGATCTGGTGGAACTTCCCCTCATGGATGGTGACGCGGCCCGTCTGCGGCCCGACGATCACCAGCGTTGCCGGCTGTGCGGTAAAGTCGGACAGGGACAGCCCCGCCGCGAAGGCCTCCACATGGCGTGCCTCCAGCGGGCCGTCCACCTGGGCCAGGTAGGTCTTGTCCACATGCCGCCCCGGGGACAGGAGGCGATGGTTCAACTCCCCATCCGTGGTCAGCAGCAGCAGCCCGGTGGTGTCCTTGTCCAACCGGCCCACCGGCATGCAGCCGATGGCGCGATACACCTCCGGCAGCAGATCCATGACGGTGGGCTGCTTCCTGTCCCTGGCGGCGGTGAGCAGCCCCGCAGGCTTGTGGAGCATCACATGGCGGGTGAGACGGCCGTCCAGGGGCTGACCGTTCACCATGAGGGCGGCGGCCCTTTCATCCACCTGGCTGGCAGGGTCGCGCACCACCGCGTCATTCACCCGCACCGCGCCCCGCTTTACCAGCCTTTGCACCTCGGAGCGGCTGCCCACCCCGAGGGTCACCAGCCAGCGGTCAAGCCGCAGCATCGGTTTTCTCCTTCACCTGGCGCAGATAGACAGCGGGCAGCAGGCTCTTGAGCGGCAGCACGGGGAGCAGCAGCACCACCACGCCGCCGATGAGCAGCGCGGCTTGCCGCACCGTCAGCGCGAAGGAGGGCAGCTTGAGCTGCTTGAGGGCTTCCACCAGCATCCGGGCATAGTCGCCCAGCGCAAGGGCCGCCACCACAAGGAAGGGCACCGTCAGCAGCATGCCCGCAAACCACAGCGCAATCAGCGCCGGGCGATGCCCCTTCACCAGGCCCTTGTCGCCCATGGCGATGGCATGGCGGCTGCCGGAATGCACCCCGCAGCCCAGCATGATGAACAGGCAGCTGGCCACAACCGCCGCCAGAACCAGCATCATGCCGTCTACCACGCTGCCGCCGATGCTCTTGAAGATGCGCATCAGGGTGACGACATCCACCAAGCCGCACACCGCCATATACAGCAGCGTCACGCCGGTGATGGTCAGGCTGCTCCACAGGAGGATGAAAAGCGTCCCCTTCAGCCCCCTGATGAGCTTGCGGCCGTAGTCCTTCGTGGAGATCAGCTGCAGGGAGAACACGCTGCCGCCGTTTTGCATGTCCTGGAGCGCCAGGGCGTAATTCTGCCGTGCAGGCAGCGCGATGAGCAGGTACAGCGGAATGCTCAGCCAGGCCAGCGGCGCAAGGGTTTTGTCCAGGCAGAAAAGCAGCGGTGTGAGCGCCATCGCGCGCAGCACCAGCTCCACCAGCAGCGCCAGACAGAGCTGGGGGAAGTTTTTCCTGTACAGGTGCAGTGATTCCTTCAGAACAGGCTTCAATTTCATCGGTAAAGCCCCTTTCTTGCAAGCATGCAATATTGATTCATCTTATTATACACGTATATGGCGGGAATTGCAATTCCATATCGAATTGTGGTAGAATGTTTCATCCAGTTTTCACCCGGAGGACGCCGCCATGACCCTTCGTCTGACGCTGACCGCCCTGGCCAGCCAGTACATCCACATGCCCCTGGCCCCCTTCTGCCTGAAAAAGGCGGTGGAGGACGCCGGGCTGGACGT
>JAQXLU010000150.1 GCA_029012285.1 Clostridiales bacterium | reverse complement strand
TCGGTCACCGTGGCCTTTTGGGTCACGATGGTCACGCTGCCACCGGAAACCACCGCTGCGCAGGGATACAGGCTGCTGCCGGACAGAGCCCCCTCCAGGGCGGACTGGGCCTGGCGGTGGTCGATGATCTCCTGCAGCTGGGATACAGCAGCATCGCGGGTGTCCTCGTCCAGGGTTGCCTGAGCGATGAGCCTTTCCAGCGCCGCGATGTCGGACAGCGCCTCCTGGTCGCGCTGCTGGCGGTAGCGCTCCAGCGCGGTTTGCGGCTGCGCGACGGTTTCCGTCACCGGAATCTCCACGGTGGAGGCGCCCTCCCGCAGCCGCTGACGGTTGGCGTAGCCGCTCACCGCCAGGGTCGCAATCAGCAAGGCTACCAGGAACAGATTCCGGTGCTTGGTCAGCATATCACCAATTTTGCTCATCGCTTTCCCTCCCGTTCATAGATGGCGACGCGATCCTGCCCGATGCCCAGCAGCGTCGTCACGGCGGAGGCCAAACGGAGCTGCACCGCCACATCGCCCGCGCCCTGGGCGACCACCACCGCGCCGCATGGGACGCTGTCCTCGTAGTACACCGCCACCTCCACCGTGCCTGCGCCCTCGATGGCGCTCAGCACCCGGCTGATGCGATTCTCCTGGGTGGATGCGCCCTGCTGTGTACTCAGCAACAGGCAAAACGCCACGCATAGCAGCAGCGCCGATAGAATCCAGCCGTCCTTCTTCAGGTAGGCAGCAAGGCGGCTCATGGCGCAGCCTCCTGGGAGGCCAGGGCTGCGGCGGCGTCCTGGGCCGCGCTTTCCACGGTGATGGCCGTGGGCGACAACATGGTGTCGGGGGCAGCTACTGCCAGGTCAATGTGCAAGAGAGACGCAATGCCCTGCGCCCAGCACATCAACGTCAGCAGGCCCACCGCCATCCCGGCGCTGCGCTTGATGCCGCCCTCCGGCAGCAGGGACAGCACCACCGTGCCCGCCATCGACAGGGCCGCGAAGGTTGATAGGGTTGACATCATCCGTCCTCACCTCATCATGAAGGTCATGCTGCTCACCGCAATGAGCTGGGCGATGAGCATCAGGAACATCGCCGCCGCGCAGAGCTGGATGATGAACAGCAGCATCAGCACCCGCCCAAAATCATGGATGCAACCGGTCAGTGGTCCGTCGGACACGGGCTGCATCAGCGCCGAAGCCAGCCGGTAGAGCATGGCCGAGGCCAGCGTCTGGCACAGGGGCGCCATTGCCCAGGAGGCGATGAGCATCAGCCCGGTTACGCCCAGCGCCCCCTGCACCAGCAGCCCCGAGCCCACCAGGGTATCCACCGTGTCAGCAAAGAGGCTGCCCACCACCGGGATGAAGTTGCTCATGGCGTACTTGGCGGTGCGCAGCGTCACGCCGTCTAGGGCAGCGGCGGTGACCGCGCGGGTTGTCAGCACCCCGATGAACACCGTGAAGCACACGCCCAGCGTCCAGGTGGCGCACTGCATGGTGAAGGAAGCCAGCCTTTGCAACCGCAGCCCCTCGCCCAGGTGGCAGAGCATCGTCAGGATGGCTGCCGCCGTCGCCAGGGGAACGGTGAGCTGCTGGATGATGCCCGTCATGGCGCTGGCGGAGGCCACGACGGCGGGCTGCATCAGCGCCGAGCCGGATGTGCCGCCCACCGCCGCCATCATCGTCAGCAGCAGGGGAAAGAGAAACTGCATCCCGTCGTTCATCCGCTTGACAGCTCCGGTGCACAGCGCGATGTGCTCCGTCAGGTCCTGGGTGAGGAACACGCACACCCACAGCTGGCACACCACCTTGCCTGCTTCACTGCCCTTGCCGCTCAAACGGCGCAGGATGGCCCAGATCATCGCCGGGGCGACAAGCCGGGTCAGCCGCCACAGGCTCTTGCGCACCGCGGAGAGCAGCTGCGCCGTGACCAGGTCGAGGGTTTGCTGGAAATCCAGGGTCAATTCACCCCGGGCGATGGATAACAACGTGGCGGTGAAGCCCCCGGTCGCCGCGAAGGGCTCGGCGGTTTCCAGCCCGGCTGTGTCCAGACCGGCGACGATCTCTTCCACCCCCTCCGTCAGGGAAGCGGGGGATTCTGCCCGGGCCGCGCCAGGCAGCAACAGCAGCAGGAGCATCAGCGCGAAAGCGACAGGATTTGTGATAGCAGCGTGCGCATGACCGGCAGCGCCAGCGCGATGAGCATCACCCGGCCTGCCATCTCGACCTTTAGTGCAAGCCCGTCCTCGTTCGCGTCGCGACAGGTCTGGGCGGCGAATTCCATCAGCAGGCTGATGCCCCCGACCTTCAGCAGCTGACCCATGTACGCCTCCTGAACGCCGCCCTCCGCCGATAGCGCCACCACCCCGTCGATGATTTCTCCCAACCGGGGCAGCACCATCATGGCAGTGAGCGCCCCGGCGGCAATCGCCAGCACCGGGGCGGCCTCCGGGCGCAGCCTTCGCATCACCAGGGCCAACGCGGCGGCGCAGACCGCGAATCCGGCGATTTGCAGCGCGGACATGGCCCATCAGTACAGCTGGAAGATCGTCCGCACGCTGGTGAACAGGTCCTCCAGAAGGCCCGCTACCATCAAAAGGACGATCGCCAGCCCGGCCACCGTGGCCAGATTGGCAAGCTCCGAGCGCCCCGAGCTTGCCAGCACGGCGGATACAACGGTCGTCAGCACGCCCACGCCCGCAATCTGAAAGAGCAATTCCAGCTGCATTCATTCGCCCTCCGCGTCACAGTAGTAGGATGGTCAGGCAGGCCCCGCCCACCAGCCCCAGCGTCCGATAGAGCTTGACGTCCTTGTCCGCCTTGGCCTGGGCGCTCCGGGCGAGCAGCGCGATCTCCTCACTGCCCTGCTGCACGGCCAGGCAGCGGCTTTCCTTCGTGCCGCGGCCCATCCGGTCAAAGAGGCGAGACAGCACTGTCTGCTCGGGGCAGGGCCCGCTGCATGCCTGGTATGCCTCCCGCAGGGACGTGAGGGGGGACGCGGATAGTCTTGCCGCCATGTCCCGCAGCAAATTGTCCGGTGGGAGGGCTTCGTCTGCCGCTGCGCACAGCGCGTCTGGGATGGACAGCGTGCCCTCCCGCAGCAGCAGCTCCAGGTGGCGCAGCACCTGCTCCCAGCGGCTGAGCCGGAGCGCGTCCCCTTGCAGGGAGGCGGCGTACCTCATGCCTGCCAAAGCGCACAGCAGGCCCGCCATCACCGATAGGATGGCCCGGCTCATGGGCATGGCAGTGGGCTGCCCGTCCGGTCGTAGAGCGCGCTGAGCTGTCCGCCTCCCTCGGGGGAGAGTACCGCATACAGGTGGAAGGCGCGGCGAGCCATCAGCGTTGCCAGGGCCGGACGGGAGGCTGCCTCCTGCAGGCTGCTGCCGTGGGCCGACGCGCAGATGAACGCGCCGCATCCCATGGCCTCCAACACGGCGGATGCGTCCTCCGGGCCGGATAGCTCGTCGGTGACAATCACCTGGGGCGACATGGCCCGGATGAGCCAGGGCAGCGCATCCCGCTTGGGCAGACCGTCCAGCACGTCGGCAGCGTCGCCCACGTTCAGCTGGGGCACCCCGGTCACACAGGCCGCCAGCTCGCTGCGCTCGTCCACGATGGCGACCTGGCGGGCGCTGCGGCCGGTGGACAGCTGGCGTGCCAGGTCGCGGAGCATCGTCGTCTTGCCCGTCCCTGGCGCGCCGATGATGAGCGCGCTGGGCGCTTCCCGCAGATGGCGCATGAGGGTGTCCGCCGCCCCGGGCCATTCCCCGGCAATGCGGATGCAAACCGACCCGATGTCGGTTAAAACAGACTGATCGTCGGTTTTTGTCACCCGCCCGCACAGCCCCATCCGGTGCCCACCCCTCAGCGTCAGATAGCCCTGCCCGGTTTCCTCGGCCCGGGCGTACAGGCTGTGCTCGGAGAGTGCCTCCACCAGGGACTCCAGCTGGAGCTTTTCCGGCTTCCAGGGGAGGGACGCGGTTCTTGTGGCGGTGACGAACACCGTCGGCCTGTCCGCACGGACGCGAATCTCCCGCAGTTCCCCGGGCAAGAGCATGTCCATTTCGGAGCGCAACTCCTCCGGGAAGCAGGGGGCCAGGAAAAGCCTCGTTTCATTCCAATCCATACAAACCTCACTCAAACAAAGTCAGGCCCAGCGCGTGGTACAGCGCCCAGTCCACCAACCCGTTGGGCGGCAGGTGATAGGCCTTGCGGGCCGCATCCACCGCACGCTGGGTGCCATCCCCGAACACCCCGTCCGGCCAGCCCTGGTAGTACCCCAGCGATCGCAGCTTGCGCTGCACCGCACGCACAGCCGACGATCGGTCGCCATTGCGCAACACCCGCAGCGGGCTGCCCAGCTCGCCGTAAGGGCCGTTCTCGATGACGACCCTCGTGCCGTTGGGCACCAGCGCGTAGAGCTCCTCCGCGTCAGCCACCCGCATCCGGATGCACCCGTGGGAGGCGTTGCTTCCGATAGACTCCGGTCGGTTTGTGCCGTGAATGCCGTAATTCCCCCAGGGTACGTTCAGCCCCAGGAAGCATGTCCCGAAGCCGCACATCCGCCCGGAGAATCGGTGGGTGATGGTGAAAATACCGACCGGCGTCGGCGTATCCCATGCGCCGGTGGCGATCAAGTATTGCTTCACCAGCTCCTCTCCGCGAAAGAGCGTCAGATGCTTTTGCTCCACATCCACATGGATGATGTAGGGGGCTTCGGCCCGTGCCGGGAGGGGGAGTAAGCCCAGGAGCAGGATGGATGCGAGCAGGAAAGCACATGCCTTCATCCGCGTCACCTCCTGTCTGGAAGCAATGTATGCACCCGTATGTGCCTGCTATGACCGCACCGCAGGCAAGAAGAAGGACGAATCCTGCACCGGCGTATCATGAATTTCCTCTTTCCAAGCGCAGATTTTTCTGCTACAATAGGACAACGAACGACAAAGCTGCGCCGGAAGGGCGATGAAAGGACACACCATGCAGCATCCGTTTTTTGCCTATATTAGCCGCCTTCGCTATATCCGCAGGTGGGGCTTGATGCGCTCCGTGATGCCGGAAAACGACGCGGAACACTCCCTGCAGGTGGCGATGCTCGCCCACGCCATCGCCATCATCGGGCGCAACCGGTATGGGCGCGACGTCGTGCCGGAGCATGTGCTGGCCCTGGGCGTGTACCATGACGTGAGCGAGGTCATCACCGGCGATATGCCCACGCCTGTCAAGTACCAGACGGACGAATTGCGCAAGTCCTACAAGGACGTGGAGCGCATGGCCAACGAGCGGCTGCTGACCATGCTTCCCGGGGAGCTGCGCGTGGCCTTCCAGCCCTATCTGAACGCGCCCCGGGGCTACGCGCGCCAGCTGGTCAAGGCGGCGGATTCCATCAGCGCGTATATCAAGTGCCTGGAGGAAAAGCGTGCCGGCAACCGGGAATTCGACGCAGCGGGCGCTTCCATCCGGCAGGCGCTATCGGAGATCGACCTCCCCGAGGTGCAGGACTTCATCCGCGATTTTCTGCCCTCCTTCGAGCTGTCCCTGGACGAGCTCAACCGCCAGGTGCAGCCCTGACGAAATGTAACATTTTTCCCCGAAACATTGCATTTTGCACGCCTTTCCACTATAATGGAATGGATTTGTTGACAAGGAGGAACGCAGGATGAATCCGACGAAGCGTTTGCTCGCACTGCTTTTGATGCTGTGTATGGTATGGTCCATGGCGAGTACGGCGGAGGAGGGAAGCGCCCTGCCCGAGCTGGAGGACGAGCTCGTCATCGACACGGAGGATGAGCACGATGCCTCGGACGCTGAGGAGGTCTACATCCCCGACGACGATGAGGAGCTGGCCTCAGCGGTCGAGATTCTGGATGCGGAGATCGATGATTCCGTGGACCTCACCAAGCTGAACCTGAACCAGAATCTGCCCGAGGATGTGGTCAACATCCTGCTCATCGGCGTGGATGGCCGCGACAACAACCTGGACGTGGGCGTGCAGCACGGCGATGTGCAGATCATCGTGTCCATCAACAAGCAGGATGGCTCCATGAAGCTCACCAGCGTGCTGCGCGATCTGTATGTGACCATCCCGGGCTACAAGGCCATGAACCGCATCAATGTAGCCTATGCCCGCGGCGGCGGTCAGCTGGCCATGCGCACCATGAATGAGCTGCTGGAATTGAACATCCAGCACTATGTGTCCATCAACTTCTATGGCCTGGCCTCCATCATCGACAGCCTGGGCGGCATCGACATCGAACTGACCAAGGCTGAGGCTACCGCCATCAACAACTACATCAGCAAGAACCTGAAAAAGGGCGGGTATGACAATCAGGGCAAGGATTACAAGCGTCAGCCACTGGCAAAGAAGGACGGCGTGCAGCACCTGGATGGCATCCAGGCCGTGATGTATGCCCGGCTGCGCTCCATTGACAATGACTTCAAGCGCTCCGAGCGTCAGCGCCACCTGCTGGAGCTGCTGCTGAGCAAGGTGCTGGATGAAGGCTTGGATCTGGACAAGCTCCTGGGCCTGCTGGAAACCTGCCTGCCCTACGCCGAGACCAACATGTCCGCCATGGACATGATTAACCTGGCCATGGACGTGCTGGAGAGCGACATCCTTTCCCGGATGAAGGAGGACGGCCCCCTGCTGGAGCAAAACCGCATCCCCATGGACGAAACCTGGAAGTACTACACCACCGAGGGCGGCGCGTCCGTGGTGGCTTTCCGCACCAACAAGCGCCAGCAGTAAAACGTGGAGAGCGTGCACAAGTTCATTTATGGGGAATATATCCCCAGCAAATGAGCGCTTCCCGGAAGGATGGCGATGGGTGTCCGCCCGCAGCTTTTTGCTGCATTCGCCGCAAAAACCTTGCAAAATCCCTGGAAAAAGCCGTTTTGCCCCTTGCATTCCGCCCCATTGTGTGGTACAATACCAACGCTTTGATGTGTGCATACTCCAACAAGGAGGTGGATTTCCATGGGTAAGTTTTGCGAAGTTTGCGGCAAGGGTACGCTGAACGGCCATTCCGTCAGCCACTCCAACCGTAAGACCAACCGCATCTGGGCTCCCAATGTTCAGAATGTCCGCGTTGTGGTCAACGGCACTGCGAAGCGTATGAACGTCTGCACCAGCTGCCTGCGCAGCGGTAATGTCACTCGTGCGCTCCCTCGTACCCGCAAGGAAGCGTAATCGGTTCGCCGATACGTCACTTCTTAGCAGAGGATGCATCATTTCGTCAGATTGTTGTGCGACAATCTGACGATTTTTTATTCCGCGCATGCTCACATTGACCTCCACCCGCGAAGCATACTGACGCTTGTCATCTGCTGTTTGAATGAACCATTGGGGAGGGGAACTCCCTCAGCCTATGCGGAGCCAGTTCCTTCGGGGAGGGTGCCTTTTGGCTGGTGGGTTTGTTAAGAGTGGCAGTAACGGCAGTGTCCTCCGGGAGGGAGATGCCGCTGCAAGGCGACTGAGGAAGCATTTTGCCCCCTGCCGGGAATTGCAATTCAGATCGAGAAAGATGCAAAAAAACCGAAAAAAACTTTGCAAAAAGGGTTGACATACCCTGTGGACTGTGATACAATATATGATGTTCGCAGGAAGCAATAAGCCCCGCGAGCAACCAAATATCTGGGTGTGGCGCAGTTTGGTAGCGTGCTTGAATGGGGTTCAAGAGGCCGGAAGTTCGAATCTTCTCACCCAGACGTGAAAGTCTTGAAGCAGCAATGTTTCAAGACTTTTTCTTTGCAAGTTATTCACTTTGGTTTTGAACTTATTCTGACGAATAACATGCGAAAACCACCTGGCGCATATCAGATGTGGTCAAAACGTGGTCATTCGTCTTCGATCTCTTCCTCCGAGGGAACTGTGTCGACCATGAATGTCAGATCATCAGGAATCCGAAAGAATGCTTCGTCGGCAGCTTCTGCTTCGATGTCTATCAAACCTTTGAGTCATAACCTAACCTATGCTTGACACGCCTACAAAAAAATCGGTTGATTGTAAAATGAAATAGGACAGTGAAAAAAAGAAAACGAGCCGCAGCGAACTTGTGGTAAAATGGAAGTACCACCCACCAAAAGACCAGGAGG
>JAQXLU010000149.1 GCA_029012285.1 Clostridiales bacterium | reverse complement strand
GTCCGGGGGGAAGGCATCCTTTTGCCTTCCCCCCGGCGGCTTTCCCCCCCTTTCGACGCGCGAAAGCGGCCCCACGACATACATAACAATAGAACAACCTATCGCAATTCAGCAAACAATAAAATAGCAACTGTGACTGCGGACATGGTGGTTTTGCTTCCATCCATCTTGCGAGAGCGTGTTGCTGTGTCGGGTTCTTTTGGGGCTGGGTTGGCTGTTTCGCGAATCTTTGGATTCGCGAAAGGCGCGCGGGGCATTTTCGGGCTGCGGCCCGGGGTCTCCGACGGGGAGGGGCGCCGCCCCTCCACCCCGCAAGGGGCTTAGCCCCTTGACCCGTTTTCGCTTCGCGAGGGGGTATCAGGTGAGTCCTTGTGCCTTCAGCAGATCGGCGGTGATACGCGCATACAGCATCGCGCCAGGCAGCTGGGTATGCACATCATCCTTCGACCCATTGGCATACGCAGGATATACCCCTGCCTCAAAATGCATGTAATACGGTTTAGCCGCCTCCTCGCCAATCTCCCGTAGCGCTTCCATCCCCGCGGCATTGACATCCAGCAGCGGCACATTTTTCTCCATTGCCAGCTGGCGGATGGCCGGGACATATGCCCCATGGGTATCCACCAGCTCGCCCTCCTCCCACTGGCGCAACGGAATGGGAGTCATCAGCACCGGAATCGCCCCGTGGATACGCGCCGTGTCCACAAAGATGGACAGCGTGTTCCGGAAGGATCCATTCGGATCGGTGTGCCGCCAGGTGAGGTCGCTGCGGTCGTTGTGGGTGAACTGAATCAGCAGCAAATCACCGGGCTGGAGGGCCTTCTCGACGGGGATCAGCCGCCCCTCCGCCAGGAAGGACTTGCTGCTGCGGCCCGCCATGGCATGGTTGACGATGTTCACCCCGGGCAGGAATTCCCCCAGCACCTGGCCCCAGCCAGTGATGGGCGCCTTCTCCGGCCCATAGGACGCGGCGGTGGAATCGCCGCAGATGTAGATGGTCATACGCCTGTCCTCCCATCGCACAATACCCCCGGCCCGCCGTCTGCCGGCTTGCCGGGGGATGAGTTATTCCTGTTTCTGCTGGGCCTTCTCGTCCAGGAGCTTCTGCAGCTCCCGCATGAAGTCGCCCAAGTCGGTAAAGATACGGTACACCGCCGCGAAGCGGACATAGGCCACCTCGTTGACATTCCGCAGCTCCTGCATCACCAATTCGCCCAGGTGCTGGGAGGTAACCTCGCCCTCCATGGCGGCGTAGGCTGCTTGCTCCACGCTGGCGGTCATGGCGTCGATCTGCGGCATGGAGACGGGCAGCTTCTCGCAGGCATGGATGATGCCGGTTTTAATCTTCTGCACGTCGAAGGGCTCCCGGCGGCCATCGCGCTTGACGACCATCAGCGGCAGCATCTCAATCTTCTCATAGGTGGTAAAGCGGCGGCCGCAGTTGATGCACTCCCTGCGCCGGCGGATGCTGTTGCCTTCCTCCGTGGGGCGGGAATCGATCACCTTGCTGTCAATGCAGTTGCAGTATTGGCATCTCATGGGAGCATCCTCCTGTGGTCATACATGTTGAAAACATGGTGTGATTATACCACATTTTGTGGTGGGCGTAAAGGGGCTATTTCCGTTTCGCCAGCGAAATGGGCGTCATAGGCGCTCGCATTCCGCCAGCCACAGATTTGCCAGCGCGTCGGAGGGCATATGCCACGCGCCCCGGGGACTGAGCCCGATGGAGCCCACCGCCACCCCGTCCGGCATGCAGTTGCGCTTGAACTGCTGGGAGATAAAGCGCCGGTAGAAATTCTTGAGCCATTTGAGGATCGTCGCCTGGTCGAAATCGTCCTTGAAGGCGATGCAGCACATCTCGTAGATTCTCCGTGGGGCGTATCCGTAGCGCACCGCATAATACAGGAAGAAATCGTGCAGCGCATAGGGCCCGACCAGGTCCTCGGTCTGCTGAGCGATGCTGCCGTGCTCGTCCGGGGGCAGCAGCTCCGGGCTGATGGGGGTATCCAGGATGCGCTCCAGCACCCCGCGGGCGGCGGCAAACATGGGCATTTCGCTGACGGTTTTGGTCACCCAGCGCACGAGCGTCTTGGGCACGCCGCCGTTCACGCCGTACATGCACATGTGGTCGCCATTGTAGGTGCACCAGCCCAGGGCCAGCTCGGACAGATCGCCAGTGCCCAGCACGATACCGCCGAAGTCGTTGCTCAGATCCATCAGCACCTGAGTGCGCTCTCTCGCCTGGGCATTCTCGTAGGTCACGTTGCGGACGCGCTCGTCATGCCCGATGTCGGCAAAGTGCTGGCGGACGCTTTGGTGGATGCGAATCTCCCGCTGGGTCACGCCCAGAGCGCCCATCAATTCCAGCGCGGACTGGTACGTCCAGTCGGTGGTGCCAAAGCAGGGCATGGTGACGGCCAGAATGTTCGTGCGGGGCAAAGCGAGAATGTCCGCCGCACGGCAGGCCACCAGCAGCGCCAGGGTGGAATCCAGCCCGCCGGAAATGCCCACGACCACCTTGCCCCCGGTGATTTCCATGCGCCGGGCCAGGCCGTTGGCCTGAATCTCAAAGATGTCGCCGCAGCGGCGGGCGCGCTCGTGCTTATTCTCAGGCACAAAGGGCAGCTTCGGGATGTGCAAACCGGGCAGAATGTCGTCGGGCAAAAGCGCGGCGGGCATCCAGCACGCTCGCTTGGGCTGACCGCAATGGCGCATGGCAGCGGAAAAGCTCTGGCTGCGCTGGCGCTCGGCTCGGATGCGCTCCAGGTCGATGTCCACCGTCATCAGGTAATCGTCGGCGAAGCGGTCGGGGTTTTCCGCCAGCACCTCGCCGCAGCAGGCCGCGACGCTGTGTCCGCTGTACACATGATCCGCGGCGGATTCGCCCCGCCCGGCGGATACAAGCACATAGCCGCACAGACAGCGCGCGCTTTGCATGCGCACCGCGTCGTGGAGGCGTTCGCTGCTGCCCACCAATTCCGGCATGGCGCTCAGGTTGACGATCACCTCCGCGCCCATCAGGGCCAGCTGGGTGGAGGGCGCGATGGGGGCGTACATGTCCTCGCCCACCTCGATGCCGATGGTCACACCGTCCTCGCTGGTCACAAGCACACGGCTGTCCATCACGACATCGTCGCCCCTGGCGCGCTTCAAGCGCTCCACAGCCTCCATATCCGCGCCCGCGCCGCTGACAAACGCGCCGTCCCGCCCAGACAGGCAGACCTTGGGCGCAATGTGGGTGATGCCCTCCTCCCGGCTGATGACCACCGCGCAGTTATACAGCCCGCTGCGGGCGGCAATGGGCGCGCCGACTACCACCGTGATACCCTCGGGCATGCGCTCCGCGATGGCCTCCAGGCCCTGGAATACCGCGTCCTGCAAGGCGCGCTGATGGAATAGATCGCCGCAACTCGCTCCTGTCAGGGACAATTCCGGGAACACCACCAAGGCAGCGCCCCGCTCCTTGGCCTCCGCGATCTTCTCCAGATGGGCCGCCACGTTCCTTTCCACATCGCCCAGGCACAAATGCGGCACCGCTGCCGCCACGCGCAGAATCCCCTGCATGATCGTCACCTCGCTGAGAGTTAATGGAAACCAAGGTTGATGAGCTTCACATGGGGCTTGCCGCCCTCCACCTCCAGCAGCGCGCAGCAATCCCGCTCCGCAGCGCCCGGATTGACAAGCCAGGGCGTGGTGTATTCCACATCCGCGCAGTGGGTGTGCCCGTACAGGGCGATGTCCGCCCCAGCTGATAGCGCCGCGTGCTTGAGCTCATCCAGCCCGGTCTTGACCCGGTGGATGTGCCCGTGGGTCAGGTAGAGCGTCAAGCCGCCAAAGGGAATCACCAGACGGTCGGGATGCCCCACCGCAAAGTCGCAGTTGCCCCGCACAGCGTACATGGACGCATGGGGATCCCGGCGACGGATGAAGGCCTCAGCGTTGTCGAAGTCCCGCACGCCATCCCCCAGGCAGATGTAGGCGTCGATGGGCCCCACCTGCCGCCAGACCACCTCCAGCATCCATTGCAGGTTGGTCACCTCCCCGTGGATGTCGGAGAGGATCAGCGCGCGCATCATGCGTTGAGCTCCTTCATGATGGATAGCATCCTTTCGCAGGCGCGGGCGCGGTGGCTGACGGCGTTCTTCTCCTCCTCGTTGATCTCCGCGAAGGTCTTGTTCAGCGGCTCATAGAGGAACAGCGGGTCGTAGCCGAAGCCGCCATTGCCGCGCTCCTCCTCCAGCAGCACCCCGGGGCAAGAGCCCTCCGCGATGCGGGTTTCCTGCCCGGGAATCGCCAGGGCGATGGCGCAGCGGAAGGCGCACTGGCGGCGGGTCTTGCCCTTCATGCGGCGCAGGAGCAGGTTGTTGTTGTCCTTATCCCCCTCGCCCTCGCCGTTCATGAGGGCATAGCGGGCGGAATACACGCCGGGCTCATCATCCAAGGCCTCGACGGTCAAGCCGCTGTCATCGGCGATGGTGGGCAACCCCGTGGCCTCGCAGACCGCCTCCGCCTTGATGGCAGCGTTGCCCGCAAAGGTGGTGGCGTTCTCGTCAATGGCGGCGTTGAAGCCGGCGGCATACATGCTCACCACATTGTAGTATTCGCCAAAGATGTGCTGCAATTCGCGCAGCTTGTGGGCGTTGCCGGTAGCGGCCACCAGCACGGGCTTGGGGCAGATGTGGCGCGCCGCGTCGCCCAGGGCTTGCCGTTGGGCCGCCATCAGCTGCTCGATGCCCATTTGGCCGTAGTGGAGCAGATTGGTCAGCTCCGCGGCGGTGAAGGCGCGGCCCTCGCCGGTGCCCTGGAGCTCGATGAATTCGCCCTTCTCGTTCATCACCAGGTTCATATCCACCTGGGCCTGGCTGTCCTCCGCATAGCACAGGTCGCAGCAGGGGGTATCGTCCACCACGCCCACGGAAATCGCCGCCACCTGATGCGTCAGCGGGCTTTGGAGCAGCATCCCCTCCTGCATCAGCTTGTCGACAGCCAGGGTCAGGGCCACCATCGCGCCGGTGATGGACGCGGTGCGGGTACCGCCGTCGGCCTCCAGCACGTCGCAGTCCAGGGTGATGGTGCGCTCGCCCAGCTTGGTCAGGTCGATGGCCTGGCGCAGGCTGCGGCCGATCAGCCGCTGAATCTCCACGCTGCGGCCATCCTTCTTGATGCCGTCGCGCTTCTTGCGCTGGCCGGTGGAAGCGGGCAGCATGGCGTATTCCGCCGTGACCCATCCCTGCCCCTTACCCTTGAGGAAAGGCGGCACGCCCTCCTCCACCGAGGCGGTGCAGATCACGCGCGTGTTGCCGGTGGCAATCAGGCAGGAGCCTGCGGCGGTACGCACAAAATTGGTTTGAATGACCACGGGGCGCGCCTGTTCGGGCAGCCGGCCATCTTTGCGCATAGGTTGTTCCTCCTTATCATGCAAGCGGTGCATGTCACAATCTAAAATGAAAATATTCTGCACGGATGTTTTTTCTCCTGCAATTCTAATGGAATAAGGCTGGAAAAAAGGGCGCGGATGTGCTATGATATTCCGCGCGCATGCATCTGCTGCAAATGGGGCATCCTGCATCCCGGGTTGCGGAAAGCTGCGAAGGCGGCAGGAGTTTCGCGCTTCCCTGTCGAATGAATGGTAGGTTCTCCCGATTCTGCGAGGCAGTTCCCTGCCTCTTCACACCCCGCCGGGCTGCCCGCGCGGAGAAAGGTATATACCCGTGAGCAATTTCCGACAGAAATATCTGACCAACATCTGGAACGTCCCCAATGTGCTGACGATGCTCCGCCTGGCGCTGATTCCCGTATTCGTCGTGCTGCACGCCAACGGCATGGAGAAGCTGGCCCTGCTGACCTTCTGCGCCGCGTCCTTCACCGACTGGCTGGACGGGCACATCGCCCGCAAGTATCACCTCATCACCGACTTTGGCAAATTGATGGACCCGCTGGCTGACAAGCTGATGGTCTGCACAGCCCTCATCATGCAGGGGCTCAACGGCACCTTCCCGGTGGTAGCCATCCTCATCGTGGTCCTCAAGGAGGTGGTGATGGTCTGCGGCTCCTCCTACCTGCTGGCCCATGACGTGGTGGTGTACGCCAACCTGTGGGGCAAGCTGGCCCAGTGCAGCTTCATCCTGGCGCTGGTGCTGTCCTTCTGGCATGCGGATTTCACCGCCATGCGCTTCCCCATCGACCGGGTATGCTTATGGATCGCCGTGGTCATCGCGGTGATCGCCCTGGTGGATTATTCCCGCGCCTCCCTGGACAAGCTGCGCCAGATCAGGGCCAGGAAGTAAACGAAAACCGCCTCCCTTCGTCCCGACGCGGGCATCCAGGGAGGCGTTTTGCGCTGCGGTTTTCCGCTTACTTGCTGTTCTCCACATAGCGGACGGTCACATAGGTGCCAATGCCGCCAAAGAGCACCACCAGCGCCCACACCAAATACTTCTTGAGCAGATAGAGGAGCACATCGCCCATCAGGGGATGCCCCGTATCCAGCACTTCCTTCATGTGCGGCACATTCACAATTTCCCGGAAGCCGAAGAAGGTGATCACAATCGCTGCCACCACGCAAAGTAGCATGAATACCTTGGCAAGCACCATCTGCTTGCTCAACTTGAAATCAAACAGCTTTTTCAGCATCTTTGGTCACCTGTTCCTTTCGATGAACTGTTTGTGTTCATTATAGCCACGCTTGTCCTATCTGTCAACGATTTTACCGAAAACAACCACATTCCGCGCGTTTTCCTCCAGCAACCGCACCACATCGCGCAAGGCGGCGTTCCACCCTCGTTTTTCTCAACCAGCGTTGATATTCAGTTGACATTCAGTTGATGTGCTTGTGGTATCATGTGACTGTTCCTTTTCTTCTACCAGAATTGTCAGAAAGGAAGCACTTATGGTCAAGATCATTTCCGACAGTACCTGCGATCTCTCCCCGGAGCTGATTGCCCGCTACCAGATCGACATCATGCCGCTGCACATCATCCTGGGGGAGGACGACTACCTGGACGGCCAGGGCATCACCCCCGAGGGCATCTACCGCTGGTCGGATGAGCACCGCACCACCCCCAAGACCGCCGCCATCGCCCTGGAGGACGCCCTGAGCGTGTTCCGCCCCTACGCCGAGGCGGGGCAGGAGGTGGTGTGCTTCACCATCTCCTCCAGCATGTCCTCCACCTACAATACCCTGTGCATGGCTGCGGCGCAGACCAACCCCGACCTAATCCATGTGATCGACTCCATGAACCTCTCCACCGGCGTGGGGCTGCAGGTCATTGCGGCGGCGGAAATGGCGCAGCAGGGGGCTTGCGCTGCGGACATCGCAGAAAAAATCAACGCCGGGCGCAAGCAGGTGCGCGCCTCCTTCGTGGTGGATACGCTGACCTATCTGCACAGGGGCGGTCGCTGCTCCGGCGTGGCGGCGCTCATGGGCGGCGCGCTGAAGCTCCACCCCCGCATCGGCGTAGCGGATGGCAAGATGTCCGCGGGCAAGAAGTACCGCGGGCGGATGGAGCGGGTCATTCGAGACTATGTGGCCGATATGGAAGCCGAGCTGAAGCAGGCCAGGCCAGCGCATGTGTTCATCACCCACTCCGGCTGCGATGCGCAAATCATCGACGATGTGCGCGCCATGCTGGAGGCGATGCACCACTTTGACGAGATTCACATCACCCGCGCGGGCGGCGTGATTTCCAGCCATTGCGGCCCCGGCACGCTGGGTGTGCTGTTCATCGCCGGGAATACGGAGGCTCGCGCATGAAGCTGCGTCCACCGGTGCTTGATTACCGCCGTCTGCGTTTTTCCAACCTGTCATCTCCCGAATTCCGCCATGTGCTGCTGCTCCTGTACTGGCCGGCGTATCTGCTGTCCTTTTTGCTGATCGAGCGGCTCTGCCCGGCACAGACCTTCCACACCGTCCACTGCGCGCTGGATGATATGATTCCCTTTTGCGAGTGGTTTATCTTCGCCTACCTGTCCTGGCATGTGTCCCTTTTGTGGATGTCGCTCTACACGCTGCTCTACGACATTGGGGCCTTCCGGCGGTTTATGTACTTTTCCATCCTGACCACAGTCGCCTCCGTGGTGATCTACATCCTTTGGCCCAACCAGCAGCTGCTGCGACCCGACCTGACCACGCTGGGCCGGGAGAACCTGCTCACCCGGGCGGTGGGGCTGATCTACACCGTGGATACCAACACCAACGTCTGCCCGAGCCTGCACTGCATCGGCGGCTTCGGCATTCTGTTCGCAGCTTTGGACATGCCCCGCTTCCGCACCAGGGGCTGGGTGGCGTTCTTTATCGTGCTCGCGCTTTTGATCTGCCTTTCCACCGTGTTCATGAAGCAGCACTCCGCGCTGGATTTCTTCGCCGCGCTGCCGGTGACAGCCGTTAGCTGGCTCGTTTGCTACGCCCGGCCGTGGGCCAGAGCACGGCGGCATGATCGGCCTGTGTCCGCATAATTGCATCATAATAAAAAGTCCGGTACGCACTGGCGGCGTATCGGACTTTTTGTGTCACAGCTTCACCTGTTCCCCGGCGGGAATCCGGATCGGCGCGCTATCGTTGACGCGTATCCAGCAGTCGCGGCAGCTCGGGTTGAACACGAAAGTGTTGTCCGCCGAGAACTGCAGGCGCTTGAAATCATCCATCGCGTCCATGAACTCGATGTTGGTGCAGTACCAGGTGTCCTCGTGCCCGCCCACCAGGTGGCAGAAATCCTCCATCAGCTGCCAGTTGTTCTTGTCGTCGAACTCGTAGGAGTGCCCCCAGACATACATCAGGTACAGATACTGCTGCTTGAACAGCCCCACAAACTGCTCGCCCAGCTCCAGCAGCCGGGTGTTATGGTGGCAGGTGGCCTGCCAGCGGTAGGGGTTCTCCGGCAGGGCGAAGGTACCGCTGGAGCCCACCACGCGGCTGTAACGGATGCCACACATGGGCAGCAGCTCCTCAATCTCCCGGGTGACCGAGCCATTGGGGTAGCTCAGCCCCCGCACGGGATAGCCCACATAGCCCTCCAGCGCACGGCGATCCGCCAGCACCTCCTCCAGGACATTGGGCAGCGGGCAGCGGGCGATGGTCGGGTGCTTCGCGGTATGGCAGGCGACCTCATGGCCCTGATACAGCGTAGGAATCTCCTCCGGCTGTATGCGGCCCGGGAAATGGAACAGCCCGCTGTTGAGGTGGAAAGTGCCCTTGATGCCGTTCTTGTTAAAGATCTCAATCAGCCGGCGATCCTGCTCCCGGCCGTCGTCGTAGGACATGGTCAGCGCCTTGTGCTTGCCGCCTGGGAAACATTGGTAAACCATATTCATTTCCATTCATCTCCTGCATGGGATTTCATCAACACTATTCGCGATGGATGGGGATTCTCCTGCCCCGGGGCAGCGGCGGATTATTCAATATTTCATCAAGGCCGGATGCGGCGTTGCGCGCAGGCATGAAGGAATCTTGCGTTTTGTCAGATTCGTCCAACTTGTGCCCGGTTTTGTCCAACAAATCCGGTAACCATTTACAAAATGGCCTATCAGAAATAGAATAATACCAACAATGATCACATACGCAGCACGAATGAGGATTCCGGGCTGAAAATCCAGGTCGAAATTGGGCAAACCACGCAAGGCATTCCCGGCATATGGCCATGCATGCCTCGCCAGGGAATGTTCCGTATCATCCACCGGAAGCACAGTGCTGCGCAAGGAGGATTATCATGAGCGAAAAGGTGATCCAAAGCAAATCCATCCACGGCACCGGCAAGGAATATTGGCGGCGGCTGGGAGCAGACCTGCTGCGCGACAAGTGGCTGTATCTGCTACTGCTGCCCGGCCTGGCCTACTTTATCATCTTCAAGTACCTGCCCATGTGGGGCATCGTGATCTCCTTTGAGAACTACGTGCCCATCTCCGGCATCTTCGGCAGCGAGTGGGTGGGCCTGAAGTGGTTCGAGTCTTTCTTCTCCTTCCCTGCCTGGAAGCGCTATCTGGAGAACACCCTGATCCTCTCCTTCATGAACCTGATCTTCTACTTCCCCGCGCCCATCATCCTGGCGCTGATGCTCAATGAGATGCGCTCGCTGCGCTACAAGAAGATCCTGCAGACCTTCCTGTATGTGCCCCACTTCATCTCCATCGTCATCGTCGTGTCCATCACCATGATCCTCTTTGGACCCACCGGCATCGTCTACAAGGTGACCGAGCAACTGCTGGGCACGCCCATCAACTACCTGGGCTCTCCTGACACCTTCCGCTGGATGATCATCGGTCAGTCCATCTGGAAGGAAACCGGCTGGGGCACGATCATCTTCCTGGCCGCCCTGACCAATGTGGACACCCAGCTCTACGAGGCCGCCATGGTGGACGGCGCTGGCCGTCTGCGCCGGCTGTGGCACATCACGCTGCCCGCCATCCGCTCCACCATCGTGCTGCTGCTGATCCTGCGCATGGGCTCCATGCTGGATACCGGCTACGACCACCTGATCCTGATGGCGAACGCCCTGAACCGCAAGGCCTCCCAGACGCTGGACGTATTCGTCTACCAGCAGGGCCTGCAACAGGGCCAGTACTCCTACGCATCGGCCATCGGATTGATGAAATCGGTTGTCAGCATCATCCTGGTGGTCTCGTCCAACAAGATCGCCCACGCTCTGGGCGAGTCCGGACTGTACTAAGGAAAGGAGGATATGGACATGAACATCGACAAAAAGAAAGATCAGCAAGCCTTGTCCTCCCAGGGTGCAAAGAAGAAGCTCGTCGTCGGCTCCACCGGCGCGGTGGGCAATGGCAACACCACCGGCGGCCGCATCTTCGACGTATGCAACTACATCATCCTGACCCTGATCGCCTTCACCACCATCGCGCCCTTCATCTACATCATCGGCGCGTCCTTCGCCACCGAGTATGAGCTTGCCCAGCGTCCGCTGCTGATCATCCCCCATGAAATCAGCCTCAACGCCTACACCTACATCTTCTCCACCAACAAGATCGTTTCCGGCTTCAAAAACTCCATCTTCATCACCCTGGCCGGTACGTTCATCAACCTGTTCTTCACCGTCACGATGGCCTACGCCATCTCCAAGCCCCGCTTGCGCGGCCGCAACTTCGTGCTC
>JAQXLU010000148.1 GCA_029012285.1 Clostridiales bacterium | reverse complement strand
GCCACCAACTGGCAGTACCTGTCCGACGGCCGCATCTACGAGATCTGCGTGTCCCCCAACGATGTGCCCGGCTACGACAAGGATCAGTACATTGATCCCGCCATCCTGGAGAACGTGCCCGGCGGCTCCTACGCCTACTGCGACTCCGAGGGCAACCACTACAAGGCTTGGTTTGGCCTGAGCTACTAATCCTGTCAACACGGGGAAGGGACTGGGGCTTGCCTCCAGTCCCCCCTCCCCCGATCAATGCGCCCGGAGCGGCCAGCGCGAACCGAAGCAATTCGGTTGGCCGCCTCCCGGCGCATTTGTTTTGCGCTCCTTGGACATCGTGGGCGACGAACACGCGACAAGGTAGCCATCCTTGCAATCCTGTCCGTGGCACGATGCCCGCCACTATCTTTCGCTCACACCAAAAGCACCCTCACCTTCCCTGCTGCGGGAAGATGAGGGTGCGTGCGTTTTTGGGGTTGTGCGATCAGCCGAGGATAACCTCCACCTGATGCACCTGGCCGTCCGCGAACACGGGCAGCACATTGCCGTCGATGGCCTTGCCGTCCACCTTGACCGTCTTCACGCCACGGCACACATGCTCGGGGTTCTTGATGACGATGTCGTAGGTGGCGCCGCGGAAACGGCGGGAAACGCCGTAGCCGTCCCAGTCGTGGGGGATGCAGGGATCAATGCGCAAGCCCTGCCAGTCGGGCTTGATGCCCAGGATGTAGTTGCTGATAACGTAGAAATTCCACGCCGCAGTACCTGTCAGCCAGGAATTCTTGGCCTGGCCGAAGTTCTTCGCATCCTTGCCGGCGATCATCTGGCTGTACACATAGGGCTCCATCTTGTGCAACTCGGAGATGTCCTCGCGGTAGGCGGGGGCGATCTTCTTGTACAGCTTGAAGGCGCGGTCGCCATGGCCCAGCACGGTTTCCGCCGCGATGATCCAGGGGTTGTTGTGGCAGAAGATACCGGCGTTCTCCTTGTATCCCGGAGGATAGGAGGACACTTCGCCAAGCTCGAGGTGGTACTCCTTGTAGGCGGGCTGGAGCAGCACGATGCCATGCTCAGTTTCCAGCCATTCCTCAACGGACTTCATGGCCTTCTCGGCCTTGCCATCCTCCACGCCGACGCCACCCATCACGCAATAGCCCTGGGACTCGATGAAGATCTTGCCGTCCTCGCATTCCTTCGAGCCGACCTTGTTGCCGAATGCATCATACGCACGGACGAACCAGTCGCCATCCCAACCGGCGGTGAGGATCACCTGGCGCATCGCGTCGATCTCCGCCTGGCAGGCGTTGGCCTTGTCCTCCATCCCCTTCATGCGCAGCAATGCCACCAGGTCAGGGCCGATGGCCACAAACATGCCCGCAATCAGCACGGATTCCGCCACGCGGTCATCCGGCGCATTGGGGTTGCAGAACACCTGGAAGGATTCGCCGGGGGTATCGGAGAAGCAGTTGAGGTTGAGGCAATCGTTCCAGTCGGCACGGCCGATCAGCGGTAAACCGTGCGGGCCACGGTTGTTCACCACATGGTAGAAGCTGTTTTCCAAGTGCTCCAGCAGCGTACCGCAGTCGTTCGGGTTGCAGTCGTAGGGGGTCGCCTCGTCCAGGATGGCGAAATCGCCAGTCTCCTTGATGTAAGCGGCCGTACCGGCAATCAGCCACAGCGGGTCGTCGTTGAAGCCGCCGCCGATGTCGTTGTTGCCCTTCTTGGTCAGGGGCTGATACTGATGGTAGCAGCCGCCGTCGCGGAACTGGGTGGCGGCGATGTCCAGGATGCGCTCGCGGGCGCGCCCGGGAATCTGATGCACAAAGCCCAGCAGGTCCTGGGAGGAGTCGCGGAAGCCCATGCCGCGGCCCACGCCGGACTCAAACATGGACGTGGAGCGGCTCATGTTGAAGGTCACCATGCACTGGTAGGGGTTCCAGATATTGACCATGCGGCCCAGCTTCTCGTCCTTGGTGGTGAGGATGTAGGCGGAGAGCAGGTAATCCCAGTGGGCCTTCAGGGCATTGAAGGCGACGGCGATCTGCTCATCGGTGGTCAGGCTGTTGATGATGGCCTTGGCGGGGGCCTTATTGATCACGCCGGGGGCGACGAACTTCTCCGCCACGGGCAGTTCAACATAGCCCAGGACGAAGTTGAACTTGCGGCTCTCCCCTGCCTCCAGGTGCACCTTGAGCTGATGGGAGGCGATGGGCTGCCAGCCGGAGGCCATCGAATTGCCCATCTGACCACTCATGACGCTCTGGGGCGCGTCAAAGCCGTTGTACATGCCCAGGAAAGTTTCCATGTCGGTATCAAAGCCGTCCACGGGGGCATTGACGGCATAGAAGGCGTAGTGGTCGCGGCGCTCGCGATACTCGGTCTTGTGGTAGATCACACCGTCCTCCACCTCAACCTCGCCGGTGGAGAAGTTGCGCTGGAAGTTGAGCATGTCGTCGGATGCGTCCCACAGGCAGAACTCCACAAAGGAGGTCAGGGTAACATCCTTGGCGGCGCCGGATTCATTGGTCAGGGTGATCTGATGCACCTCGGCGTTCACGCCCATGGGCACGAAGCTCAGCTGGCTGGCCACCAAGCCGTTCTTCTTGCCAGTGATGACGGTATAGCCCATGCCATGGCGGCAGGAATACGCATCCAGCTCGGTCTTGGTGGGCTTCCAGCCGGGATTCCAGACGGTGCCCTGATCGTTGATGTAGAAGTAGCGTCCGCCATTGTCCACAGGCACATTGTTGTAGCGATAGCGGGTGATGCGGCGGAGGCGTGCATCCCGGTAGAAGCAATAGCCGCCCGCGGTGTTGGAGATGATTCCGAAGAACTTTTCGCAGCCCAGGTAGTTGATCCAGGGGTAAGGCGTGCGGGGGGTGTCGATGACATACTCGCGCGCTTTGTCGTCAAAGTGGCCGTACTTCATGAAATGAACCTCCTGAGAGTTGTTATGTACTTACGCTGCCATACAGGCGAATTTATTATAGCACACGAAACCGGTTTAGGCAAACGTTTTCGCAAAGTTTTCTGTGGTTTTTTTGTGCCTTTGTGGCCGTTTTTTGCATTGAGGGTGGAAGGAAGGGGTGTTTCTTTGTTCGCGTTGGGGATGCTTGTGGCCTCAAGGCCGCTTCCATACGTCAAAAGCAGCGGAAAACCACTGGGGCTGGGGGACGTCTTGGCACACCGGTCGGTCTCCTCTCCCGGGAGGAAGAATCAGAAAAGGAGCGCCCCGGCAGGACGCTCTCCTGGCATTATGCGGATTTAAGCGCGAAGATTTCCAGCATAGCCTTTTCCAGCGCGCCCTCCTGGTTGTAGCCGCCGGATTTGACCATGTATTCGGTGTTCAGGCAGATCTGCACGCCCTTCTTCACCTGCGCGCTGTTGTAGCCGGCGGCCTGGCGCATGCAGCGCTCGGCGGCGAAGGGCTTCATGCCCAGGCGCTGCTTGATTTCCGCCGGGGACACCTTCTCGTACTGCATGATCTTGATGTGCTGCATCAGCCGGAATTGGCGCAGGAGCATCGCCAGGATGCCCAGAGGCTCCGAGCCCATGGTGAGCATATCCCGCAGCAGCGCGAAGGCCTTGCCCTGCTGGCCTGCCACCACCGCGTCCACCATTTCAAACACGGTGCATTCCAGGGAGCGGGTGGCCACAGCTTGGATGTCCGCCTCAGTGATGGCGTCCCGCTCCCCTGCCAAGGCCGCGAGCTTTTCGATCTCCCGGCGAAGCAGCGCCGTATCGCTGCCCACGGTGAAGGACAGCACACTGGCCGTCTGGGGAGAAATGCTCTTGCCCACTTCGGCAAAGGCGCGGACAATCCACGGGGTCAGCTCCTCGTCCTTGAGCGCCTCGAAGGACACGACGCCCCCCGACTTCTTGATGGCGGTGTAGAGCTTCTTGCGGCCATCGGCCTTGCCCCGGCACAGGAACACCAGCACCGCGCTCTCCGGCAGCTGCGGGATGTAGCCAATCAGCCGCTCGTCCGCCTCGCCCCGGCCCGTGAAGGCAGGATGCTCCCGGACGATCACCAATCGCTTGTCCGCCATGAAGGGCAGCGTCTCGCAGGCAGCGATGATGGCGTCGGTGGTCGGGGCGTCCATCACGGACTCGTTGAGCTCCTCCATACCCTCGGGCAGGAGGGCCTTGCGCAGGCTTTGCAGCGTGGCGGCCTTGATGTTCTCCTCCACGCCCTCCAGCAAATACGCGCCCCGCAGCTGCCCTGCCTTGATCTGCTGGGCCAATTCCTTTCTGTCCATCGCGGCCTCCCGGCTCAAATGCTGTAGGTGTCGCCACAAGCCGCCAGCACCGCGTCGCTGCGGTAGGCGCGGGCCTCGCGCAGCAGGGTGTTAGGGTCGATAGCGGGATTCAAGTGGGTAATGACCAGCTGGCCCACCCTAGCCTCCTTCGCAACCTTCGCCGCGAGGGCTGCGGACAGGTGGGGCTTGCCCTCTGCCCAGGTGTCCTCGGTGAACAAACCGTCCGCCAGCAGCAAATCAGCGCCCCGGGCAAAATCCGTCAGGCCCTCGACCGTGTTGGTGTCGCCGGTGTAGCAGAGGGTCTTGCCTCCCTGGGTCAGGCGGTACATCACCGCAGGCACGGGATGGCGCGCCGCATAGGCCTGAACCTGCACGTCCCCCACAGTAAAGGCATCGCCGGGGTGCACGTCATGGAGCACCGCCACGCCGCTGCTTTGCATGGCCTTTCGCACCAGGCAGTTTTCATCCACCGGCGCATAGATGTGCAGCGGCTTCTCCGCACAGGCCGCCAGGCGGAAGATCAGCGGCAGCAGGTCGGAGCAGTGGTCGTAGTGCCAGTGGGTCAGCAACAGCGCGGTCAGCTCCTCCGGTGGCGTCAGAGCCGTCAGGCGGCCCAGGGTACCGCTGCCCAGGTCAAGGGCCAGGTTGGTTTCCCCCGCGTTCACGAAATAGCCGGAGGTCGCTCCCCCGGGCGCGGGGTATGGGCCATTCATGCCCAGGATGGTCAAACGCATGGCAGTCGCCTCCCCTTCTTGGTCAGTCGCTGACGATATTGTTCGCCCAGAAATCGCTTTTCAGCATGCATGTGCCGATGATCGCTTTCACCACGTCGATGAACTGGATGCAGAAGTACATCAGCACCACGTCGGCATGGGTGTAGCGGCTGAGCACGAAGGCCAGCAGCGCGGGCACGCACCAGGTATACACCGAGTCAAACAGGAAGGTGATGAAGGTCTTGCCGCCGGAACGGATGGTGAAGTACGCCGCATGCAAAAAGGCGTGGATGGGCAGCGACAAGCCAGCAATCACCAGCGTTTTGGAAGCGATGCGCTTGGTTTCCTCCGTCACGGCGAACCAGTTGGGCACGATTCCCGCGATACCGGCCAGCATCAGCCCCAGTACAATGTGGCTCACCACGGTGATGAACAGCAGCTTGGCCGCCGTGCTGCGGGCGCCGGCCTTGTCCCCTTGGCCCAGGCACTGCCCGACCATGATGGACACCGCGTTGCCCATGGCAAACATGATGATGCAGAACAGATTCCACGCCGTGGAGGTGATGTTCAGCGCCGCCAGGGCCGCCATGCCGCGGGTGGAATAGCACTGGTTGATGAAGGTCATGCCCAAGGACCAGAGAATCTCATTGACCAGCAGGGGCGAACCGGTGATGGCGATGCGCTTGAGCAGGCTCAGGGGCACATAGCCGTTGCGGTACGCGCCCTTGAGGAAAATGTAACGCTGCTGGTGTAGATGGGCGTAAATCAGCACGAAGAGCATCTCCACAAAGCGGGAGATCACTGTAGCCAGCGCTGCACCGCGCACGCCCATCCCCGCGCCCCACATGGTGAAGCTCACGCCCAGGACGTGCAGCTCCCGCACGGGGTAGATCAGCAGAAAGTTCAGCACCAGGTTGGTCAGGATGGCAATCACGCTGCCGACCATGGTGGCGACGGTCTTGCCCATCTCGCGCATCGAGCCTGCGTACACCTGCACCAGCGCGAAGGGCAGCAAGCCGACGAGCATGATGTCCAGATAGTCCATGGCCTCGCCAAGGGCATAGGCTGCCCGGGTCGCATCCACCTCGCCCTTGAGGAATAGGCTGATGAAGGTTTCGCCCAGGCCCGACAGCAGCCCGATACCGATGGCAACCACCGCGATGCCGAAGTACATCTTCGCCCGGAAGGACTGGCGCATGCCGTCCACATCGCCCTTGCCCGCGAATTGCGCGCCGAAGATAGACACGCCGCTCAGTCCGCCGAAGATGGTCAGGTTGAACACCATCAAAATCTGGTTGACCACGCTGACCGCGCTGAGGGATTCCTCCCCCAGGCTGCCGACCATCAGGTTATCCAGCAGATTGACGGCGGAGGTGATGCCCTGCTGCACCACCAGCGGCAGCAGGATGATGAGCACGGCCCGGTAGAAGGCCTTGTCACCGATGAATTTTCGCTTGAAGGATTGGAACATGGGGTGTCTCCTTTGTAATCACGGGGATCATCGAAATGCACAAATGGTGTACAGTAGGCGTGCGTGTTGACACGGAAATCCTCACAGGCGAATGGTCGGCCTGGTCAAGCCTCTTGCCTGTAAAAGCGCGCCGACCCCGGAAGGCATCGGCGCGTAGGGTTGTTGTGACTGGTGTGGGATGGGTGTTGCCCTTGTGGGGTTAGAGCCTTTAGTGGGCTGGGTGCAGCTCTTTTGGGGCTTGAACCTTTGTGGGGCGGGTGCGGCTCTTTTGGGGCTGGGAGGGCTGTTTCACGAATCCTGGTGGATTCGTGAAAGGCGCGCGGGGGTGGTTTGCGCCTGCGGGCGCAGAGCAGGGGCGCTGCCCCTGTACCCTGCCAGGGCCTCCGCGGCCCTGGACCCCGCAAGGGACTTCGTCCCTTGACCCGGTTTCGCTGCGCGCGGTGGGGGTTGGGGGTTACAGGCGGGCTTCCAGCTCGGCCTTACGGGCTTCGTAGCCGGGCTTACCCAGCAGCGCGAACATGTTCTTCTTGTATGCCTCCACGCCGGGCTGGTCAAAGGGATTCACACCCAGCAGATAGCCGGACAGACCGCAGGCCTTCTCAAAGAAGTAGCACAGATACCCGAAATGATACGCATCCGCCTGGTCAATCTCAATGATGATATTCGGCGTGCCACCGTCCATATGGGCCATCAGCGTGCCCTGGTAGGCCTTGCTGTTCACAAACTGCACGGACTTGCCCGCCAGGTAGTTCAGGCCGTCGATGTCCTCCGCAGCTTCCTCAATGAGGGCCTCGGAGCGGGGCTGCTTCACCCAAATGACGGTCTCGAACAGGCTGCGACTGCCATCCTGAATAAACTGGCCGATGGAGTGCAGATCGGTGGAGAAATTCGCCGCCGTCGGGAAGATGCCCTTGTTGTCCTTGCCCTCGGACTCTGCGAAGAGCTGCTTGAACCACTCACCGGTCATGGTCAGGGCGGGCTCATAATTCACCAGAATCTCGGTGGTCTTGCCCTTGCGGTACAGGATGTTGCGCAGCGCGGCGTACTTCATGGAGGGGTTGCAGTCGATGCAACCCTCCTTGCAGACCTCACGCGCCTCGGCAGCGCCCTTCATCATGGCTTCGATGTCGATACCGGCAGCAGCGATGGGCAGCAAACCCACCGCGGTCAGCACGGAGAAGCGGCCGCCCACGTCGTCCGGCACGACAAAGGTCTCGTAGCCCTCGACGTTGGCCAGGTTCTTCAGCGCGCCACGGGCCTTGTCGGTGGTGGCGTAGATGCGGCTCTTTGCGCCCTCCTTGCCGTACTTCTCCTCCAGCATCTTCTTGAACACGCGGAAGGCGATGGCAGGCTCGGTGGTCGTGCCGGACTTGGAGATGATGTTGACCGAGAAGTCCCGCTCGCCGATGATCTTGATGATGTCGTTGAGATAGGAGGAAGAAATGTTGTTGCCCGCGAAGTAGATTTCCGGGATGCCCGCAGGCCGCACGCCATTGTACATCTGCCCGTTGACGAACTCGATGGCCGCCCGCGCGCCCAGGTAGGAGCCGCCGATGCCGATCACCACCAGCACCTCGCTGTCGCCCTGAATCTTCTTCGCCGCCGCCTGAATACGGGCAAACTCCTCCTTATCATAATTGACGGGCAGATCGAGCCAGCCCAGGAAGTCGTTGCCCGCTCCCTTGCCGGACAGCAGCACCTCATTGACCGTTTCCATCAGGGCGGACATATTCTTCATTTCTGCCTCATTGACAAAGCCGTTCACGCCAGTGAGCTTGAGTTCCATCGCCATGTTGATCGTCTCCATTCTATGATAAATTCATTGTGACAGGCACAGTAAACCGCTTGTATTATACCGCGTTTCACCGGACTTGGCAAGGGGACAAGCGCAAAAAACGGCCCGTCCCACCAGCGCAGGACAGGCCGTGGAGGCCGCTCAGTTGCCCAGGTACGCCTTGCGCACGTCATCGTCGTGCAGCAGCTCATCCGCCGGGCCGGTTTTGGATACCTTGCCGGTTTCCAGCACATAGGCGCGGTCAGCGATGGACAGCGCCATCTGCGCGTTCTGCTCCACCAGCAGGATGGTCACGCCCGCGCTGTGCAGCTCCTTAATGATGCTGAAGATCTGCTCCACCAGGATGGGCGCCAGGCCCATGGAGGGTTCGTCCAGCATCAGCAGCCGGGGCTTGGACATCATGGCCCGGGCGATGGCCAGCATCTGCTGCTCGCCGCCGGACAGCGTGCCCGCAATCTGCTTTTCGCGCTCCTTCAAACGGGGGAAGCGGTTGAACATCTCGTCGATGGACACGGGAATCTCCCACTTGGGCCGGGTGAAGCCGCCCATCTCCAGGTTTTCGCGGACGGTCATCTGCTGGAAGATGCGGCGTCCCTCCGGGCACAGAGCCATGCCCAGGGACACGGTCTTATTTGCAGGGATGGCTGATAGGTTCTTGCCGTCAAAGGTGATGGCGCCGTTGCGGGGGCGCAGCAGGCCCGCCACGGTGTTCAGCGTGGTGGATTTGCCCGCGCCGTTGGCGCCAATCAGCGTGACGATCTCGCCCTCGTTGACCTCAAAGGAAACGCCCTTGATGGCATGGATTGCGCCGTAGTAGACATGGATGTCGTTCACTTGCAGCAGGCTCATCAAGCGTCGCCCTCCTTCTTCTGGCTGCCGAGGTAGGCCTCGATGACCACGGGGTTGCGCTGGATCTCTTCCGGCGTGCCCTTGGCGATGATGCGGCCGTAGTTCAGCACGCAGATGCCCTCGCAGATGCCCATGACCAGGTTCATGTCATGCTCGATGAGCATCACGGCAATCTGGAACTGATCGCGGATGCGGATGATGGTTTTCATCAGCTCCTCAGTTTCATGGGGATTCATGCCAGCGGCGGGCTCGTCCAGCAGCAGCAGGGACGGGTTGGTCGCCAGGGCGCGCAGAATCTCCAGGCGGCGCTGCGCACCATAGGGCAAACTGCCAGCCTTCACATCCGCCATGTCCTGCATGCCGAAGATGGACAGCAGCTCCATGGCCTTCTGATGCTGGCGCTTTTCGCCCGACCAGAACGAGGGTAGGCGTAGAATCCCGCTGAACATGCCGTATTTGATCTGATTGTGCAGACCAATGCGCACATTGTCCTCCACTGTCATGTTGCCAAACAGGCGGATGTTCTGAAAGGTGCGAGCGATGCCCATGCGATTGGCCTGCTCGGTGCTCATGCCGCTGGTGTCCTTGCCGTTAATGAGCACCGTGCCCGTCGTGGGCTGGTACACCTTGGTCAGCAGATTGAACACAGTGGTCTTGCCTGCGCCGTTGGGGCCGATCAGGCCGCAGATCTCGGTGGGGCCCACGGCGATGTTGAAGTCCTCCACCGCTCTGAGGCCGCCGAACTCAATGCCCAGGTGGCGGGTTTCCAGCACGGGGCGCTTGTCCACATCGCGCTCGGGCACGATGGAGGTGGACGGCACGGGCACCATCTTGGTGTCCAGCAATCGCTTTCTCATGTTCGATTCCGTCATGCCGCGTCACCCGCCTTTCTTGATTTGGGGAGGAATTTGGCGCATTTGGCGGAAAGCTGCTGCATCCATTTGGCCTGCATGATGCGCGCCCATAGATTCTTGAGGATGGGGCTGTTGGTCGCCAGCATCACCAGGATCAGCACGATGGCATACACCAGCATGCGGTAGGTGGAGAAGGAGCGCAGCAGCTCCGGCAGCAGGGTCAGGGCCGCCGCGGCGATCACGCTGCCGCGGATGTTGCCGATGCCGCCCAGCACCACGAACACCAGCACCAGGATGGAGGTGTCGAACTTGAACTTTGCCGCCGTCACGGTGGAGTAGTTGAGGCCATACAGCGCGCCCGCCATACCCGCCAGCACCGCGGAGGTGACGAAGGCCATCATCTTGTACTTGGTCACGTTCAATCCCACGGATTCCGCTGCGATGCGGCTGTCCCGGATGGCCATGATGGCGCGCCCGGATCGGGAGTTGACCAGGTTCAAAACCACGAAGAGGGTGAAGAGAATGAGCACGAAGCCCATGTCGAAGGTCGCGATTTTTGTCACGCCCAAGGCGCCCGCCGGGCCGTTATAGACAATCTTGCCCACCAGGCCGCTGGCGTCGTTAAAGGCCATTTGCAGATTCGCACCATCCACGGCGAAGTACAGGGTGTTGAGGACGTTGCGGATGATTTCGCCAAAGGCCAGGGTCACGATGGCCAGGTAGTCGCCCCGCAGCCGCAGCACGGGAATGCCGATCAGCACACCCGCGACGCCCGCAAACACGCCGCCGGCGCAGATGGCCAGCAGCAGCCGGACGGTCTTATCATCCGCCAGCACGGCCAGGGCACTGTCCGTGCCGCCAAAGGCGCTGCTCAGCCAGGCGGACATGATGATGCCGGAGAACGCGCCGACGCTCATAAAGCCCGCATGGCCCAGGGAGAGCTCGCCGGAAATACCCACCGTCAGGTTCAGCGATACCGCCATGACGATATAGACGCAGATGGGCACCAGCTGGCCCTTGAGGGCGCGGCTCATCTTGAAGCCCTCGATTTCGCCGGATATCGCCAGCTGACAGATGAGGTAGGCGATGATGACCATCGCATAGGTGATGAGGTTGCTGCGCAGCTTCTTTGAAATTTTCACGCTTCTCACCTCACACTTTCTCGTGAATCTTCTTGCCAAGCAAGCCTGTGGGCTTGACCAGCAGCACGATAATCAGCACCGCAAAGACGAAGGCGTCGCCCAGCTCCATGGAGATATAGGCCTTGCCGAGGATCTCAATCACACCCAGCAGGATGCCGCCGACCATCGCACCCGGGATGGAGCCGATGCCGCCAAACACCGCCGCGGTGAACGCCTTGATGCCCGGCATTGCGCCGGTGGTGGGGGTCAGCGCGGGATAGGCGGAGCACAGCAGCACGCCCGCAATCGCCGCCAGCGCAGAGCCGATGGCACAGGTGATGGAGATGGTCTGGTTGACGTTGATGCCCATCAATTCCGCCGCGCCCTTGTCCTCGGACACCACGCGCATGGCCTTGCCCATCTTGGTCTTGGAGGTGAACAGGGTCAGTGCGATCATGATGGCCACACAGGCCACGATGGTCACAATGGCCTCGCCCTTGATGATAAGCCGGCCGCCCATCAGGGACAGGGCGGGCATGCTGATCATGTTCGGGAAGGACTTGGTGTTGGAACCCCAGATGAGCAGCGCCGCGTTTTGCAGCAGGTAGGACATGCCGATGGCGGTAATCAAAACCGCCAGGGAGGTCGCCTGTCGCAGAGGCTTGTAGGCCAGCCGCTCAATGAGGATGCCCAGCACTGTGCAGCTCACCATGGCGACCACGATGGCCACAACCGGCGGAAGGTTCCAATAGTGCACGGCGCAGAAGGAAATGTACGCGCCGACCATAATCACATCGCCATGGGCAAAGTTCAGCATCTTAGCAATGCCATACACCATGGTGTAACCCAGGGCGATAATGGCGTACACGCTGCCCAGGCTCAGACCATTCATCAGGTGGGAAAGGAGCGATACCATTCCTTCACGACCTCTCTTGAGTGAATTCGGGGAAAAAGCAGGAATTCCGCATGACGACAACTGCCCGACTCCCACTACATTGCAGGAGCCGGGCGTAATTTACGCCATCAGGTGCAACTTCGGAAACGCTGAATGAATGAGGCGGTGCAATGGCGAGCAGGATTTCTGTCAGATGCGATTGCAGAAACTGAAGGTTTACTGGAGGTAAATCAAGATTTCCGCAAGAAGCAAATGGCTGAAATTCAACCGCCAGCGTGCTGCCGAATGATTCAGAGGTTCCTTAGTCAACTTTCGCGTAGATGCCGTCCTTGACCACATACACAGCGGGGGTCTTGGTAACCTCGCCCGTGGCAGCCCAGGTCAGCTCGCCGGTCAGGCCGGAAACCTGCAGGGTCTGGAACTGCGCGATCAGGATCTCGCAGGCCTCGTCGAAGGGGGTCTCGCCGGTGATGCCGCCGTTCTTGGCAGCGGTGTACATGGCGTAGATGCCGTCATAGGCGTCAGCCGCGAACTGGTTGGGCTCCTCACCGAAGGCAGCCACATAGGCCTTCACGAAGGACTGGGTCTTCTCGTCGGGGGAAGAAGCGGCGAAGGGGGTCAGCAGCATGAGGCCTTCCGCCAGGGTCTTGTCGAAGCCTTCCAGGGCCAGGATGCCGTCCATGCCGTCACCGCCGAAGAATACGGGCGCGTAGTCCACGGCCTTGGCCTGGGCCAGGATCAGGGATGCGGGGGTGTAGTAGATGGGCAGGAACACCAGATCAGCGCCGGCGTCCTTGCAGGAAGCGATCTGTACGGAGAAGTCCGCGTTGTCGTCGGAGGAGAAGGTGCTGGTGGCGACGACTTCCAGGTTCAATTCAGCCGCGCGAGCGACGAAGGCCTGGTAGATACCAGTGGAGTAGGGATCGGCGTTGTTGTAGATGATGCCAACCTTGGTGCCCATGTTCTTGGCAACGATCATGTCCGCCGCGGCGACGCCCTGGCCGGGGTCGGTGAAGCAGACCTGGTAGGCGTTGTCCTTATTGGCAGTCACGTCCGCAGAGGAAGCGGAGGGGGTCAGCATGAACACGCGATCCTCAAAGGCCTGGGCGGAAACAGCCAGGCAGGGCGCGGTGGTCACAGTGCCCAGGATCATCTGCGCGCCATTGTCCAGCACGGCGTTGTAGGCGTTGATGCCCTTCTCGGGGTCAGCCTCGTCGTCCTGCACGTCCAGCACGATCTGCATGCCGCCCAGGGCGTTGATCTCATCCACAGCGATCTTCGCGCCATTGGCCACAGCATTGCCATACACGGCAGCGCCGCCGGTCATCGGGCCAATCACAGCGATCTTCAGAGCATCCTCAGCAGCGGCAAAGGAGCACATGCTCACCATGCAGCACAGCGCCAGCACGGCGGCGAACAGCTTACGAATCTTCATCACGGTTACCTCCTTAATGTAGGTAGCCGGGGCGGTTCCCCGGCAAAAAGGATGCTCCTATTATACGCAAAGCCCCACCGAGAATCAAGATAGTTGCCTGTACATTTGTTGTTTTTTCAGGGGGATCATTCGTCTTTGGGCAGAACCATCCACAGCAAAAGCGGCTCCCCCGCGGGAGCCGCATGGACAGGATCTGTGCAGCGTTTAGCCCTTGACAGCGCCAGCCACCATGCCCTTGATGATGTGCTTGCTGAACACAAAGTACAAAATCACAATGGGTGACATGGTCAACAGCATGGCTGCCATCTGCTTGGGGTAGTCCGAAGCGAACTGACCCTTGAACTGAGTCAGCGCCAGGGGCACCGTTTGCAGGTTCACGGATTTCATCAGCACCAGGGCAAAGGAGAACTCGTTCCAGCAGCTGAACACCTGGATGATGGCCACCGTGATCAGGATCGGCTTGCAGATGGGCAGGATGATCTGCCACAGGGTCTTGGAGAAGCTAGAACCGTCGATGGCCGCCGCCTCCTCCAGGGAAATCGGGATGCTCTTGACGTAGCCCTCCACCAGGAAGATGCCCATCGGCAATCCGAAGGATACATAGGGCAGCAGCAGCGTGTACCACTTGTCGTTGATGCCGCAGTCCTTGAACACGACGTAGATGGGCACCAGCAAGGAGTGAATCGGGATCAGCATGCCCATGAGGAACATCACATACAGCACCCGATTGCCCTTGAACTTCACGCGGGAGAGAATGTAGCCCACGATGAAGGAAAACAGCACGATCAGGAAGATGGACAGCGCCGTCGTCCGCACGGAATTCCACATGGATTCCGCCAGGTGGTAGTCCTTGTTGGTGAGGATGCGCTCATAGTTGATCAGCGTCGGCTGCGTGGGCAGACCCATGATGTCCGCGTTGAATGTGCGCTTTTCCTTCAGGGAGGAGTAGAACATCCACACCAGAGGGAAAATGCAGCTGGCGGAGAACACGCACAGCACGGAGTTGTTGAAAATGCTGATGCTGCCCTCCTTGATGCCCAGGTGGCAAAGCGTGGCCACAGCAAAGGCCACCAGACCGGCCAGCAGCAGATAGCCGCTGACGGACACCAGCGCCATCAGCGCGCTCTGCAGGAAGTTCGGGCTGATCAGGGCCTTGCCGGTTTCGGCGTCCACCGCCTGGAAGGATTCCACCATGGTCTTGTAGCCTTCAAAGGAACCGGCCAGAGCGGAAAGCAGCGCGATGACAACCAGCGCCGCGCCAAGCCAGGTCAGCACACGGGAGATGGTTCTTGCGTTCATCTTCATCGCATTACACCTCCACCCGCGCCGTGACCCGCTTCACCAGCCACTGGGAGCCGCCGATGACCAGCAGGGACAGCACAAAGATCGCCACAGAGATGGTCGAGCCATAACCAAGGTTGAATTGCTCAAAGGAGATCTTGTAGCCGTACATCGCCATAACCATGGAGGCCGTGCCCGGTCCGCCCTTTGTCATGGTGTAGATGTTGTCAAAGGCCTTCATGTTGCCCGCCACGCACAGGGTGATACACACCAGCATGGTGTTCTTGATCAACGGCAGCGTGATGTGCATGGCGGTCTGCCAGGCGTTCGCCCCGTCGATGTTAGCGGACTCGAAGATTTCGCTGTCGATGCCAGCAATGGCGGAGAAGATGATCACCATGTAGTAGCCGATGTACTGCCAGATCAGCGGAATGGACACGATGAGCATGATATGCTCGGTGTTGTTCAGCCACACCTGGGTCAGGCCTCCGCAGCCGATGGCGCGCAGGAGCCAGTTCAGGATACCGTACTTGTTATGGTACACCATCGTCCAGATCATGCCGATACACACAGCCGAAATGGTGCTGGGGAAGAAGCCGAACGTGCGATGAACGCCCTTGAGCTTCGTCGTCTTGGCATTGACCAGCAGCACCAGCAGGAACGCAATACCGATCTGACCGATCAGGCAGGCAACCACCAGATAGATGTTATTGCCAAAGGCCTTCCAGAACGTCGCGTCCGCAATCAGCTGCCGGTAGTTCGCCAGGCCGTTGAAGGTCTTGACCGGGCCGTTCTTCCACTCAAAGAAGCTGTAAAAAAGCGCAGCCACCAGCGGGACAAAGACAGTGAAAACAAACGCGGCAACAGGTATCAACAGGTATAGATAAATGACGCTTTTCTTTGGCTTGATCACATCAAGCATCGTACTTCCCCCTTGGCATATGGCCTTGACAGCCTGCAAGAAGAAAAGCTGCTCTGCCTGCCAAAGCAAGCAGAGCAGCCCTTACTCAGCAAACAAACTGCCAGGGATAATCCCGTATGGATTAGTAGTTGGCCTCGTAAGCAGCCTGGGTCTCATCAGCGACTTCCTGAGGCGTCTTTTCGCCGTTGCACATGGCCTGCATGCCGGTGTTCAGCACGGACCAGACAGCGCCGTTGATGTAGGAGTCGTAGATTTCGCAGGTCTCGGTGTCAACATAGGACCACATGTAGAAATCCTGGGTGACGGAATCGAAGGCAGACAGGTCAACATCAGCAACCTTGGTCAGGCCGCCCAGCGCGTAGTACTTGGCCACATAGCCGGAGAAGGCGGGGCCGGTCAGCTCGTAGGCCAGGTCGATGGCAGCAGCCAGCTTCTCGGGGTTCTCAGCAACCTTGGGGTTGATGGCCACGGCGTAGCCCAGGCCGATGTTCTGGGAAGTGGGGGCCTTGGTGGCGTCAGCGGGCTGGGGCAGCACGGCGAAGCCAATGTTGGCGAACTTCTCCTGATTGTCGGCATTCAGGGTAGCCCAGATGTAGGCTTCGTCCCAGTTGCCGCCGATGAAAGCAGCAGCCTCGCCGGCGATGTAGTACTCGCGGGCATCCTCGTTGGTCACAGCGTTGAAGTCCTCGTTGAAGATCTTGGTCTGGGTGAACAGACGCTGGGTCTCAGCCAGAGCAGCAACGAAGGCCTCGTCGGTGAACTTCGCGCCGGTCTTGGCGATCAGGGAAGCGAACCATTCCGGACCGGTGTAGCGGTTGCCCAGGGTGGACACGAAGCAGGAGTTCATCTGCCACTGGCCGCCATTGCCGAAGGCGATGGTGTCGATGCCCTTGGACTCGAAGTATTCAGCAGCCTTTTCGACCTCAGCCCAGGTGGTGGGGAAAGCATCGAAGCCAGCTTCCTTCCACATGGCCTTGTCGTAGATCACCACGGTGCAGGTGCCGCCGGTCAGGACGGGCAGACCGTAGATCTTGCCGTCGGGGGTGGTGAAGGGCGCGAAGAACGCCTTGTTGTACGCATCAGCGTAGGGAGAAGCGGCGATGATGTCGGTCAAGTCCAGCACCTGCTCGTTCTTCGCCCAAGCGATGGTGTTCATGCCCTGGAGCAGGAACACATCAGGCAGATCGTTGGCGCTGGCCAGGGTCGCGATCTGGGTCTTGTACTCAGCGTTGGCCAGCACGTTCTGGTTCAGCTTGATGTCGGGATGAGCCTTTTCCCAGGCAGCGATGACGGAGCGCAGGCCGTCGGAGCCGCCGTTGCCCTGAGACTCCTCAGAGGTGGAGAAGTGCATCAGTTCCAGCTCGCCCTTGTAGGCCAGCTCGGTAGCAGCCACAACGGGCGCGACCTTTTACTCGGCGAACGCGGCACTGATGGATACCAGCATCAGCACAGCCAGCAGAAGGGATACGAGTTTCTTCATGGTAGGATGTCCTCCTTGTTAAATTTGCGGTCACCCGCAGCTTCATTCGCAGCGCCGTAGCACTGTTCTGAACGATGTTCCTGGACGAAACCGGAACGCACCCGGCCATTCGGATGCCGGTCAGCGGTACGGAAGATGCTAAACCGATTTCGTTCTGTGTGTAGTATACACGATTCTCACACAAAAATCAAGGGGCAATTATGGTTTTTTTTGCACTATTTCCTCCAATTCACACAAATCCAGCGGTATTTGGTAACGTTATCATGCCACATTCTACAACGTTTTCGTTCCTTTTCGTGCTGTTTATTTATATGGAAATAGCGACCAGATCGGCCAAATATGCAGCTATTTGGGGGCTTCATCGGCTTGTTTTTACTTGCGTTTTGCCATCAAAACCGGCGGAGGCGCAGCGAGCGAAAATCAACGAAAATCTCATGCCGTTTATGCTGAAGCCTGACGCCCATGCGCAAGGGCCGCCGAGGTTCTGCTGGAGAACCGCAGCGGCCCTTGCTTCCCGGCCATTCTTTGCGCTACGCTCGCAGCGCCGCCGGATCCTCCTTATGCGCTGCGCTGCTCCAGGGCCAGCTTATCAGCGATCATCGCGATGAACTCGCCGTTGGTAGGCTTGTCCTCCTTGGTGGCCACGCGGCAGCCGAAGGCCTTGTTCAGCGTGTCGATGCGGCCACGGCTCCAGGCCACCTCGATGGCGTGGCGGATGGCGCGCTCCACCTTGCTGGCGCTGGTGTTGAAGCGCTTGGCGATGCCTGGGTACAGCTCC
>JAQXLU010000147.1 GCA_029012285.1 Clostridiales bacterium | reverse complement strand
GGCACCGGCACCTTCCGTGTGGGCTTTACCGTTGATGCAGATGGCTACGCGATTTCTCGCTACTCCAATTCCAGAACCTTCTAAAGCAGATTGCACACAACTGTACAGAAGCCCGTTGCGAGAGCATACTCTCGACGGGCTTTTTGTTGTGTAATAATAACTGATTCGCTGGCACACACAGGAGATGCATTGCTTACAATATGACAAACTGCAAATTTCTCATAAAAACTTTTGGAATCATGACACAAGCTGTCAGGTATTTTTGCTATGCTTTTGCTATCCCGAACAGGAAGGGGTGAGCATGGCTGAATCCGACGGAAAGGAGAACTGCGATCTATGCAGCGATCATTACGCGGCGATATGATACTGTTCCGCATTTGGCAGCAGAATTTGCCGTCAGTGAACGAACGATTCTGCGCGACATCATGCTCCTGACGCTTTCCTATCCGGTGGAAACCGTTCGGGGATGCCGGGGCGGTGTTAAGGTATCTGACTGGTTCAAACCAACAGAGAGATACCTGAGCATCAGGCAGATCAAGCTGTTGCGAAGAATCGAGCCGCACCTCACCCAGGAAGACCGGATTGTTCTGAACAGCATTCTGCTTCAGTTCGCGCCCCAATGATCTATTGTTCCTGGAAACGTGAAGTATGTACAGTCCTGTACAGCAGGCGTTCTGAGCAGAAAGATCATGATTGCACCTTGGCAAGTGAATCGCGTGTTCAGGACGTCCCCATGTAGAGAAGCGACTTATGGAGCGGCGCGAAGATGGCAAGGTCGGAGCGATCAACGTGATCCATAGACCCTGATGTGGCAATCAGGGCGCGATGAGGATGCATGGGTATAATGATACTTTCTCACGACCCCGCGATGACTGACGGGGAGTTCCTGTGGCATACGCCAGTCCGGGTGGACAGCGGTGCTGATGGGGCTATGATGGAAGCTAGCCGGTTTCCAGCCTGTTCACGGCATAGTGTATATCGTGATTGGATTGAGAAAGAATATCTAATGAAGGAATGACTATGTAAGGAGGAAACGATGTCCAGCATTGACGAGTTTTTCTTCAGATACTATGCGAACCGGCTTTTGCGGGAGGGCTATATCAGCAAAGAGGAATACCGTGGATTGCTGACTGTGAACAGGTTGGAGATAGATTTGATAAAGGATAAGGAAAATGGGAATGTCTGCCGACACGATTGACGCTGTAAACGCATCCGTATAGAATAGAAAAGCCCTGAATGGGGTGTTGGGGATTACCCCTTCATCAATGGCTGTCCACGGTGCTGGAAAGCCGGGAGGAGACGTTTATGGAAGCCCGCAAGATCAGAGAACAACTGAAGTACGGTACGATCTACGATCTGCCGCTGCGCGTGACCTTTTATGCGCGTGTGTCCACTGATAAAGATGAGCAGCTGAACTCGTTGGAGAATCAGGAAGCCTATTTCACAAATAAGATCAAGGAAGTTCGCAAGTGGACCTTCGTGCCTGGATACATTGACGAAGGGATTTCTGGCACCAGTGTTGCCAAGCGCGAGCATTTTCTGGAGATGATTCAGGCTGCCAAGGATGGTAGGTTTGATTTGATCCTCACCAAGGAGGTCAGCCGTTTTGCCCGCAATACGGTGGACAGCCTGACCTATACCCGCGACTTGTTGCGCTATGGTGTGGGCGTATACTTCATGAACGACGGCATCAATACCCTTGACCCGGACAGTGAATTGCGGCTGACCATCATGTCAGGCATTGCGCAGGATGAGAGCCGGAAGATTTCCTCCCGCGTAAAATTCGGTTCCCGGGAGGCCATCAAGAAGGGGCGCGTTTTCGGGAATAGCCGTATCTACGGCTATGACTATGTGGACAAGCGGTTGGTTGTCAATGAGAAGGAAGCGGTGTTTGTCCGTGATCTGTTTGAAACCTTCGCTACGGGGAATTACAGCCTGAATCAGCTGGAAAGGCTCTTCTATGAAAAGGGCTACCGCAATACGCAGGGCGGACGAATCAATCATGCAGCGATGGCGCAGGTGATTCGCAACCCCAAGTACAAGGGATGGTTCTGTGGCGGCAAGACAACGGTTGCTGATCCTTTTGACCAAAGGCAGATCAAGCTGCCGGAGGAAGAGTGGATTATGCATCCTGATGAGAATATCCCCGCGCTTGTGACGGAAGAAACCTGGGCAAAAGCCAATGAGATCCTGGCCAAGCGCAGTGCGGATGTGAAGCGCCATCGTGGACAATACACCCATGCCAATCTGCTCTCATGCAAGATGTATTGTACACACTGTGGTGCACTGTATCACCGGCAGACGTCCACGGCCTACCATAGCAGCAAGCCCAACAGCTCCTGGGTATGTAGTGGCAAGAAAAAGCGAGGGACGCATACCTGCCCCTCCAAGTATATCTGGGAATCGGAAATGAAGGATATCCTGTTCACGCTGTTCAAGGGCTTTCATCAATCTAAGGAAGATATGGCGAAGCGAATTCTGCAAACCCTTGAGCAGCTGCAGCCCAGAACATCCGTTGCAAATGAGATTGAGAGAGCGCAGGAGGCTATCGACAGGCTCAAGGCGCGTCGGGAAAAGCTGCTGGATCTGAATGTATCCGGCGTCTTGTCTGATGAGGACTTTGGCGGGATGATCCGTGAGTGCAGCTATCAGATGGAGCAGCAGAACGCCTTGATTCAGTCTTTGCGGGAAAAGCAGGATAAAGCTGTGGATATTCACAAGCGGCTGCAAACCATACAGGTGGCTTTTGATGCCTTTGACAAGCTGGAAACACCCGAGGACATCACCCCGGCGCTGGTGGATGCTGTCATTCAACGAATTGATGTCACCACAAGGGGTGACACCATCCAGTTGGATTTCCATCTTGCGGATGGGACGGAGCTGATGAAGGAGTATACGGCGGCAGCGCGGCATCGCGGACGCCCAAAACAAAGTTCTTCTGGTCACAGTAGGTTGACCATGTACCCGCCGATATACCCGGCCTGACGGGAGGGCAAATCGCCGTTGTAGCCCTTCTTCAGGTTGATGCCCAGCTCACCGGCGATCTCGTACTTCATGTTGTCCAGGGCCTGACGGGCCTCGGGTACCTCGATGCGGTTCTGGTTGCTGTTGCCAGAAGCGCTGCCCTGCTGGAACTGGTTTTGCTGCTGCTGCATGGGCGTCTGGTTGGCGTTGATGTTGCTATACATGGGCTTTCCTCCTTGTTCCTTGAAGCTGCCCGCGCAGCCAGCGGAGAAATCCACCCGGATGCAGCGGGCTGATGGGAAGCAGGGGCCGGCTTACTTGCCAGCCATGCCGCGCTCGGCCTGTTCGATCAGGCGTTTGACCATGTAGCCGCCCACATAGCCGTTCTCCCGGGCGGACAGGTTGCCCTTGTAGGCCTGCTGATAGTCCACACCCAGCTCGCGGGCGATCTCATACTTCATGTTCTCCAGCGCGCCGCGGGCTTCCGGGACCATCTGGGACTTGCCCTTCTGATTGTTCATGCTTCTCACCTCCTATTGCTGTTCTCGATAGGTATTTTGCACAGGAGGCCCTCCGATACACTGGGAATGGATGTATACCGGGGAAAGGACAGGTGGGATTTCCACGAAAAGAGGAGCGCCACACCGTCAGCGCTCCAAAGCGATGTGTCCCGCTGATCATCCGCGCGCAGGAGGCGCAGCCGCACACGCTGCCGGACGGTGTGACGCCGGGCCTGCGCGGGATAAGGAGGCATCCTGCATGGCGGAGGGGCAGCCTTAGCAAAAAACGCTGCGTCCGCGTGCGGACGCAGCCTGGGGACGTCGTCATTCTACGATGGGATACGCGGGATTATGCATTCATGCCCTGAATCTTTTTGATGATGGCGTCCAGGTCACTCTGCAGGGTGGTCATGTCGGACATAGTGTCCAGCCGGTTGCCCAGGGATTCGATGGCCGCCGTCACGCCCTCGTCCGCCGTGATGGCCACCGTCGATATGCCGGAGATCACGCCGTCAATGCGCTCCTTGACGATCTTGCGCAGCCGCTCGTCCAGTCCCGCCCGGTACTGGTCGTCGAATGTCAGCCCCACGGCGGCTTTGTTCCCCGCGATCACGACCTCCGCGTCCTCCACCTCGCTGAGCCGTTCCAGCTCGTCCTCGATCTGCTCGATGGCGCGCCGGGCCTTGTCCATGCTGGTTACGCCGGTGGATTCGGGGATGACCGTGGAGGACGGCAAGGTGCCGTCCGTGCCGTTATCACCCGCCATGCCATCCATACCGTTGGTCGTCCCGGGGAGCACGGTGTTCGCGTCAGGGGATGCGGTGACGGTGGCGGTGGAGGTCGGCTGCTGGGTCGCGGTGGTCATGTCCGAGGCGGACGTGCATCCGCCAAGCATCACGCTCAGGATGAGCGCAGAAAGGGTCAATAGGGTTCGCTTCATGTGGTTTCACCTCCTCGCGGGGTATTGTGCGCATTGTCGGCGGCGGGCAATCATAAAAAATTTACAGTTTGCTGCCTTGTTTTCGCGAAAAAATCCGTTATAATAAGGTGGAAGAAATGATTTGGAGGATGCGTATGGCAAGTCTGCTGGAGCAGCTGCTGTCCCTGGCGATGGCAGGTACGGTGATGGTTTCCTCTTCCCTGAACGCGGCGGCCCCGCATAACGATGTGGACAATCTGCTCTTTTTGGCCAACCGCCAGTGGCGGGTCAGCTCCGCCTATGTGCCCGATGTGCGCGAGGCGAGCGTGAAGGGCAAGGTGCGCGAAATGCGCGATGAGGCGGCGACGGCCCTGGAGCAGCTCTTTGCGGACTGCAAGGCGGCGACCGGCAAGGAATTGTACACCGTCAGCGGCTACCGCAGCTATTATACCCAGAACAGCATCTACCAGCGCAAGCTGGAGAAGGTCGGCTCCCAGAAAAAGGCGGACAATTATGTGGCCCGTCCGGGTGCGTCCGAGCATCAGCTGGGCCTGGCGATGGATATTGGCTGGGACGAGTACCAGGGCACGAGCGACAAGTTCCCCCAGTCGAAGGCAGGCGCGTGGTGCACGGAGAACTGCTGGAAATACGGCTTCATTCTGCGCTATCAGACGGGCTGGGAGGACGTGACGGGCTACAAGACCGAGGAATGGCATTTCCGCTATGTGGGCAAGGAGCACGCGGCGCGTATCTATCAAAATCAGATGCCCTTGGAGGAGTATCTGATCCTCTTGCGCCAGGCTGCGCTGATGGACATTGTGATAGGAGTCGAGTAAGAATGAACAGGAAGCAACTGCTGCCCCTTCTGCTGGCGCTGATGCTGATGCTGCCCGCCCTGGCGGAGGAGGAAGAGGAGGACGAATGGTCCTTTTGGGAGCTGAGCGGGGAAGCAAATGTCGCCTACAACGCGGTGGAATGGAAGTTCCCCGTGGATCTGATGGATATGGAGCCCGATCTGGTGATGCTGGTCAACAAGAGCATGTTCCTGGCAAAGGACTATGTGCCCGACGACCTGGTGAAGATGAAGGCCCTCAAGCTGGACAAGCAGGGCAACAACACAAGCGGCGGCGTGCGGATGGTGGACGCCACCTGGCAGCTGCGCCAGGAGTGCGCTTCAGCCCTGGTCGCCCTGTGCGACGCCGCCCGTGCCGAGGGACACGAGCTCTACCTCAAGAGCGGCTACCGTTCCTACTCCAAGCAGGCGACCATGTACGAGAACCGCATCAAGAAGTACGGCTATGACGACGGCTGGGTCACCAAGCCCGGCGCGAGCGACCATCAGACGGGCCTGGGTTGCGATGTGGTGCCGAAAAAGTGGACGAGCGGCGGCATGAATTCCAACATGGCTAAGGAGCCCGAAACCCAGTGGATGGCCGAGCATTGCGCGGAGTTCGGCTTCATCCTCCGTTACCCCAAGGATAAGGAGGACATCACGAAGATCAACTACGAGCCCTGGCATCTGCGCTATGTGGGCAAGGAGGCAGCTGCCTACATCATGGAAAACGGGTTGTGCCTGGAGGAATTCCATGACCAGCTGATGGCTGCCATTGACGATTTCCTTGCAAACGGTGGCCAGGAAAGCCTGGTGAAGGATTTTGTGCAGACCTCCGCGACGGATCGGTATGCCAAATATTGATGGGCGAATCCGCCCTCATCAAAGGAAAGCAGGGGCTGTCCCTCATGATGCGGTCATGGGGGCAGCTCCTTTCATATTATTTCAAAAGAGGACTTCCGCGTGGGTGGCGATTCGTGCTATAATGAGACCACGCGATGCCGATCGTTCATGGAAGGAGACTGTTTATGTACATCATCGCCAAGGACGGCTCGGGGGATTTCACCTCCATCCAGGCCGCCATCGACGCCATTCCTCAGTCCAGCCGCCATCTCACCATCCTGCTTATGCGCATGGATGAATATCAGGAGCGGGTGATCGTCAACAAGGACAATGTGCGCATCATCGGTGAGGCGCGGGACAGGACGGTCATCACCGCCTCCGCTTGCGCGAAGGATTTGAACGAGGCGGGCCAGCCCCAGGGCACCTTCCTCAGCGCCACCTTCCTGGTGACGGGCCGCAATGTGGAGGTCGAGAACCTGACCATTCGCAACGACGCAGGCGATGGGGATGCGGTCGGCCAGGCCGTGGCGGTGTATGCCGCCGGCGACCGGGGCGTGTGGCGCAATGTCCGCATGATCGCCCATCAGGATACGCTCTTTTGCGGGCCGACGATGCCCAAGGTGGCGCGCGCTGCGCTGCCCCGCCTGGTGCCCGAGGGCGTGCCCTCCGTGGGGGATTGCCCGGCGGTGATTGGCCGCCAGTATTTTGAGGACTGCTTCATCCAGGGCGACGTGGACTTCATCTTCGGCCCGTACACCTGCTGGTTTGAGCGCTGCACGCTGTTCATGAACCGGCGGGGCGGCTACTATACCGCCGCAAACACGCCGGAGCAAGCGCCGTTCGGTCTGGTGTTCCACCGCTGCCGCCTGAGCGGTGAATGCGAGGCGGGGCAGGGGTATCTGGGCCGTCCGTGGCGGGCTTGGGCGCACACGGTGTTCCTGCATTGCGACATGGACGAGCACGTCAGCCCCGAGGGGTTCCAGGACTGGCAGGGCGGCGCCTCGGTGACGGAGCGCTGCGGCGAATACGCCACCACCGGCGCGCGGGCGGATCAATCCACCAGGCACCCGAGCCAAAGGCGGCTGACGGCGGAGGACGCGGCGCGCTATACCATCCGCAACGTGATCGGTGGGTATGACGGGTGGAATCCGCAAAGGCGCACGCCGACCTGGTTCCTCTGCGGGGATTCCACCATGGCGGACTATGCGCCGTGCTTTGCGCCCATGACCGGCTGGGGTCAGGCGCTCAAGGATCTGGTGGATGATGCGTTTGTGGAGAACTGCGCCGTCTGCGGCAGGTCGAGCAAGTCCTTTGTGGCGGAAAAGCGGCTGGGCTTTGTCGAGCTCTGCCTGCGCAAGGGGGACAAGCTTTTCATTCAATTCGGCCACAATGACGAGAAGGAGGACATCGAGCGTGCCACCCAGCCCTGGGTGACCTATCCCGAATACCTGGGCATGTACATCGACGCGGCCCGCGCGCAGGGGGCGGAGCCAATCCTGCTCACGCCTATCGCCAGGCGGCACTTTGACGAAAATGGCTGCCTCAAGCACACCCACGGGGACTACCCCGCTGCCATGCGCAATCTGGCCACGCACCGGAACGTGCGTCTGCTGGACATGGAAAAGGCGACGGAAGCGCTGCTTGCTTCCCTGGGGGCGGAGGGGTCGAAGGCCCTCTTCAACTGGCAGGAGAAGGGCCATCCCAACTACCCGGACGGCGTGCAGGACAACACGCACCTGAGCGATACCGGCGCGATGCGCCTGGCGCAGCTTGCGCTTGATTTACTGTCGGCGCAAGACGCTTGATGACCAATACGAGAGGAGAATGGCCCATTTGAATCTTGTCAAGGCAAGGATCATCCGAGTGAACAGAGGACAGTACACCGTCAGCCTGGGTGGTCGGGAGGCCTCAGCGACGCTCGCGGGAAAGCTCCGGCACAAGGGCGTTTACCCGGTGATCGGGACTATGTGAATGTGCAAGAGGTCACTGAGGGCGAGGCGATCATCCACGAGGTCATGGAGAGGTCAAGCTACCTGTGCCATCCGGACAATGGCGGGCATGCTGACGGCGATGTCAAAACGCTGCGGGAGCAGCCCATGGTTGCCGATTTGGATTACCTCTTGATCATCACGTCGCTCAGGGAGGATTTCAGCATCAACCGCGTTGCAAGGCTTGCGGCCACCTCCATTCAGGGCGGCTGCCAGCCGGTTATTATCCTCACCGAAGCAGACCTTTGCCCAAACAAGGAGGAATCCCTGGCCCAAGCGCGCCCAATGAATGATGCCTGGGACGTGTTCTGCGTCAACACCCACACGGGCGAGGGCATGGTGGGGGAAATAGGAACCGCGATGGTGCATTTGCGGCCACAGGCAAGGCGGCAGGGAGTTCATCATCCCTGCCGCTTGATTGATTAGTGTCTTTAGACAGTTGAGCGAAGCGAAACAGAAAACCACCCGCTATGCGGGTGGAAGCCAAGAAGTTATACAAAGACTCACCTTTCTGTTACAATAAGGATGTTCAGGCCTATTGCGAAAAGAAAGGTGAGTTGTAT
>JAQXLU010000146.1 GCA_029012285.1 Clostridiales bacterium | reverse complement strand
CTTGGTAGAACCGGTCTCAAACGTCTCACCGCACACGCAGCGAACGATGCACTTGCCGTAGTTGGGATGGATCTTTTCCTTCATTGCGATTTCACCTCTTTCGCGTATGCAATGATCGACTCATATAGCCGCGAGGATTATTGTAACACATTCAAACGGGAAATGCAAGGGGATTTTTTGCTTCCGGGCAGGAAATCGGACAAGAATTTCATCCGATTGTCCTCCGTTACCCCTTCATGGAGTCTGCCCACACCTTGATGCGGGAGAGCAGCTCCTGGTTGGTGGCGGTCTTGTCCAGCATGGAGGTCACCTCGCGCAGGGCGTTTTCCGCGGGCATCCGTCCCAGCATGGAGCGCAGGAGCTTCAGCCCCTCGATGTGCTCGGGGGAGAGGATGGCCTCGGCGTGGCGGGTGCCGCAGCGGCTCAGCTCAAAGGGCGGATACACCCCGGCCCGGGCCAGCGCCTGATCGAGCACCAGCTCCATGTTCGCCGCGCCGCGGAAGTCGTTGACCACGCTGTCGTCGGCCTTCGTGCCGCTTTCTGTGTTCATGGTGGCGATTACCGTCAGCGAGCCGCCCTCACGGATGCACCGCGCCGCGCCGAAGAGCCGCTTGGCCTTTTGCAAACTCTGGGGGCTGATCATGCCCGGGACGGCGCGTCCGGCTTGCATCGCGGCGGTAGAAATAACGTGGATGAGCGTGGTCAGGCTGTCCACCAGCACCACCACGTCGCGCTTCATTTCCACCAGGCGCTCGGCGCGTTCAATCACCAGGTCAGCCAGGCGCAGATGGTTCTCCGGCGCCATGTCGAAGGTGGAGGCCACCACCTGGCACTTCACGGATTCACGGATGACCGTCACGTTCTCCGGTGTTTCGTTGAAGAGCAGCAGCATCACGTCCGCCGTGGGGTGGTTGGCGGTGATAACGTTGGCCAGCTGGGTCAGCAGCCGGGTCTTGCCGGTGTTGGGGCTGCACTGGATGAGCCCCCGCTGGCCAAAGCCGATGGGGGTCACCAGATCCATCAGGCGCAGGGCGGTTTGCGGGCCTTCCTTGCATTCCATCTGGATGCGGCGGGTGGGGTAGATGGGCGTGAGCGTGTCGAAGTTGGGGCGGTTGACGGCGGCTTCGGGCGCCATGCCGTTCACCTGGCTGACGGTCAGCAGCGCGGCGTACTTGTCGCCCTCCCGCTGGAGACGCACCTTGCCCTTGATCACGTCGCCGGAGCGCAGCCCAAAGCGGCGGATGGGCGCGGCGGCCACATACACGTCGCGGCTGGTGGCGATCATCTGCTCGCTCCGCAGGAAGCCGTAGCCATCGGGCAGCAGCTCCAGCACGCCGGTGATTTCGGGGCACTCGACGACCTGGGCGATCTCGTTGGCACTGGGGTTGACGGTGAAGGGCGCAGCCTCCTGGCTGCCCTGGCGGGGCGGGTAGGCGCCTCGCTGCTCGTATCCCTGCTGGGGCGCGCGGTAGGAGGGCTCATAGGCGGGCCGGGGCTGCTCATAGGCAACCTGGCGAGGGCTGTCATACACCGGGCGCTGTGCGGGGCGGGGCGGCTCGCTCACCGATGTGCGACTCGGGCCGAAGGAGGGACGCGTCGCCTCCTGATGGATGCGCTCCTCGTCGCGGAAGGGCTCGTGCTGGGGCGCGGGGGATGATTGCGCCGCCGGGCCGAACCGGGACTGGAAGCCCGTGGGGCGGGTCGTCTGGGTGCGCGGGGGCTCCATCCCTGCGGAGGTACGGGGTGCGCCGGGGCGGTTGTAAGACGGCGTTTTGAAGGCGGGGCGGTTGTTGAAGCGTTGGGGCGCGACATAGGCCTGCTTGAACTGAGGCTGGCTCGGCGCGGCTTCCTCTGCGGGGGCGCTGTCGGGGCTTTGCTTCTCTTCCTTCTCCTCAACCGGTGCGTCGGGGGCATCCAAGGGGGCCTCCTCCGTGTCCTCCGCGATGGCAGGGGAGTCGTCCTGGGCCTGTTGGGCAAGGGCTTCCAGGGGGAGCGTGGCTTGCTCTGGCGCGGGCTGGCTTTGCTGCGATGCCCGGGCAGCCGTCAGCTTGTCAATGATCCCCTGCTTGGTGATGCCCGCGCCCAGCGGCACCTGCATCTCCTTGGCGACTTTGCGCAGCTCAAGCACGGTCAGCTCACTGAAATTGATCTCGTTCATGGTCGGTCGCCTCCTTGTCAGTCCTTGCGGGCCACCACGAAATCCCGGGTGACGGCCTGCTCCACAAAGTGCTGGAAATCATCATAGGGCGCTTGGGTCAGCGGGGTGAAGCCTGCCTCGGATAGCAGCTGCACCAGGTCCGGCTTTTTAAGGGTCAGCGTGTTGAAGCTCAGCGCCACCGCGCCGCCCTTTCGCACCGCGTTGCGCCACTGGGGCAGGGCGCGCTTCATCACCTGGATGAAGCTCTCCGTGCGCTTGCCGTCCTGAGGGGCGTGCTGCACGCCATAGGGCAGATCGGCCACCAGCAGGTGAGCGGGGCTTTTCCTGCACAGCTCGCCGGTCCAGCCGGTGTCGCCCAGGTACAGGGACAGCGTGCGGGTATCGCCCGCTCGGTAGTGCTCCTTCGTGTCCGCGATGGTATACACCGCGGTGGGCACCGCGTGCTTGCGCACCGTGCGGCTGCTCTGATCCAGCTTGTGCTTCATCCGGTGGTATTGCAGATAGCGCTCAAAATAGGTGACACATTCCTTCAGGTCGCGGTTGTCGATGTCGACGCCCGCGGCGTTCATGCCCTGCTGCAAGGCCACAAAGCAGGTTGTGCCGCGCCCGCACATGGGGTCAAGGACGGTCAGCACCTCATCCTTGCCGAAGAAATCGCTGGCGGAGAGCGCGCAGTTCATCATCATGCGGGTGAACACGGCGCTGGTCTTGCCCTTGTATTTGAGCACCTCCGCCAAATCCTCCGGCAGATAGGCATGGCTGACCTTCTCCAGGGGGCGCAGCAATCCGTTTTGTTCCTCGCAGATCATCAGTGCGGCTGAATGCATCGACAGCGCGGATAGCTGTTGGTCGGTCAGCGCATCGGCTTCAAAACGTAAAAATGGCACGCCGCCCACAGTGCAGGGCGTGACCTCGGCGTGCATCCCCAGGCCCAGCAAAAGACAGGCAAGCTCACTTTGACCGAGCTTCACCTGTGCTTCGCGGTACCTGATATTCGCATGTGGCGACAGCTGAAACAAGAATACCATCAAAAGCCTCTTTTCGTTGAATCCGTTTGGATAGGTGGAATGTTATTGATCACAGTATATCAAAATTTGGTTGAACGTGCAAGGGTATTTTTCCCGTTTGTATGAAAAATTGGATGAGAACTGGATGAAAAATTGTCTGGATGGAATTATCTGTTGGGCAGCAGCGTCAGGATGTCCTTGATGCTCATGCACAGCGCGTCAGCTTCCTTGCTGCGCCCGTTTTCCAGGATGGAGCGGGCCGTGGCCTGCATGGCCGGGAAGGCGCTGCGGATGAGATGGTTGGCGTGGATGACCACGTTGATGCCGTGGGCGGATAGCTGCTCCTCGGTTTCGCTGTTGTAGGTGGTGGGCACGGCGATGATGGGGGTCTTGGCGTCCACCTGGCGGAACGCGTCGCAAAAGGCGTACACCTCGTCGGGGGTTTTGGACTTGGAGTGGATCATCACGCCATCCGCGCCGGCCTTCACATAGGCGTGGCAGCGAGCGAGGGCGTCCTCCAGTCCCTGCTCCAGGATCAGGCTCTCGCAGCGGGCGATAATCATGAAGTCCCGGGTTTTCTGGGCGTTCTTGCCGGCGGTGATCTTCGCGCAGAAGCCCTCGATGGAGTCCTGCATCTGCCCCGCGTCCGTGCCGAAGAGGCTGTTCTTCTTCAGCCCCTTCTTGTCCTCGATGATGATGGCGGAGACACCCATGCGCTCCAGCGTCTGCACATTATAGATGAAGTGCTCGATCTGTCCTCCGGTGTCCCCATCCAGGATGATGGGCTTGGTGGTGACCTCCATGATCTCCTCCAGGGTGCTCAGACGGCTGGTCATGTCTACCAGCTCGATGTCGGGCTTGCCCTTGGCGGTGGAGTCGCACAGGCTGGACACCCACATTGCGTCGAACTGCTTACGCCCGCGGGGGGTATCGACGGTAGTCTTTTCCACAATCAGGCCGGTGATGCCGTTGTGGGCCTCGCAGACGCTCAGGCAGGGCTTGTAACCCAGCAGCCTGCGCAGGCGGCTGCGGCGGCTCTCGGGCAGGGACAGCAGTGCGTCCAGGTTGGAAAGGGTCTCCTCGGTGGGGGTGTGGGTGTAGGGGAATTCGACCAGCTCGCCGCCCCAGGCCTTGAGGGTCGCAATGACCTTGGCGCGGATATTCGCCTGATAGCCCACCAGCCAGTCATCCCCGTGGACGACAATATCCGGCCGGAGCTGCTCCAATACGTCGGTGTAATCCAGCGTTTCCTGCACCACGACACGGCTGACATATTTGAGGCTTTCAAACATGGCGATCCGCTCGTCCAGGGGGATGAGCGGAAAATGCTTGTAGCTGGCCACCACCTCGTCCGTCAAAATGCCGACGGTCACCTCGCCCAGGGCAGCGGCCTTTTTCAGGATGGATAGGTGGCCGTTGTGGATGATGTCGGTGGAAAAGCAGATGTAGACCTGTTTCATTTCAATACCTCATTTACAAAGCGAGAGCATACGGCGGCGCGGTCCTCCTGGTTGTCGATCTCCGCGCAGAGCAGCCCCTGCACGTCGAGCGGGTATACCGGGATGTCCTCCCACGCGGCGTTGAAGGCGTTCTCCGCATACACGCGGTCGTTGCCCTCCTGGATGAAGCGCTCGATCTCACGCATCCAGCGGTCAAAATCCGCTGCCAGAAAGCGGTAGGCGGGCTGAAGCGCCACGCAGTCCGGCCCGAACACGTTCACCCCGACCTCTTTCAGGCGGTCGCCAACGAATCTGCCCTTGAAATCCTTTTCCGGCAGCTGCAGCGTGGCGTCTACCGTCACGGCGGACACGGGGGATGCCGCCAGCCGTGCCATCACCTGGGGATGCATCACCAGATCACCGTGCAGCGACAGCACCTGATGGCCGCGCAGCAGCTCTCGAGCCAGGTACATGCTGTAAATGTAGTTGGTTTCCCGGTAGCGCGGGTTGTGAACAAAGTGAAAGCGGATGGGCGTGTCCAGTGCGCGAAGATAATCCTCCAGCATCTCGCAAAGATGCCCGGTGGTGACCACCGCCTCGCGGATGCCGGCGCGCTCCAGCAGCTTCACCTGCCAGGAAATGATGGTCTCATGGGGGGCGATCTCCGTCATGCACTTGGGGTGCAGCCTCGTTTCGTCGCCCATACGGGAGCCGAGGCCGGAGTTTAACAGCAGTGCGATCATAGCCGCTCCTTTGTCAAAAACAATGTTTCATCAGCTTGTTCAATAGGATATGCGAATTAAATCATGCCACCATTCATATGGAACGGGGGCGTAATCGGTACGGACACACCGCCGTCGTTTGCCTGCTTTTCCTCATCAATCACGCCACCACCCATCACGAAGGAGGACTTAGGCACATATACGCCGTCCCCCGGCTGGGACGAGGATGCTCCAGGTACAGACACGCCGCCGCAGACTTGCTTGGCCTCCGTGTCGGTCAGCGCTTTTTGTACCTGATTCTGCTTGCAGGGCCTTTTCTTCTTTTCCTGATCGTTACACATGGGATAACCTCCTGTTACACGATGTCAATCAACTGTGCTGCCAGCCCGAATTGGGCCTCGCTGTGCGCGAAGAACCACGATGCAGCCGGATTCGGTGGAGAAACAATCATTTCCCGCATGCAGGCGCTTCTCCACCAAGCCGTTTCTCCTGAAGAAACGCCATCAGCGCGTCTCGGTTTTGCTGCGGCGTGGTCGTGGGACGGCCCAGATTAGCCCTGGCGCCCGTCGCGCACATGATCTCCACCAGCGAAAGCCCTCCGCAAGCCTTGGCCTGCGTCAGCACTGCGTCCAGGGTAGGACCGTCCGAAGCGCGGAACACATGCTGGTAGCCCACAGCCCGGGCTACGGTGGACACATCCAGCGCACCCTCGCAGACGGGCATCCCGCCAACGGTTTCGTGGGCGGCGTTGTTCATCACCACATGCAGGAGATTGACGGGCCTGCGCTGCCCCAGGACGGCCATGGCGCCCAGGTGCATCAGCGCGGCGCCGTCGCCGTCCAGGCACCAGACGCGGCGGCCTGGCTCCTCCAGCGCAATCCCCAGGGCGATCATGCTGGCGTGCCCCATGCTGCCCACGGTCAGGAAGTCCCTTTCGTGCCCCTGTCCGGCAGCCTCCCGCAGCTCGAACAGCTCGCGGCTCAGCTTGCCGGTGGTGGAAACAAACACATCCCTTTCCCCGGCTGATCGCAGGATCTGCTTTGCAGCTTCCTCCCGGGATAGCTGACGGCTGTTGGCGTACACCGGCTTCACCGAGCAGCTCAGCGCGCCCTTCTTCACCACGATGGCGGCGGTGCGCCCCGCCTCCAGGTGGGCGCGGATGCGCGCGAAGGCTGCGTCAAACGCCGCGTCGGACATGTCCTTGTCCAGCACCATATAAGGTACATCCAGCAATTCCAGCTGGCGGAGGGTGATCTGTCCCTGCTTGACGTGCTGGGGCTCGTCGTGTACGCCTGGCTCGCCGCGCCAGCCCACCACCAGCAGGCAGGGCAGGGCGTAGACCTGCTGATCCATCAGCGAGGCGATGGGGTTGACGGCGTTGCCCAGGCCGGAATTCTGCATATAGCACAGCGCGGGGCGGCCCGTGGCCAAATAATGCCCGGCGCACAGCCCGATGGCGTTGCCTTCATTGGCGGCGACGATGTGATGCTTGCCGCTCACGCCATAGGTGGCATAGAGCGTGTCGCACAGCCCCTTGAGCTGGGAATCCGGCACACCGGTGAAAAAGTCGATGCCCGCCCCCTGGCAGGCAGAAAGAAGATGCTGAGCGTCCATCATGGTACTCCTTGCGTGGTTTGTGCCATTATAGCATAGAAAGCAGGAATTGAACAGCCCCTCTTTCGTGGCCGTCACGGGGCAAAAGTGGGCGGAAATACGAAAACCTTGGCGCGCCCTCTTGCAATCCTGGCGAAGGCGGTGTATAATAGCTTCTGTTCATATCCCCGCTTGACGGGAAACGGCGAGGGCTCCGGCCCGTTTCGCACAGCCTTTCAGAGAGCTGCCGGTGGGTGCAAGGCAGCAGGCGGCGATGCGCTTTCCATTCCCGGAGGGGGCTGGTGAGGAATCAGCGGTGTGCGCACCTTACAGCGCGATCAAGGTGGCCTGCCCCAAGGGCAGGCAAGTAGGGTGGCAACGCGAGCTTCTCGTCCCTGAGGGGATGAGGGCTTTTTTGCTACATGGAGAAAGGGAGGAAGAACAATGCTCGACATCAATCTGCTGCGTACCAACCCCGACGTGGTGCGTGAAAACATCCGCAAGAAGTTCCAGGACGCAAAGCTCCCCATGGTGGATGAGGTCATCGCCATGGACAAGGAGTACCGCGCCGCCATCCAGCAGGCGGACGCGCTGCGCAACCAGATCAAGGTGATCTCCAAGGAAATCGGCGGCCTGATGGGCAAGGCCAAGAAGGGTGATGCGCAGGCTGCTGAGGCTGCCGAAGCCGCCAAGAACAAGGTCGCGGCCTGCAAGGCGGAACTGGAGGGCCTTGCCGCCAAGGAGGACGAGCTGCAAGCGGAGATTCGCAAGCGCATGCTGGTCATCCCCAACATCATCGACCCCACCGTGCCCATCGGCAAGGACGACAGCGAGAACGTCGAGGTGCAGCGCTATGGCGAACCCGTTGTGCCTGATTTTGAGGTGCCCTACCATGTGGACATCATGGAGCGCCTGAGCGGCATCGACCTGGATTCCGCCCGCAAGACCTCCGGCAACGGCTTCTACTACCTCATGGGCGATATTGCCCGGCTGCACAGCGCCATTTTGTCCTATGGCCGCGATTTCATGATCGACCGCGGCTTCACCTACTGCATCCCGCCCTACATGATCCATGGCGATGTGGTGACGGGCGTCATGTCCTTTGCTGAGATGGAAAACATGATGTACAAGATCGAGGGTGAGGATCTGTACCTGATCGGCACTTCCGAGCATTCCATGATCGGCAAGTTCATCGATACCATCCTGGAGGAGAGCCAGCTGCCCCAAACCCTGACCTCCTACAGCCCCTGCTTCCGCAAGGAGGTGGGCGCCCACGGCATTGAGGAGCGCGGCGTGTACCGCATCCACCAGTTTGAAAAGCAGGAGATGATCGTGGTCTGCAAGCCCGAGGACAGCCCCATGTGGTTCGACCGCCTCTGGCAGAACACCGTCGATTTCTTCCGCAGCATGGACATCCCGGTGCGCACCCTGGAGTGCTGCTCCGGCGACCTGGCGGACCTGAAGGTCAAGTCTGTGGACGTGGAGGCCTGGTCGCCCCGCCAGCAGAAGTACTTCGAGGTGGGCTCCTGCTCCAACCTGGGCGATGCGCAGGCCCGCCGCTTGCAGATTCGCGTCAAGGGCGACGACGGCAAGAAGTACTTCGCCCATACCCTCAACAACACCTGCGTGGCCCCGCCCCGCATGCTCATTGCCTTCCTGGAGAACAACCTCCAGGCCGACGGCCGCGTGCGCATCCCCGAGGCGTTGCGCATGTACATGGGTGGCAAGGAATACATCGGTTGATCTGCGATCGACAAGAACAGGGCGGCATGCTTTTTCCTGCGGGGATGGGCGTGCCGCCTTTTTTGACGTCAAAAGACCTCCGCGTGCTTGGAACACGCGGAGGCCGTTTTGTCATATGGAATTACTTGGCAGGCGCTTCGGGCACAGCCACGATGCGGCCCTGACCATAGGGATTGGCGTAATCCTCGCCAACCACGCCGCCCAGGGTGGTGGTGATGTAGTTGATCAGCACCTGGTTGTCCAGCATGGACTCGTCAATGAGCACCTTGCACTGGGTGAACATGCAGGTACCATCGCCGCCGGACTTGAGCATGTAGTTGTGGGAAGCCAGGGTGTAGGTCTTGGTGAGGTCAAGGGGCTCGCCGCCGACCAGGACGTTCTTCACACGATACTCGCCGCTCACGCCGGTGAAGGCGCCCTTGTCGTCAGAGGTCACAGAAGAGGGAATGTAGGTGTGAATCTCGTAGGTCAAGCCGGACACCTGCAGGAAGCCGCCGCCCTCGCCGGGCACGTTGCGGCTGTTCCACTCCAGCGCGTCCAGAATCTGCTGGCCGGAGCATTCCACCATGCACATGGCGTTGCCGAAGGGGTGCACCTTCAGGATGTCGTTGAGGGTGATGTCGCCCGCCTTGATGTTGGTGCGGATGCCGCCGCCGTTGACGAAGGCCACATCAGCGCCGGACATGGCGCGGTACGCATCGGCGCACAGGTCGCCCAGGTTGGTTTCGGCGTTGCGGACGATGCGCACGTCGGTCACGGGATCCTTGATGACCAGTTCGACCTGGGACTGGGCCACAACCTCGTTCAGCTTGGCGTCAAGGGCTTCGGTGGCCTCAGTCACCGCCTTGCCCACCTCGGTGTCGCCCAACAGGGCAGGGAAGGACACGTCATACTTCCAGGTGTACAGACCGGTGGACAGCTTGCCGTCCTTGGTGATCTTCAGGTAGCCGATGTTAGCCAGCTTGGTGCCGCATGCAGATAGGAGCACCTCGTCGCCGTTGGCGTTCTTGACCTTCTCCTGGGTCAGCTCGCTGTGGGAGTGGCCGTCCAGCAGGGCGTCGATGCCGGTGGTGTTGGCGATCACTTCATTGGAGGTCCAGGGCGCGCACTCCTCCTCAATGCCCAGGTGGCCCTGGAGGATGACGTACTGGGCGCCCTCGGCGCGGGCTGCATCTACGGCGTTCTGCACAGCCGCGTAGAGGTCAGCGCCGTCGTTGCCCTCGCAGAAGCCGTACACATAGTTGCCGTTTTCATCCTGGAAGTAGGTGGGGGTGGAGGTGGTGAAGGTCTTGGGGGTGGTCACGCCGACGAAGGCGATCTTCACGCCGTCGAACTCCTTGATGACGTAGGGGTTGAACACCGCTTCGCCCTTGTAGGTGAAGTTGCAGCTGACATAGGGGGCGTTGGAAGCCTTCGCCAGCTCCAGGAAGCGCTCCATGCCGTAGTCGAACTCATGGTTGCCCATGGTCAGCACGTCGTAGCCGGTGGCGTTCATCAGCTTGATGAGCGCTTCGCCGGTGGTCATGGTGCCCACGGGCTCGCCCTGGATGGCGTCGCCGTTGTCCACCAGGACGACGTGGTTCTTCTTTGCCAGCTCGTCGCGGATGGCGGCCAGACCGGCATAGCCGAAGCCCTGGTCGATGCCGCAGTGCACGTCAGAGGTGAACAGCACCACCACGTCCTTGGTCAGGGCGGGGGCGGTTTCCTCAGCGAAGGCCACGCAGGTGAGCAGCATGGCGAGGGCCAGGAACAATCCAAGCAGTTTCTTCATTTGGTTTTCCTCCTTTTCTTGTAGACCGTCAGGGAGAACCTGACAACAATGGGTAAGGAATCCAACTTGATTATACCGTCATAGCGCCATGATTTCAAGCGGGTTTACAAAGGAATGACGACTTTTTTTCATCCGGGGGACGGATGAAGCGGCGTGCGCGGCGCAATGTCGACAAAACAGGGATTCTCGGGGATGCTGTCGAATCCTGTCAGAGATGGGCGAAGAGCATCCATTCGCGACAAATGCGCGCCGCGAATTGCCGCGCGGATTGTCGCTGGAACGGTTTACAAGCAAAGGCGATCCGTGGTATAATATGCATGTTGTGTCAGCTGTCCCCCGTGATGGCAGGCTGAGGCATTCGGGCTTGGCCCGAACCTATTCATTAAGGAGAGAACGCATATGAAAATGACCTTCCGCTGGTACGGCAAGGACATCGACCCGATCAATCTGAAGTACGTCAAGCAGATTCCCGGTATGTCCGGCCTGATGGGATTGCTGGACAAGCCCGCCGGTGTGGACTGGCCTGAGGAGGAAGTCAAGGCGCTGGTGGATTACGTCCACGCCCATGGCCTGGAGCTGGAAGTGATTGAATCCGTCAACGTCCATGAGGACATCAAGATGGGTCTGCCCACTCGCGACGAGTACATCCGCAACTACTGCTCCACCGTCCGCACCCTGGCCAAGTATGGCGTGAAGGTCATCGTGTATAACTTCATGCCCGTCTTTGACTGGCTGCGCACCGATCTGGCCCGCGTGATTGACGAGGATGGCTCCAACTCCCTGTACTTCGATGAGAAGGACCTGGGCGAAATGGGCCCGATGGAGATCGTCCGTCGCACGGCCGAGGACTCCAAGGGCTTCACCCTGCCTGGCTGGGAGCCCGAGCGCCTGGCCCAGCTGGAAACCACTCTCAAGCAGTACGAGGGCATCACCCCCGATATGCTGCGCGAGAACTACAAGTACTTCCTGGAGCGGGTCTGCCCCGTGTGCGAGGAGGTCGGTGTGAAGCTGGCCTGCCATCCCGACGATCCCGCCTGGCCTATCTTTGGCTTGCCCCGCATCGCCCACAGCCAGGAGGATTACGACAAGATCGTCAAGCTCTACGACAGCCCCGCCAATACATTGTGCCTGTGCACCGGCTCCCTGGGCTCCAACCCGGAGAACGACATCCCCGCCATCATCCGCCACTTTGGCGAGATGAACCGCATTGGCGCGATGCATGTGCGCAACGTGAAGTACCTGGGCTACCGCCACTTCCGCGAGGCGGCGCACCTGTCCTCCACCGGTGATCTGGACATGTTCGAGATCATGAAGGCGGTTTACGATACCTGCCCTGACACCTACATCCGCCCCGACCATGGCCGCATGATCTGGGACGAGGAGGGCCGCCCCGGCTACGGTCTGTATGACCGCGCCCTGGGCGCCACCTACCTCAACGGCATCTGGGAAGCCCTGTGCAAGGTGTACGGCAACAAGTAAGAAAAACATGACGAAGTGGTCAGCGGTGAGGGCACAGCAGCGCCCGCCCTCTGACCACTCTTTTGAGGAGAATTGACGATGAAACTATCCTACCAGGGGATTCAGGATCGCGCCGCCTTTGACGCGGCAGGCATCAAGCTCCCCGGCTTTGACTGGAAAACCATGCGCGACGCCACCGAGCAGAACCCCGTTTGGGTGCATTTCGGCGCGGGCAACATCTTCCGCGGCTTTATCGCGGCATTGCAGCAGACGCTGCTGAACAATGGGCGCGCTGCCTCCGGCATCATCGCGGCGGAGACCTTCGATTATGACATCATCGACAAAATCTACGACCCCTTTGATTCTATGACCCTCATGGTGTCCCTGAAGCCCGACGGCTCCACGGAAAAGGAGGTCATCGCTTCCATCGCCAAGGGCATCCGGGCGGATTCCACCAATGCGGCGCAGTGGGCGGCCCTCAAGGCCTGCTTCACGAATCCTTCGTTGCAGATGGCTTCCTTCACTATCACCGAGAAGGGCTACGCGCTCACCAACGTCAAGGGCGAAATGCTGAGTGTCGTGGCGCAGGACATCGCCAACGGCCCTGACCAGGCCCGGCACGCCATGGCGGTGGTGGCCGCCATGCTGCTGGCTCGCTTCCAGGCCGGTGCGCAGCCCATCGCCATGGTGTCCATGGACAACTGCTCCCACAATGGCGAAAAGCTGAAGGCCTCCGTGGTGACCATCGTCGACGGCTGGGTGAAGAACGGGCATTGCCCCGCCACATTCGCCGCCTGGGTGAAGGATGAAAGCCAGGTGTCCTTCCCCTGGAGCATGATCGACAAGATCACCCCCCGCCCGGCGGATGTGATCCGTGACCAGCTCACTGCCCTGGGCGTGGAGGACATGGCCCCCGTCGTCACCAGCCGCAACACCTACATCGCGCCCTTCGTCAACGCGGAGGTGCCCCAGTATCTGGTGGTGGAGGATCGTTTCCCCAACGGCCGCCCCGCGCTGGAGCATGCCGGTGTGTACCTGTGCGACCGCGACACCGTCAACATGACCGAGCGCATGAAGGTCACCACCTGCCTGAACCCCCTGCACACCGCCCTGGCGGTGTACGGCTGCCTGCTGGGGTATACCTCCATCGCTGCGGAAATGCAGGATGAGCAGCTGGTGAAGCTGATCAAGACCATTGGCTATGTGGAGGGGCTGCCGGTGGTGGTCAATCCCGGCATCATCGACCCCAAGGCCTTCATCGACGAGGTGGTGGAGCAGCGCTTGCCCAACGCCTTCATCCCCGACATGCCCCAGCGCATCGCCACGGATACCTCCCAGAAGGTGGCCATCCGCTTTGGCGAGACCATCAAGAGCTACGCTGCCGACCCGGAGAAGGATCCTGCCAGCTTGACCGCCATCCCCCTGGCGATCGCCGGCTGGCTGCGTTACCTCCTGGCGGTGGACGACCAGGGCAACCCCATGCCCGTGTCCGCCGACCCGATGCTGCCTACGCTGCAAGCGGAGCTGGCGGGCGTGGAGCTGGGTAAGCCCGAATCCTGCAAGGGCAAGCTGGAGGGCATCTTGACCAACGAGGTACTCTTCGGCGTGAATCTGCGTCAGGTCGGCCTGGCGGACAGGATCGAGGGCTACCTGATGGAGCTTCTTGCTGGCCCCGGCGCCGTGCGCGCGACGCTGAAAAAGCACCTGGGCTGATTGAACGCATATTGCGCAGGCCGCATGCCCTTCAAAGGGTGTGCGGCTCTTTTCATGCGTCGGGGGATAGTTAAAAATATATCTTTGTCGCAATTCCACAAATCATGCGGTTCAGGTACTTGCCAAATGGCCGTTCATCAACTATAATAGGTAGAAAGTCGGCATATCGGACAAGCTATGCGTGCCGGCGGGAGGGATGAAGCATATTGGTCAACAGGATTGACCCCACGGTCAAAAAGGAAACGGCTTACATTGCGCTCACGGTGCTCGTGCTCAGCGCGCTGGAGCAAGCTGTGTTCCTCATCATCGGCCAGTGGGATTACACCGTGCTGCTGGGCAATCTCTATGGCGCGGCGGTGGCGGTGGGCAACTTTTTCCTCATGGGGCTGACGGTGCAGCATTGCCTGACCCTGGAACCCGACGACGCGAAGAAAAAGATGCAGCTCTCCCAACAGCTGCGGCTGCTGATGCTGCTGCTACTGTGCGTGGTGGGGGCGGCCATTGGCTGCTTCCATACCATCGCGCTGTTGATCCCCCAGTTCTTTCCGCGCATTGGCGTGACCATCCGCGGATTGACGATGAAGGACAAGTAAACCGGCGCTGTTCACCCCGACCTTTGATGCAAAGGAGGTGAGATTCCTGTGAAAGAAAGCAACAAGAAGTTTCGCATCGTGGATGCGCTTTTCATCGTGATGATGATCGCTCCGCTGGTGGTCGCCATGGCGATCAAGGTGCTCACCACACCGGCGGCGGAGGATGGGATTTCCATCACGGGCGCGCGCATCCTGTTCACCGTGCCCATGCCCATTCAGGACCTGATCATCTCGGAGGCGCAGGTCAATGCCTGGCTGATCCTGATCACCATCTTCGGCTTTTGCCTGTTCATCACCCACGGCCTGAAGGAGGATAAGCGGGACTGGCGGCAGATGGCGGCGGAATGGATCGTGGAGAAGCTGGACGACCTGGTGCAAAACAGCATGGAGGACGTATTCCACGCGACCTATGCGCCCTTTATTGGCACCATCCTGGCGATTTCCGCCTGCTCCAGCCTCATGTCCCTGGTGGGCGTGTTCCCGCCCACGGCGGACGTGAATGTCATTGCGGGCTGGTCGATCCTGGTGTTCGCGCTCATTACCAAGAACAAGCTCAAGGGCGGCGTTGGCAACTATGCCAAGGGCTTCCTGGAGCCCATCCCCGTGATGCTGCCGATGAACATCCTCAGCGAATTCGCCACGCCCATCTCAATGACCTTCCGTCATTTCGGCAACGTGATGTCCGGCACGGTCATCGCCACGCTGATCGCCTGGGCGCTGCAAAACCTGTCCCATCTGGTGCTGGGCTGGCTGCCCGGCTTCCTGGGGGACATCCCCTTCCTGCAGGTGGGCTTGCCGGCCATTCTGAGCATCTACTTCGATGTGTTCAGCGGCTGTATTCAGGCGTACATCTTCGCCATGCTGACGATGTTGAACATCTCCGGCGCCTACCCCGCCGAGGCGATCGAAAAGCGCCTTGCCAAGCGTGAAGCCCGCAGGGCCCGCGCTGCCTGACCCCCCGTGACACAGCCGCAGGTGCGGCTTCAATACCACACAAATTACAAAATGGAGGAATTGAACAATGGAACTCGCGATTGGTATCATTCTTGGCTGCTGCGCTCTGGGCGCTGGTATCTGCATGGGCATCGGCGCTATCGGCCCCGGTGTTGGCGAAGGTCACGCGGTTGCGAACGCCTGTGAAGCCATCGGCCGTCAGCCCGAAGCCAAGGGCGCTGTCACCTCGACCATGATCATGGGCTGCGCCATCTCCGAAACCACCGGTATTTACGCCCTGGTTATCGCTATTTTGCTGATCTTCGTTGCCCCTGGCATGCTGGTGAACACCCTGGTGAAGGCGCTCCGGTAAAGCAGGTGACAAAATGGAGCAGACTTTGGAAATCGTATCCGTTAACATATGGCAGATTCTGATTTCCCTGGCGAATCTGACCATCCTGTATCTGCTGCTGAAAAAGTTCCTGTATAAGCCGGTCAAGGCAGTCATTGAGGGCCGGAAGGCGTCCATCGCCAAGGACTATGCCGATGCGGAGAGCGCGCGCAGCGCCGCCAACGCCGCCCGGGATGAGTACGCCGCGAAGCTCGCCACCGCCCATACCGAGGCGGATGAAATCATCCACGAGGCAACCGTCATGGCCAACAAGCGCGGTGACAAAATCGTGGCAGAGGCCCATCAGAAGGCCGACGAGATCGTCCGTCAGGGCGAGCTGGAGGCTTCGATGGAAAAGAAGAAGGCCATGGAAACCATCCGTCAGGACATCACCGACGTGTCCGCCGCCATGACCGAGAAGCTGCTGGGCCGCGAAATGAACACTGCCGATCACCGCAGCATGATCGACGAATTCCTGAAGGGCGTGGGTGAAGGCAAATGACCGATATGAGCAAGGCTTATGCGGACGCGCTGTTCTCCCTGGCCCTGGAAACCAACACCGTGTATGACACCCTGATGGCGCTCAAGGAGATGCGCAACGGCATCTATGCCACCCAGGGCGCCATGGATCTGCTGGCCTCCCCCTCCATCCCCAAGGATGAGCGCTGTGCCGTGCTGGAAAAGGCCTTTGGCGACGTAGAGCCGGCGCATGTGATGAGCTTCGTCGGCGTGCTGGTGCAGCATGGGCACATCCGCGAGCTGGACGATTGCCTGCAGGCCTACACCGAATTGCATGACGAGTATTGCCGCCTGTCCACGGCCTATGTGACCAGCGCCATTGAGCTGACTGCAAAGGAGAAGGCGGAGTTGACCGAAAAGCTGAGCCGCAAGTTCCAGCGGACGATTCATCTGGAATGCGCGGTGGATCCTTCGCTCCTGGGCGGCCTTGTCGTCCGCGTGGACAGCAAGGTCATTGACGGCAGCCTGAAGCATCGGCTGCACGAAATCAAGGAAGTGATGAACAGATGAGCAACAGACCTGAAGAGATTTCGAGCATCCTGAAGGAGCAGATCCGGAACTATAAGTCCCGTATCGAGATGAACGAGACGGGTACGGTCATTACCGTGGGCGACGGTATCGCTCGCGTGTACGGGCTCCGCTCCTGCATGGCCAATGAGCTCCTCCGCTTTGATGACGGCAGCTTCGGCATGGCCCAAAACCTGGAGGAGGATACCGTGTCCGTCGCTGTCCTGAGCGACAAGGACGCCATCCGCGAGGGTACCACCGTGTACCGCACGGGCCGCGCCCTGTCCGTCCCGGTGGGTGAAAACCTGCTGGGCCGCGTGGTGAATGCCCTGGGTCAGCCCATTGACGGCAAGGGCGAGATCATCACCACTCAGACCCGCCCTATTGAATCCGAGGCCCCCGGCATCATCGAGCGACAGGGCGTGCATGTTCCGCTCCAGACCGGCATCAAGGCCATCGACGCCATGATTCCCATCGGCCGCGGCCAGCGCGAGTTGATCATCGGCGACCGTCAGACGGGCAAAACCGCCATCGCCATTGATACCATCATCAACCAAAAGGGCAAGGACGTGCTGTGCGTGTACGTCGCCATCGGCCAGAAGCGCACCTCCGTGGTGCAGATCGCCAATGAGCTGGAACGCGCCGGCGCGATGCCCTACACCATCATCGTGTCCGCCTCTGCGGCAGAATCCGCCCCGCTGCAGTACATCGCACCCTACGCAGGCTGCGCCATGGCGGAGTACTTCCGCGCCCAGGGAAAGGACGTGCTGATCGTCTACGATGATCTGTCCAAGCACGCGGTGGCCTACCGTGCCCTGTCGCTGCTGATCCGCCGCCCTCCGGGACGCGAGGCGTACCCCGGCGACGTGTTCTACCTGCATTCCCGCCTGTTGGAGCGTGCAGCCTGCGTCCACAAGGATTACGGCGGAGGCTCCATCACGGCGCTGCCCATCATCGAAACCCAGGCGGGCGACGTGTCCGCCTACATCCCCACCAACGTCATTTCCATCACCGACGGCCAAATCTTCCTGGAAACTGAGTTGTTCCACTCCGGCATCATGCCCGCCATCAACCCGGGTATTTCCGTCAGCCGCGTGGGCGGCGCTGCCCAGCTCAAGGCCATGAAAAAGGTGGCTGGCGAGTTGAAGCTGCTCTACGCCCAGTACCTGGAGCTCAAGTCCTTCGCCCAGTTCGGTTCCGACCTGGACGCGGATACCAAGGCCCGTCTGGCCCTGGGCGCCCGCATCGTCGAGGTGCTCAAGCAGGGCAAGAACGCGCCCATCCGCGTGGGCTGCCAGGTGGCGATCGTCTACGCCGTCATTCATGGCTACCTCAACGAGGTGGAGATCAAGGATGTGCCCGCGTGGGAGGAGCGCCTGTACGAAAAGCTTGAGGCGGAGCATGCCGAGCTGCTCAATCGTATGGAGAGCGGCGAGTGGACCGACGATGATGCGAAGGAACTGGAAGCGGCGCTTGCGTCCATGCGGAGGTGACGGGCATGGGAGCCAACACCAAAGCCCTGAAAAACCGCATCCGCAGCGTGGATTCCACGTTGCATACCACCAGCGCCATGGGCCTGGTGGCGTCCTCCAAGATGCGCCGCGCCAACCAGGCGATGCAAAGCGGCAGGCAGTATGTTGCGTCCTTTGACCGCGTGGTGGGCGTGCTGGCCTCCGTGGGGGAGTGCCAGCGCAGCCCCTACATGCGCAAGTCCGGCGAGCGGACGCGTCTGATCGTCATTGCCGGTGACCGTGGCCTGGCGGGCGGCTACAACGCCAACGTGTTCCGCCTGGTCGCCACCATGCAGTGCGACAAGATCATCCCCATCGGCAAGCGCGCCTGCGACCGCTACAAGGGGGAGCTCTTCTCCTCTGAGAAGTTCAACGGCGCACAGGCCACCGCCATGGCCCGCCAGCTCTGCAAGGATTTTGTGGACGGCGCGTATGACCGCCTTGGCATCGTGTATACCCGCTATGTGTCCATGATGTCCCAGGAGGCCCAGGTCAAGTGGGTGCTGCCCCTGGTCAAGCCCGAGGCAGTGGAGCCCATCTCCGCCATTTTCGAGCCGGATGAGGAGACCATCCTCAATGCCACCGTGCCGGATTATGTCGCGGGCATCCTGATGTCCTGCATCCGCGAGAGCTTCGCCAGCGAGGTTACGGCCCGCCGCATGGCCATGGATTCCGCCGGCAAGAACGCCCGCGCGATGATCGACAGCCTCCAGCTGCAGTACAACCGTGCGCGTCAGGGCGCCATCACCCAGGAAATCACGGAAATCGTTGCGGGCAGCGGCAGCTGACGGTACGCAGCGACCATACCCTATCAAAAGAAGGGGGTTATACCTTTGGCAACTACCAACACGGGCATTGTCGCGCAGGTCATGGGACCTGTGGTGGACGTCCGTTTTGAAAAGGGCGGCCTTCCGCCCATCCATCAGGCGCTGACGGTCATGATCGGCGAGCGCAAGCTGACGGT
>JAQXLU010000145.1 GCA_029012285.1 Clostridiales bacterium | reverse complement strand
CATCGAGCCGGACGGAAGCGTGACAGTGTGCGGCTTCGTCATCGGCCATGTGGACAGGGAGTCCATGGCAGACATCGTGGAGCGCTACGACCCCTTTGCGGACGAGGGCATGCGCGCCGCCGCCGAGGGCGTGCCCGGCTTGCTGGCGCTATCAAAAAAGCGCGGCATCCAGGTGGACTGGCGCCGCTGCTATTCCGTGTGTGATTTGTGCCGGATGGTGAACGGTGAATCCGCCGCCCCAGCATCGGTTTGAATCAGCGATTCATGGCCTGGCGCTGCCGAAAGCGCCCACGGATGGCCAAGCCCGGACAATCAAATCCCGATCAGCCACCCCAACGGGTGGCCTTCTTCTTGTTTTGGGCAGCTTGATGCCGGTATGCCCATCCAGGCGATAGAAGACGATACCGTCGATGGCGGTTCGCCTCCTTCCACGCCCAGCATGACCGGCGCATCGGACGTCAATCTCTCCTGAAGATGTCGCGTGTATACACCTTGTCCTTCACATCATCCAAGCAAGCGTCGTAGCGGTTGGCGATGATCGCTCCACTCAGCCGCTTGAACTCGTCCAGGTCGCCAATCACCTTGCTGCCGAAGAATGTGCTGCCCGCCTCCAGGGTCGGTTCGTAAATGATCACCGTCGCGCCCTTGGCCTTGATGCGCTTCATCACCCCTTGAATGGAGGACTGGCGGAAGTTGTCGCTATTGCTCTTCATCGTCAGGCGATACACGCCAATGACGATTTCCTTTTCCTTGCCAACCTCCCATCCCTCGTTTTCACCATAGCCGCCCGCCATTTCCAGCACACGGTCGGCAATGAAATCCTTGCGAGTGCGGTTGCTTTCCACGATGGCGGTCATCATGTTCTGCGGTACGTCGGAATAGTTCGCCAGCAGCTGCTTGGTGTCCTTGGGCAAGCAGTAGCCGCCGTAGCCAAAGGAGGGGTTGTTGTAGTGCGTACCAATGCGCGGATCCAGGCACACGCCCTGGATGATCTGCGCGGTGTTCAAGCCCTTCATCTCGGCATAGGTATCCAGCTCGTTGAAGTAGCTCACGCGCAGGGCCAGGTAGGTGTTGGCAAACAGCTTGACCGCCTCAGCCTCGGTGAAGCCCATGAACAGGGTGTCGATGTTCTCCTTGATGGCGCCCTGCTGGAGCAGCTCCGCAAAGGTGTGAGCGGCCTTTACCAGACGCGCGTTCTGCACATCCGTGCCCACGATGATGCGGCTGGGATACAGGTTGTCGTACAGGGCCTTGCTCTCCCGCAGGAATTCCGGGCTGAACAGGATGTTGTCACAATGGTATTTCTCCCGCACCGAAGCCGTGAAGCCCACCGGGATGGTGGACTTGATGACAATGATGGCGTCCGGGTTGTTGGCAATGACCAGCTTGATGACGTCCTCCACCGCAGAGGTGTCGAAGAAATTCTTCTTGCTGTCATAGTTCGTCGGCGCGGCCACCACCACGAAATCCGCATCCTTGTAGGCGGATGCGCCGTCCAGCGTCGCGACCAGATCCAATTCCTTTTCCGCCAGGTACTTCTCAATGAACTCGTCCTGGATAGGACTGACGCGCTGGTTAATCTTGTCAACCTTCTCAGGAATGATGTCCACGGCGGTCACATGGTTGTGCTGGGCCAACAGCACCGCAATGGACAAGCCCACATAACCGGTGCCGGCAACTGCGATATTCATTTTCTTTGCTCCTTTGTTTGAATGTAATCGTCAGTCACTGCCCGGCATCTCTGCGACAGCTCATGTCGATGGAAGAAAACCCAGCCGTTTCTTTTCAAATATGTCCACGGCTGGGTCAATTCTCATGCTGCGTTGGTTGTTACGCCTGGTAGAACGCCCGGTACCACTGGGCAAAGGCACGCAGGCCCTCGCGAATGCTGATCTTTGGCGTGAAGCCGAAGTCCCGCTCCAGCGCCGCGCTATCCGCATAGGTGACGGGCACATCGCCCGGTTGCATGCCAACCAGCTGCTTGTGCGCCTCAAAGTCGTAATCCTCCGGCAGAACGCCGGCGCGGACAAGCTCCTCCTGCAACGTGCTGATGTAGTCCAGCAGGTTCTCGGGCGTGCCGCCACCGATATTATACACCGCATAGGGGGGAATCGGCAAGCCATCCTCGCCGTTTTTCTTTTCGGGTGCGCCCTGCATCACGCGGACAACGCCTTCCACGATGTCGTCCATGGAGGGGAAATCGCGCTTGCAGTTTCCGGAATTGAAGATCTGGCTGGTCTCGCCCTTAAGCAAGCGCTGGGTTGCGGAGAAGTAGAACATGTCGGGGCGGCCAGCCGGTCCGTACACAGTGAAGAAGCGCAACCCCGTGGACGGGATATTGTACAGCTTGGAATAGGCATGGGCCATCAGCTCGTTTGACTTCTTGGTCGCTGCATAGAGCGACACCGGATTGTCCACCTTGTCCTCCGTGCTGAAGGGGACCTTCTTGTTGCCGCCGTACACGGAGGAAGAGGAAGCGTAGACCAGATGCTCCACCGGGAAATGGCGGCAGGCCTCCAGGATGTTATAAAAGCCAATGAGGTTGGACTGGATGTAGGCGTCCGGGTTGGTGATGGAGTAGCGCACACCGGCCTGTGCCGCCAGATTCACCACCACAGCAAAGCCATGCTTTTCAAACAGGCTGTCGATCAGGGGCTTGTCGGCAATGTCCCCCCGGACGAACTCAAAACGACCGTCAGCCACCTGCTCAATCTGCTCCAGCCGCCATTCCTTCAAGCGGACATCATAGTAATCGTTCATATTGTCGATGCCGACCACCTTGATGTCTGCGTAGTCCCGCAGCAAGCGTATGGACAAATTCGCACCAATGAACCCCGCAGCACCCGTCACAAACACCGTTTTGCCATTCAGCTTCACATTGTATTCTTTCATCTGCTTTGCTCCTCACTTGATGGTAATGCCATGATAGTCGTTCTGCACCTGCGCGTAGCTCTTCGCATCGCCGATGTCATAGCGCTTGCCGGGCATCTCATAGGCATAAACGGGCACCTGTGCGCTCAGCCACGCGGCAAAGGAGCCAGGCGCGTCATAGCCACAGCCAGCGGCCAGCGCCTCAGGGATGCGCGCCACATCGCACGCCCGGTACAGATAGAAGGGCGGCACAGCATGGTTGCCCTTAGGCTGCTGGGGCTTCTCTTCATAGCTGTTGATGCGCTTGTTCTCATCAAAGGTGATGATGGCGGTTTTACGCTGCTTTTCAAGCTGGTTCTCCTCATGGGTCATCACGCAGGAAGCCTTCTTACCCCGGAAGAAATCCACGAAGGGCAGCAGGGAGAAGTCCAGCACATTGTCCCCTGCCATGACCAGCACATCATCCGTGTTCCCTTCAAGGCCCAGGGCTATGTCCTTTACCGCACCCAGACGGGTTTCATTGGTGGACGTGCCGTCGTCCACCACCGTGATCCGCTGCGGCTTTGTGGCCGCCCATGCCTGGAAGTGGTGGGCAAACTTATGGTTGCTGACCACGATGAACTCGTCCACGGCCGTGGACACATCATCCACCAGCCAATCCAGGATGGTCTTGTCGCCTACCTTCAGCAGGGGCTTGGGAAAGTTCTCCGTCAGGGGATACAGCCGCGTGGCATATCCAGCAGCCAGGATCAGGCACTTCATTTCTTCATTTCCTCCATCACACCGTCCGCTGATTCACACAGGGCGAATTGGTACTTGCCGCGCAGCGCCGGGAAGGCATGGAGGTATTCCTCCTCCACATGGCGCTCGATGCTTTCGGCATAGGCCGGGTCGATAATGGCCATGCAGCAGCCCTTGAAGCCCGCGCCCGAGAAACGTCCACCATAAATGCCGTCGGTATGGCGCATGATGTCATAGAGCCGGATCAGCTCAGGACAGCCACTCTCGTAGTTGTGCACGGAGGAATATCCGGACTCGAACACCAGACGGCCATATTCCAGCAAGTCGCCCTTGCGCCAGGCCTCCGCACCGGCTTCGGCACGAGCCAATTCCGTATAGAAGTGTTCGGCGCGCTTTTGCCAGTTGGTAGGCAACTTTTCTCCATACTGATAGTAAACTGCAGGCGGCACATCCCGCAAGCGGGTGTCGGCGTATTTCTCATAGGGCATGCCGGAGAAGGCCTTCAGCGCGTAGGACGCTGCCTTGCACTCGTCCACCCGGGCGTTATAGGCGCTGTTCTGCAAGGAACGCTCCAGCCCGGAGAAGAAGATGGCGAGCTTGTACTCGGGCATGCTGGGGTGCTGGGGAATCAGCTCATAGGAATCATCCTTACAGTCAAGGTACAGCAGTTGATTCTTCCGGCACAGCACCTCGCAGCTTTGGTCGAGCTTGCCGCAGTTCACGCCGACATACTGATTCTCAGCGGCTTTTGCCATCATGATGAGCTCCCAGTCGCCCAGGTGGATGTCGTTCACCTTGCACAGCGCGGACAGGAACACAATGATGACCGCCGCAGACGAGGACAATCCGCCAATGGGCAGGGAGCCTTCCAGCACACCCGCCACGCCGAATTTCAGCTTGTACTTCTCCGAAAGCTTCAGCGCCGCGCCGCGCAGGTGATCCGCCCAGTCGCCCTGCTTGGTTTCGGGAATGGATGCCACATGGAACTGGGCGCGCTTGCCAGGAAAGTTGAGGGAATGAAGCTCGCAGATGCCGGAGTGCTTGGTTTTATAGGCAAAATGGATGCCTCGATTGATCGCAAGGCCGTTGATTTTGCCAAATTGGTGGTCAATGTGAGCACCCAGCGGGCTAATCCGGTAGGGACAGAAAGCGACCGCTTCGGGGTCCTTTTGATAGAGGGATTGATATTGCTGCACACAGTTCATCATCTGCGCTTCCCATCTCCTTTGGTACATCGTCATACAGGATGCCTGCATCCTGCTGTGATTCTTCCCAGCATCGCAGTCACACCATCCGCAAGCTGTCCGGATGAATTCATTGTACCATATATTTCTTTTTTTATCAACCGAGCGAATCCATACAGATGAAAAACCGGTGAGCAGGCACCAAGCGTACAGATTGATGGCGCGTCGAACGCTCCGTTGCATCTGGCTGAGGATTTCAGTCGGCTTCCTCTTCCATCCGCTGCCACAGCCAGTCGACCAGCTTCCTGTCAGCCGGATACTGCTTCTTTCCATCATCCCCGACAAGGAGCCTGTCCACCCCCACCTCAAGCTTCTCTGCGAGCTTCGCCGCGACCTTTCGTTTCAGCTGGTATCTCCCACGCCCAGCATACGGTGCAAATCCGAACCACTTCTTCTTTGTGGAGAATATGCCGAATAAGGCTTCATTTTCATCACATATCTTGAAGTAGTAAAGAGCAATCAATATCAGGTGGGGGATTTCACCGAGTAGAAATAGGGGATTATTCTCATTTTGAGTCTGGACTATCATCCTGCCGCTTTTCGGATGATGGCAATACCAAAGTCCATATTCAATTCCTTTTTAATATAGTAGATACAAAGCAGCCAGACAATCACCTCCTGTGTTCGTCAAGTGAAAAGTGACGCAAAAGGTCACCCAAAAAGTTAGCAGCGTCAACGCCGGGTAAGAAGTAGGAAGTGGATTGCAGGCAAGCATGGCCTGTCCATGCTTGCCTTGGCCGCCGTGCAGCAGATTGGGAGCAGACAGTCAAGGGTGGCGTAGCCACTTGCGAAGCCCTTGACTGGATGCGAGCAATCTGCTACCCCGTGACCTTTTGCATCAAATCGAGCGCCCCAGCCGGAGCCCGAATGCATCAGTTTTCGTGCGCGAATGCATCAATCTGGTGCGCGAAATTTCAGGGCGAAGCCCGCTGCCTGCGAATGGACTGGGTCAGCCGGTAGCTCTCGCCGGAGAAGATCACAATGTGGGAATGGTGGATCAGCCGGTCTACCAGCGCCGCTGTCAGGCGGTTGTCACCAAAGACGGTGTTCCACTGGGAGAACTCAAGGTTGGATGTAATAATCAAACTCTTGCGTTCATAGCAGTCGGAGATCACCTGAAACAGCAGTTCAGCGGCATCCTTGTGCAGTGGGACAAAGCCAATCTCGTCCACCACAATCAGTTCCACCTTCTTCAGTGTGCCAAGGTAAGCGTTCAGCGTTCCCTTGTTGTTTTTCTCCAGAAGAATGTTAGCAAGGGACGCCGCCGTGAAGAAGCGGACCCTGTGACCTTCCTGACATGCCTTGAGCGCAATAGCTGTGGCAAGATGCGTCTTGCCGGTGCCAACCGTGCCCATGAAAATCAGGTTCTCGCGCTGCGGGAGGAATGAGAGTCCCTCCATGTATTCGCGGGTCAATCCCTTGGGCAGCTCAATGGCATTATTCCAGATGAAGTCGTCCAGCGTCTTCATCACGCGGAACCCGGCAGTTTTCACCATGCGGTTAATCCTGTTGGCCTCGCGTTCCCGCAGTTCCAGCCGCAGAAGGTCTGTAATGTACTGCTCGGTGTTCTCGTACTGCACGCTGCGCCATTCTCTGGCCATACCGCCCAGCTTCAGCGTCCGCATAGACTGCTCAATGAATTCAGACATGCTCATCACCTCCCATCAGTCCGTCGTAGACAGAAAGGCTGGGATTGTAGTTGAGAGCGGGCGTTGGCAGTTTCAAGGGGACAGGCCGGTGCTCTTTCTTTGCAATCAGGTAGTAGCACTGGCGGATGCTGTCTGCATCAGTACGCCCATTCTCTCCGGCCAGAGCCAGCGCGTCCTCGCACAGCTCTGCGTTGCCGTCTGAAACAATTTCGTGCAGCAACTGAAGCGCACTCTTTCGTTCCTTGCCCTGACTCTGCGACAGAAAGCTCTGCCAGCCATCCGGCATCTGGCGAAAGAAGCGGGTATGCTCAATGGCTCCCGGCTTGCGGCACAGTGTAGTGACATACTGTGTCCAATCGTAGATTTCTTCATTGCTGCCGTAGCTGCGTTTGAACTGTCCAACCGGAATATGGTCATGGAAGAACTCCACATGGTCGAAGAAGATCTTCGCCTGTACCGTTTCCCCTGCAAGGTTGGGCGAGAGCCCGTAGCGGTTGGTGTCAATCGTGGTGAAGCCGCTCTTGCCAACGGTGAGCGTTGTGTAGCGGAACACCGGAAAATCGTAGGCTGGCAGTTCAAGGAGCCTGCTGCGTTCTTCTTCCCACAACTCCTGAATAGAAACCTTGTGGATGTAGTGAGTACGCTGGGCGTCCTTTTCGCACCACTCCCAGAGATCCTCGTTGAAATCTGCGAATGAAGTGATTTTCGGCACGGGGACGAAAGCGTTGCGGCGGCTGTAACCAACCTTGTTCTCCACATTGCCTTTCTCGTTGCCGGATGCGGGATTGCAGAAGTCCGCCTGAAAGCGGTAATGCAGCATGAAGCGGTTGAATCCATCCGTGAGAACGCGATCTGTTCCCCTGAGCACCTGTGCAACGGCAGTCGTCATGTTGTCGAATCGCAGCCGGGCAGGAACGCCGCCGATATGCTCAAAGATCCGTTTCATTCCTTCCAGCAGACACTCCTGATTCTGGGATGGGAACACCTGCGTGTACCCCTTGTTGGAGTACGGGAAGGAAATGGTCAGCGCGTAGCCGGTATGCTCCTGTTCGTCGCTGCCGTAGTACAGTACTTCACCGAAGTCCACTTGTCCCCAGCCCTGCGGATGGGCAATGGGCAGATAACCGCTGCTTTCAGCGCGCATGGTGAACTTCTTCTTGCGCACATAACGCTTGACGCTGGAATAGCTTCCGGTGAAGCCATGTTCGTCCCGGAGACGGCAGAACATTCTCCACATCGTATGGCGCTGTTTTCTGGGAACCTTCCGATCTGTTTCCAGCCACTCGTCTATGATGGGAATGAACTCTCCCAGCACAGGATAGCTCTCCGGCTCCAGATTCGGAAGTTCGCCCTCGCCCCAATCATCCTGGTAGGCATACTTCTTGACCGTGTTGAAGCTGTGGTTGGTCCTGCGCGAAATCTCTCTCAGGCTTAGGTCTTCATTTTCAAAGAGATCTTTGATATACTGTATCTGAGCCATTCGTAACACCTTTCTGCTACCTCCCTTAGTTCTTGAGACAAACTAAGGGTAGCGGATTTCTCCGGTGTTGACAATGGCTCGT
>JAQXLU010000144.1 GCA_029012285.1 Clostridiales bacterium | reverse complement strand
TGGATGTGACCGATGTGGTCATCAAGGAATCCACCACCATTGCCAAGAGCAACGGCAAGATCGCCCTGGTCAAGGCGGGTGAAAAGGAGACGTATACCTTTACCGTCACCATGGCGAAGAAGGATCTCACCTCCTCTGCCGCCATCTCTTACAAGGCAGGCGGCAAAACCTACTCCGAGACCCTCCCCGCCCAGAAGATCAAGTATGGCGACGTGAAGCTCAACGCCACCCTCACCGCGGACAAGAAGGGCGGCCTGATCGGCGATACCATCAAGCTGACCCTGACGCTGAAGAACACCGGTAAAACCAACTACGAGAACATCACCGTGACCGACCCGACCCTGGGCACCCTCTTCACCGGATTGACCGTGGAGGCTGGCAAGAGCATCACCCAGGAGAAGGAAGTCACCATTTCCAAGAGCGTGTCCTACCAGTTCACCGTGACGGGTGACGCCTCCGGCGCCACCGTGGAAACCGCCACCGATCCCGTGAGCATCACCGCCGTCGATCCCGGCAAGGCCGTCGCCCTCACCGTCACCGCTGAAGCCGACAAGCCCACCATCTACATCCTGCCCGATGTGGTCAAGTTCACCGTGAAGGTCGCCAACAACTCCGAGGTGGATGCGGCTGGTGTCACCGTGTCCGCCTCCGGGGTGGATCTGTACACCTTCGAGAGCATCCCCGCCGGGCAGACCCGCTCCTTTGTGCGCGACATCCGAGTGGAAATGGCCGGTAACTTCCGCTTTGACGCGCGGGTGAAGAATCAGCTGGGCGAGGACGACGTCTTTTACAGCGAGCTGGTGCGCATCGCCCATGCCACCCCCACCGCCGCGCCCACCATGGTGCCCATCCCCATGCCCGTGGTGCCCGAACTGGAGAAGCTCCCCACCACGGACGGATTGCCGCCCTATGTGTCCACCGTGCAGAACGTGCTGGCCGTCGGCCAGTGGGTGTGCCTGGGCATCGGCGTGCTCGCGCTGGCGCTGATCGTCGTGGGCCTGGTGGGCCGCGCCAAGAACGCCGCCCAGTCCGCGAAGGCCTCCGACCATCTGGACCGCGACGGCTACCGTGACTACACCCAGGCCGTGCCCGCCAAGAAGCGGCACATGATGCCCGAGGAGGAGGTTGCGGAGGAGGATGCGTTCACCGTCGCACCCCAGGAGATTGAGTACCACCCCGAGGAGCACGCAGAGGAAGCGCCCAATCCCGACGCGGTGAACGACGCGATGGCCGAGCTCTATCCGGACGCCGCACCCAAGGCTGAGGAGTCGGTCGAGGCCATCTACACCCGCCGCCGCAGGTCGGAGGAGGAGTAATCCCCATATCATCACATCCCCAGGGAGCAGGCCGGTCGCCTGCTCCCTTTGATTTGGAAATAGATAGTCGATCAGGGATGAAATTGACCACATTTTCCCCTTGCGAAAGCGAAGCAAATGTGCTATATATGCAGATGGTTCCGCGCATATTCGCAGGGCCGTTCCCGTCGCTTGACGATTGCCCGCAAAGGCGGGATTCGCCTGACTTTGGGCACTGACCAGAGAGGATTTGACCATGGCACGCAATGCAAACCGCGATTTGACCCAGGGCTCGCCGATGAAGCTGCTGATCGGCTTTTCCCTCCCGCTGCTGGGGGGCTTCCTGTTCCAGCAGCTGTACAGCTTTGTGGATACCGCTATCGTCGGCCGCTTCCTGGGGTATGACGCGCTGGCCGCTGTGGGCTCCACCGGCTCGCTGAACTTCCTCATCAACGGCTTCTGCATGGGCCTTTGCTCCGGCTTTTCCATCCCCATCGCCCAGGCCAAGGGCGCAAAGGACGACACCGAGCTGCGGCGCTTCGTGATGCACTCGGTGTACCTGTGCGCCATCATCTCCGTGGCGATGGGCCTGATCACCGGCGCGGGCAGCCCGCTGCTGCTCAAGATGATGAACACGCATCCCGATCTGATCCGGATGGCTACCAGCTACATACAGCCGGTGTTTTTCGCCATCCCGACCACGGTGCTCTACAACATGGCCGCCGGTGTGATGCGCTCCCTGGGCGACAGCCGCACCCCGATGCTGGCCATCGTTATTGCAGCGCTGATGAACATCGTCCTGGATCTGCTGTTCATCCTGGTGCTGCACATGGGCGTGGCGGGCGCTGCCTGGGCGACCATCATCAGCCAGCTGGTCAGCGGATTGTGGTGCCTGTGGGTGCTGATGCGCAAGTTCTCCGTGCTGAAGATGACCCAGGAGGACAAGCGCATCCGTCCGCCCTTCATCCGCCGCTTGCTGAACATGGGATTGCCCTTTGGCCTCCAATACTCCATCACCGCCATTGGCTCGGTGACCGTAACCGTCGCCGTGAACGGCCTGGGCACCATCGCGGTGGCAGCCGTGACCGCCGCGGGCAAGCTGAGCATGCTGTTCTGCATCGTCTTTGACGCGCTGGCCAGCTCCATGGCGACCTTCTCCGGGCAGAATGTGGGCGCGAAGAAGCTCGACCGCATCAACCAGGGGCTTCGTTCCGCCTCGCTGGTGGGCTGCATCTACTGTGTGCTGGCCTTCGTGGTGATCCTCCTCTTCGGCAAGGACATGGTGGCCCTCTTCGTGGACGCGGAGGATCCCGCCGTCATCGCTGAAGTGCTGAACAAGGCCCAGCAGTTCCTCATTGTCAACAGTGCGCTGTACATCCCGCTTTTGTTCGTGAACATCGTGCGCTTCACCATCCAGGGTGTGGGCTTCACCACCGTGGCGATGGCCGCCGGACTGATGGAGCTGATCGGCCGCGCGTTTGTCGCCATCGTGCTGGTGCCCTTCTTCGGCTACAATGCGGCGGTCTGGGCCAATCCCGCCGCCTGGCTGTTGGCCGACGCCTTCCTCTTCCCTTGCTATTTCACGGTGATGAAGTGGCTACGCAATCGCCTGCTGCTGACCGGCCAGACCACCCAAAGCCCGAAGGAGTACCGCGCGACCCATCCGCAGCGGTAACAGAAATTTCCGCCTGCAATCCGCGCATTTTTCTGCCAAGTTGCATTTACACGCCCCACTTCCTGTGGTACGATGTTACAGATATGAATTGAAGGAGGAATCCTCTTGCAATCCGTTGCAAAACGCTATGTTTCCTATCTACCAGGCATCGCCCTGGCACTGGTGATTGCCGCTATTTCCCGTTTCATTGAGGGGCTGCTGCCCATCCACATCATCGGCGCGGCGGTGATCGCCATGTTCATCGGCATGGGCATCAACGCCCTCTGGCTACCCACCAGGGCCTTCAAGCCCGGCTTGACCTTCACCAGCAAGAAGCTGCTGAAGTTCGCCATCATTCTGCTGGGCGCGAGTTTGTCCATCGGCGTGATCCTCAACGTGGGCAAGCTGAGTCTGCTGGTGATGCTCTTCACCCTGCTGACCTGCTTTGGCGGCGGCTACTTCATCGGCAAGGCGCTGGGGCTGAACTGGAAGCTGTCCAATCTAATCAGCGCGGGCACGGGCATTTGCGGCGGCAGCGCCATCGCGGCCATCGCCCCCACCATTGACGCCAAGGATACCGACATCGCCTACGCCATGAGCGCCACCTTCCTCTTCGATATGGCGATGATTATCCTCTTCCCCATCATGGGCCGCGCGATGGGCCTGACCGACATGGCCTACGGGCTGTGGGCCGGCACCGCGGTGAACGACACTTCCAGCGTGGTGGCGGCGGGCTTCGCCTTCTCCGAGGCGGCGGGGGATTTCGCCACCATGGTCAAGCTGACCCGCACATTATCCATCATCCCCACGGTGCTGGTGTTCGCCTTCATCAACGTGCGCATCAAGCGCAAGGAGGCCCTGGCTGCCGGTTCCACACAGGACATCAAGGCCAACGTGTCCGTCGGGAAGCTCTTCCCCTGGTTCATCGTGGGCTTCCTGGCGATGAGCCTCATCAAGAGCGTGGGCCTGATCCCCGACAGCGTGTCCAACATTCTCAAGGATGTGTCGAAGTTCCTCATGGTCGCCGCGCTGGCCGCCATCGGCCTGAACACCTCCTTCAAGGAGATGAGCAAGTCCGGCATCGCGCCGATGCTCCACGGCTTCATCATTTCCGCGCTGGTGGTCATTGTCGCCATTGCGGTGGAATACGTGATGCACCTGATAGGCTGGCTGCAGCTCTTCGTCTGACGCAATCGCTCCCCCTTTCGGCGGGGGAGCGTTTTTGCTTGACACGCTGCGGCAGATATGGTATCTTTACGCTATACATCCCCGTTATGGAGGTATCGACAAATGATCGCGAAGCATCCCCCGATGGGCTGGAACAGCTGGGACTGCTACGGCGCTGCCGTCACAGAGGACATCGTCCGTCAAAATGCGGATTACATGGCAGCCCACCTTCGCCAGTACGGCTGGGAATATGTGGTGGTTGACATCCAATGGTACCAGCCGACCGCCATCAACCACCAGTACGAGCCCTTCTCTGCCCTCACCATGGACGAGTACGGCCGCTTGCTGCCTGCGGTGAACCGCTTCCCCTCCGCTGCCAACGGCGCGGGCTTCAAGCCCCTGGCGGACTATGTGCATGCCCTGGGGCTGAAGTTCGGCATCCACATCATGCGCGGTATGCCACGCATGGCGGCGCATCAGCATCTGCCCATCAAGGACAGCCAACATTTCTGCCACGAGGCCGCCAACCCCAACAGCATCTGTGCGTGGAATCCGGACATGTACGGCTTGTATTGCAAGACGGAGGCTGCTCGGGACTACTACCGCAGCATCTTCCGCCTCTACGCCGAATGGGGTGTGGACTTCATCAAGTGCGACGACATCGCCCGCGAATATCCCCACTGCCAGCGGGAAATCGAGGTGATTTCCGAGGCCTGCCGCGCTTCCGGCCGTGACATGGTGTTGTCCCTCTCCCCCGGCCCTGCGCCCCTGGAGCAAGCCGAGCACCTCAAGCGGTACGCGAACATGTGGCGCATCACCGATGATTTCTGGGACGACTGGCGGCTGCTCAAGGCCATGTTTGAGCGGGCGGAGAAATGGTGCATCCACGCCGCGCCAGGGCACTGGCCGGACGCGGACATGCTCCCCCTGGGCGCGCTGCGCCAGTGCGACGATCCCAACGGCTGGACGAAGTTTACCCCCGCCGAGCAGCGCACGATGATGACCCTCTGGTCCATGATGCGCTCCCCCCTGATGATCGGCGGCGAAATGACCAAGAACGACGACTTCACCAACAGCCTGCTGACGAACGCTGCCGTGCTCTCCATCGGCAAGGAGAGCTTCTGCGGACATCCCCTGTGGACGACAGCGGAGGAATCCGTCTGGGTGGCTCCCCGCCGGGATGGACAGGGTGTGTACGTGGCGCTGTTCAACCTCTCGGACGAGGCACGAACCGTGAACGTTTCCGCCACCCAGTATGAGGGCGGCGAGGAAGCCACGGCCCTGTGGAGCGGCGAAGCCCTCTGCGCGAAGGACGGCCTGTCCGCCCTGCTCCCCGCCCACGACGCCATCGTGTACCTGGTCAAATAAAATATGCCGTCTGCCATGCGCCCCAGTGGGCTGGCAGACGGTTTTCTGTATCCTATTCACCTGGCGCACTTGGTATCCTCGCTGTAGATCCCGCGGTACTGGGTGGGCGTGCAGCCCTTCACCTCACGGAACACCCGGTTGAAGGTGGCAATCGAGTTGAAGCCGCACTGGAGCGCCACCTGGGTCACGGGCATCCGGGTACCGGAGAGCAGCTCCATCGCCATCTCCACCCGCCGCCGGGACAGGTATTGGGTGAAGGTCACGCCGGTGTGCTGACGGAACATCCGCGACAGGGTGTACCGGGAGAATCCCGCATAGTCGGCCAGGCTGTCCAGCGTCAGGTCGTCCATGCAATTCTTGTTGAGGTGCTCCAGCGCGCGGTTGAAGGCGTCCTCCCCGGAGATCTGGCGGCGCAGCGTGTTCATCTCCGCAGCGGTCGCGCTGGTCGTCAGGTAATGCTCGCCGAGGATGGCATAGATTTCCAGCAGCAACGCATAGTTGTGCAGATTCCGCAGCAGCGCGCCGCTCCGGTGCACCGCGATGATCTCAAAGAAGATCGCCCGCACCTGCTCCCGGCAGGGATGGTGCTCGTCCAGGTACATGGGCTTGGCCATCATCTGACGGAAGGCGCTGAACTCCTTCATCGTGAACACGCCGTTCATCTCATAGAGCACCAGCTCGCGCTCGCTTTCCTCGCCCATCCGCAGGTCATGGCTGCACCCGGCGGGGATGATGAGCACCTCCCCCGCCTGGACATGGTAGGGCTGATCCGCGATCTCGACCGTTACTTCGCCCCGGATGGGCAATATCACCTCCACCGCGGAGTGGAAATGCTGCTCGTAATCATCAGGCCTATCGCCGTGCCAGATGCGGACGGAAGTGTTTTCCGGGTACGTGACAAACTCCTGGTCGCCCTGGGTGACACGGAATCCCGATGCAAACAGGTGCTTCTCCTCCGCGCTAATGATCGGCTTGTGCTTCATGCCCGCCTCCTGTAAAGTCTGTATCTCATTTTCTCATTGATTGCTTTTCTCATTTTAGCACAAAGGACGAGCAGTTTCAAGCAGATATCGACAGATTCTATACCATAATTCACACAGGAAATACGCCGCCCGTAAGTGGCGTTTTGTTATGCCAGCACGGCCAGCACGGCTTCGACGGCGGCTTCCTCGTCCACGCCCTCCGCGACGAGCAGCATGCCCTGCTGATCGTCCGCGCCCAGGGACAAAAGGCCCAGCATGGACTTGGCGTTGACAATCTTCTGCCCGCGCTGAATCATCACGCGGGACTGGTAAGCGCTGGCGACCTGAACAACCTCCGCCGCCAGCGCGCGGGTCAGCGGCGCATAGCCGGGAAAGGAAATCGGCTTACGGATCATGGTTTTTCCTCCTGTGTTTCGTTGAATTCTTGAATCAAAAGCGCTTCGTGTGCCCGGACGATCTCCATCAGGCGGCGCATCCGGTGATTCACGGCAGATTTGGACAGGGGCGGTTCAAACAGCTGGCCCAGCTCCGCCAGGGAGAGGTCGGCGTTGTCCAGCCGCTTTTGGGCAATCTCCTGCAAGGCCGGCGGTAAGGAGCGCATGCCCTTGACGATCACGTACCGGCGGATGCCCTCCACCTGCGCGTCGGCAGCGTCCAGCATGCGCTGGAAGTTGTGCTCGTCGCAGTTGATGGCACGGTTTGCCGCGCCCCGCGCTTGCTTGCGAATACGGATGTCCTCCATTGCAAAGACGCTGCCCGTCGCGCCCATCATGGCCATCGCGTCGCTGATCTGCTGCGCGCCCTTGAGGTACACCACGGTGCTCCCCTTGCGCTGGTAGGTGTTGACGGGCAGATCGCTCTTTTCCAGCAATCGGCTCAGCTCGCGCACCAGGCTCTGATCCGTCGCGGAAATCTCAAAGTGGTACTCCTTCTCCGGGTTGGACATGGTGCCCGCGCCCAGGAAGGCCGCCCGCAGATAGGCTCTGCGGCAGCACTGTCGACTCATGGGCTGACGCACGACGGTGCGGCGGTAGCGGATGTTGCCCTCCTCGTCCTGCTCGGTCATGTGGAGGGCCAGCATCAGCTTCTGGCTGTCCTCATCGCCGACGGTCAGCACGCAGGTGCGCTGCCCGCCCAAGCGCGCGTGCTGGACGTAATGCAGCCTCGGCGTGATGCCCAGGCGCGTGCGCAGCAGCCGGAAGATACGCCGGGCCAGGGCTGCGTTTTCCGTGCGGTACTGCACCTGCACCCGGCCCAGGCCGTGGAAGGACAAGCTACCACTGGTGCGGTAAAACGCCGCCAGCTCGGAGAGCATGCAGCAGTTCTTGCCCAGGGGCAAGCGGCACAGTTCGTCCTTGACATTGGATGAAAACGACATTTATTCAGCCTCCTGGCTGTTCTTCCAATATGCCTGCTCCAGGGCAAGGTCGCGGTGGCTGATATTCACCTGATACCCCTTGCTGCAGAGAAATTCCCCCAGCCATTCGGCGATGGCCACACTCCTGTGGGCACCGCCAGTGCAGCCGATGGCGATGGCCAGGCGGTGCTTCCCCTCCTCCTGATAATGGGGCAGCAGGAAGAGCAACATATCCGCCAGCTTGGATGTGAATTCCGCCGTAACGGGGTTTTGTAGCACAAAATCCCGCACGTCCGCGTCCAGGCCGGTGTGGCTGCCCAGGCCCTTGATATAGAAGGGGTTGGGCAAAAAGCGCACATCAAACACCAGATCGGCCTGACGAGGCAGCCCGCGTTTGAAGCCAAAGGAGGACAGCTCGATGCGCATGCCGTCGGCGCTCTTCTCCCCGCTGAAGATGCTCGTCAGCTTCTGTTTCAGCTCGCGGGTTTTCAGGCTCGTGGTGTCGATGATGTAATTCGCCGTTTCGCGCAGGGGCTGCATGATTTCGCGCTCCTTGGCGATGGCCTCGGTCAGGGAGACGCTCTCCCCGGCCAAAGGATGCTCGCGGCGAGTTTCCTTGTAGCGGCTGACGAGGGCCTCGTCGCTGGCCTCCAGGAAGAGGCACTCAATGGCGTAGCCCAGGTCACGAATCTCGTCAAGCAAGTCGCTGACCGCCTTCGCGTCGAAAAAGTCGGCGCTGCGCACGTCCACCGCAATCGCCACCAGGGAGCAGCGGACGTTGGATTCCTGAAAGGCCTCCATCATTTTGAAGATCATATTGGGCGGAAGATTATCCACGCAGAACGCGCCCATATCCTCCAAATACCGGTTCACGGACGTTTTTCCTGCGCCGCTGAGCCCTGTGACAATTAAAAACCGCATCCCCGATCGCTCCTTGGTATTGCTGATTCATGCTTTGGTAACAGGCGCATCCTCGCCCAGGATGCGCACCTCCGGCTCCAGCCAGATGCCGAAACGATCCTGCACCGTCCGCTGGACATGGGCGATGAGCGCCAGGAAATCCGCCGCTGTGCCGCCGTTGTTGATGCAAAAGCCTGCATGCTTCTCGCTCACCTGCGCGCCGCCGATGGCAAAGCCCTTCAGGCCGCATTGGTCGATCAAAGCCGAAGCATAGCCGTTTGCCGGGCGCTTGAAGGTGCTGCCCGCGCTGAACTTAGTCAGGGGTTGCTTTTCGGCGCGCCTGGTGTTGAAATCCACCATTTCCGATAGCAGCTCCTCCCGCTTGCCCGGGTGCAGCTGGAAGTTCACATGGGTGACGAGCTTGTTTTCGTCCATCAGCCGGGTGTGGCGGTGGCTGAATTCCATCTCCCCTCGGGTGTAGGAGAAGGCCTCGCCAGTCATGTCAAAACCCTCCACCAGGATCACCACCTGGCTCATTTCACCCCCGTAGGCTCCGGCGTTCATGTACACGCCGCCACCCACCGTTCCGGGAATGCCGCTGGCAAAGGTCAGCCCGGCCAGGCTCGCCTCCGCCGCCGCCATGGACAGGGTGGACATCATCGCCCCGGCCTGCGCGCGGATGCGGTTGCCATGCACCTCGATGTGCTGCATATCCCTGCACATCCGGATAACCAGCCCACGGATGCCGCCGTCCTTCACCAGCAGATTGCTGCCGTTGCCGATGATGACCACGGGCACGTCCAATTCGTGGGCGGCCCGGAGCAGCAGCTGCACCTGTTCCGGGCGGTCGGGCGAGGACAGCAGATCCGCCGGGCCTCCCAGATGCAAGGTTGTATATCGTGCCATCAGCGCATCACGCTTCACGCTCAGGTGCGCATCTGCCGCGCGCAAACGGGCCTCCAGCGCTGTGATTCGTTCGTTCAGAGTCATTTTCACGCCTCCTGTTTCTTTATTCTACTATATTTTGCGGTGTGTAGCAAGCAAAACTTTTGCCGATGTGTTCATCGCTACGATATTTTATGCACAAAAAAGGCCGCGTTTGCACGCAGCCTTGCATCGGTTGATTATGCTTCCATGTTTTCAAACCGGCGGCACCAGGTATACTTGCTGATGGCGCTCTGCACCGCGTTGGGGCAGTAGGTGCACAGTAAATCGCGGATGTAGGGGGGCATCAGCCGGTTGTACTTGACCTCCAGGATCATCTCCCCATTATCAAAGGGGGCGATGGTGGGCACATAGGGGTTGAACAGGTCGACGCTGTTCAGCCCCGTGCGCAGCTGCTTGTCGAAGGTGATGCGCACCTCCTCCGCAGGATGGAGATAGGCCTCGCGCACATAGTCCACAATGACCACCGGGCGCAGCAGGGAGCAGGTCATTTCGCGGTAGACATCGCCCAACAAGCCGCTGCTGGTCTTTTCCAAATCGGTGGTGTCGCCCGCGATGAGCTGATCCGCCAGGTCGCGGGGGATGGACAGACTCCGCTTGGAGATGAGGCTGCCCACCTTGGTCTTGCACTCCAGCTTGATGATCCGGTCCGACAAATTATAGATGCGGATGCGGTACTTGTTGCGGTTCTGCACGCCGTCCAGCTTGTCGAAGTAGGCGTCGTTATAGATGGTATCGAAATACAGGCTGCGGATGTGGTACTCGTTGTTCTCATCGCCATTGGGGTCACGCCAGAGGACGCGATCCAGCTGGCGGGACAGCACCTGGTACTGCATTTCACTGATGAAGAACTTCAGCTCATGCCGGAGCGGAATGCTGGCAGGCATGGATCACCCCTCCTTTCGGCTTGATGGTGGACTTACGCACCGGCTTCGGTCTGGCAGGCCACGAGGGTCGCGTCGTGCACGCCCTCGATGCCCAGCATCAAGGCCACCAGATCCTGCTTGTTGTCCAGGCGAACCTCGTAGGTCATTTCCGCGCCGGCGCGGGTGACGGTCTTGGAGCGCAGACGGCGGTACTTCACGGAGCGGCGCAGCTGCTGGTTGATGTCATACTCGGCGTCCTCGTCATAGTGGAGCACCAGCAAATAGGCGTTGGGGCTGGTGAACTTGAACAGGTTGAGCGCGAAGAGCACCACGGAGATGGCGGCCACCACCACCAGCGCGATGATATACTGGCCCGCGCCCAGCAAGATGCCCATCGTCAGGGCCCAGAACATGTAGGCCGTGTCGAGGGGATCCTTCACCGCGGTGCGGAAGCGGACGATGGACAGCGCGCCCACCATGCCCATCGACAGGGCGATGTTGGAGCCGATGCACATGACGACGGGGGTCGTCACCAGGGTGAGCAGAATCAGCGTGAGGGCAAAGTTGGGGCTGTATAGCACGCCGCGGTAGCAGCGCTTGTACACAAAGGCGATGATCAATCCCACCAGCAGTCCAAAGAGCAGCGCCAGGGCCACATTGAAGGCAGTCAGGTTGGCGAACTGCTCCGCAAAGAAGGCCGCCATGGCATTGTTGTTGTTTACCGTCAGGTTACCCGTATTCACTGGGGATTCCTCCTTAAAGACATTTCACACAAAGTGTTATCTGTTATCCTACATCAGGGCAAGCTACTACCGTTCTTACCCAATAGCACTCGTCTGTTGCCCACGCATATCCGCACTCCGAATTGGTACAGCTGTAGGAATAGACATAGCGCTTCACTTCGATCATATCCGAATGATCCTCATGTGCCTCAGTTATCCAATACACCTTTTCAAGTCTGGGAGAATATCTTGTGTCATGCATGCACATAGGACAAAACGCCGCTAATAAACGGTGCTCCGCATAGGAGGCTAAGCACAGACTCCAAGAGAAAGCAAGCACGATGCAAAGCGTCTTTTCATTCGTAATGCCTCCATCTCTTTGACATTGTAGCACACATTGCATGAAATGTCACTACATGATCCGGCTTATTCCGCTTCCAGCGGCGGCTGGGGCCCGAAGTATTCCAGCATCTGTGCATCTGTCAGCTTGAACTGATCCTTGACCATCTGCCAGAGCTTGTGGGGGCGCTGCTGGATGGTCACGTCGCGCAGGCGCTTGATTCGGTTCTGCCAATAGGTATAGGCGGCAGTGTAGGTGGTGGGCCACTCGCTCACGACCATCTGGTCGTGATACTCTGCCCAGCGGGCAAAGTGGAGCTTCATCTCCGTATCCGGATGGAGCTCCGCAACACACTCCTCCAGCACCGTGGTCATAAACTCTGTTGTAAAGGTTTGGAAAATATCACCCAGCTTGCGCAGGAACATATCCTTGTACTCCGGCACTTTGAGCGCCGTCAGGAAGCAGGTGTTATTGATGTTTTTGTCGCCCATGCCCGTTGCCTTAGTATAACTGCGCGGGCTATTGAAACCGGAGTTGAACATGCCGTAATCCAGGTCATAAAGGATCCACTTCCACTTATAGCGTTCACCGGTTTCCGGGTCGATGCCGTGCAGGCGGTAGAAGCGGGTGTTGCCGATATCGGAGTTTCCGAAGAACATCTCAACTGCCATGTACTCCAGCAGGTTCTCCACATCCACGTTTGCATCCAGGTAGGCGCGATCCTCAGGATTGTTGGCAGGGTCGCTGGTTTTGAGCTTATTCACCATGGCCTTGAACTCCTTGTTGGAGCCGTATTCCACCGTGCCGTTGGCGACGAGAATATCCATGTTGTCGGCTTCTTCCAGGGAAAGGCCTTCGTGCTGGGCCACGAAATAGCGATCCACACGCTCACGAAGGTTCATGTGCCCCCAGTACACGCCATTGATATACACCGCAACGGGTTTCCATGCCTGGTGCAACACCTCCACGCCATATGCATCCATCAGGCGAGACTGGAAGCCGTCCAGCAGACGCGTCCAAGCGCTGTCATTGCCAGAGTTACGCAGCACCAAAGATTTATACTCCGTGAAGGGGCGATCCTCGAAAAGGGCTGCCGCGAAGGTTTTCTCCCCGTACTTCGCCTTGGCGCGCACCTTCATGGACTTCTGGGGCATATCCAGAGAATACGCGCCGGACAAGCTGATATCAATGCCCTGACTGAACACCTGATTGTCGTCCAGGTCATAATACTCCATGTAGCCTTCATAGGGGATGGAAGCCTCCTTGACCTTGCGGTAGGTTGCGCCCTTCCAGGGATAGCCACCCGGCTTGTCCTTGATGATATTCGGCCCATCGGCCAGCAGACCGTATTCCTCGTTCCACAATAGGTCAGGCTCGACAATCACCGACACCACCGGCACATCATGGTAGGTGTTGATGAAGTAGGTAGTCGTCGCCGTTTCACTGGCCTTGTAGGCTGGGTTGACCGGGAAGGCCTTCGCCCGCAGCACGGTGGTGAAGTACAATTCCAGCTCCTGCCCGTTGTAGACCTGACCGGTCGTCATGTTCGGCTCGGAGCCATCGGTGGTATAATAGACCGTCGCGTCCTCGGGGATGGTCATGCTCACCCGCAATCCCTGGCGGTACATACCGCCCTGGACGGAGAGCTCCGGTTTGTCCGCATAGCCCAGGAAGCCGTCGCCATTGAGCGTGCCGGGCGTGGGCGCATCGTAATAAAAAAAGCCCTCACGCCCCGTCGTGCGGCCGTAGGACACATTGGTGGGTACCTCAGGCAGCACGAGCTTGTCCAGTATCTTTCCCGTCGGATCTGCAAGGACGACGGAGTACCCGCCCGCCTTTGTCAGCCGGAAGGATGCATGCAGCTGCGCAGCCGTGTTGGCCTCCGTATCCCCGTCGCACTGGATGAGCTTGTATTCCCCCGGCATGATCAGCGTCCCGGCGGGGAACTGCCACTTCCGGGCACGGCTGATGTTATCGCTCAGGCCGTACCCGGAAAGATCCACCACCTCGGCGGAGGCATTGTAGATTTCAATCCAGTCCGTAAAGGTCGCACCAGCGGTGGTGGCAACATCGTCGTTGGAGGCCATCACCTCGGTGATGTACACACCCGTTTCATTCAGCGCGCGCAGATAGACATCCATCTGGTGCTCGCCGGAGGAGGTGTTGGGCAGCATGGGCGTCATCTTGACATGCACGGAGAAGTTGCCATCCTCGTCACGGGCATAGGAGGCGTCCTCGGGGATGTTGTCCAGGGTGACGCGATCCACCAGGCGGCCGCGGCTGTCGGAGAGCAAAATGGTATCATGCTCGGCGCTGATCTTGAAATTGGTGTGGGAGATGCCCGTGGGGCCGTTGTCGATGTCTTTGCCGGAGCAGTACACGATGTAGTACCCATAGGGCGCCACGCATGCCCCCTCGGGGAAGCGCCACTTGAGGGGCTTATCCTCGTTGTCGGACAGGGCGTAGTTGTTCAGATAGACGATTTCGCCCGTGGTGTTGTACAATTCCACCCAGTCGGTCAGTTCGCCGTCCTCGTCCCGGTAGCCGGTGAGCGGGTCGGGGCAGATTTCGCTGATGATCAGCGCGCCGTCGGTCACCATGGTGGCGTTGCGGAAGGTCAAATAACCCTCGGTAGTATTCTCATAGCCAGGGCTGTACTCGTTGGTTTTGGCCCATTTGCCGTCCTCCATGCGCGCATAGCTCTCGTTAGCGGAGAGGATGGGGGTCTTGACCGAATCAATCACATAGGCGATGGGGTCGTAGAGGGTGACGGTCTCACCATTGGAGGACAGCTTGAACTTGGCGTGCAGCGGCTTCCCGGCGTTGGCCTGGTTGATCGTGTCGCAGTAGACGACGACGCGCTCCCCGGCTTTGAGGGTCATTTTCGGGAACAGGAACTTGATGGACAAATCATCGTCGCTCAAGCCGACGTTTTCCATGTCGATGTCATTTTCGCTGCTGTTCCAGATTTCCACCCAGTCGGGATACTCGCCGTTTTCATCCGGGAATGCGGAGCGGTTGGAGGCCATCACCTCGCTGATGACCAGCCCCTGATACATGCCGCTGGATGCCCCAGTGGTCCCTGCCTGATCCGCGCCCGTGGCGATGGTGTAATAGGCATGGCGCACCGGCTCCTTGGGGCAGACGATCACCAGCAGCACCACGACGGACAGGAGAATCAGCATGGCCATAGCATTGCCGACCCTGCGAATCTTCTGGCGGCGCTTCACCGCGGCGGGCTTTTCCGCCGTCTGGGTATAGGTCTGACCGCGGCGATGGCGGTTGGTTTGCGGATTCTGCATAACAACGTCCTTTCGGCAAACGGTACGGTGTACCGGGAGATGGCAAACAGGGGGGATTCGTTTCATCCATATAACGCATGACGACCCGATCCCCCTGCATTGTATCACAAAATATGTTGTTTTCGCAAGCCCTGTGGCATTTTCGGGCGAATATTCAACGATCCGTCACCCAAAAAGGATCGCCCGCTACCGTTGCGGACGATCCTTCCGTTCACCGAAACAGGGACATGATCTCCTGGGGGCTGAGTCTGGCCACCTGGCTCTCGCCGGGCTGGATCAGCTGCTCAAAGAGGGCCTTCTTGCGCTGGCCCAGGGCGACCACCTGCTCCTCGATGGAATCGTGGGTCACCAGGCGGATGACCTCCACCTTGCGGGTCTGGCCGATTCGGTAGGCCCGATCGGTGGCCTGCTCCTCGGCGGCGGGATTCCACCAGGGATCATAGTGGATCACCATGTCCGCCCCGGTGAGGTTCAAGCCCGTGCCGCCGGCCTTTAAGGAAATCAGGAAGATGGACGTGCCCTCGCTGCCCGCGTTGAACTGCTCGCACATCTCCACCCGGCGGGGGGCGGGCGTGTCGCCATCCAGGTACATGCAGGCATAGCCGCTGTTTTCCAGCTCCCGGCGGAGAATCTTCAGCATGCTGGTGAAGGCGCTGAACAGCAGCACCCGCCGCCCTTTGGCCACGGCCTCGGGCAGAATTTCCAGCAGCAGATCAAGCTTGCCGGAGGTGCCGGTGTAATCGTCCAACACCAGCGATGGATGGCAGCAGATCTCCCGCAGCTGGGTGATGGCCGCCAGAACCTCGGTGCGGCCCTGGTCAAAGCCCTTTTCCTTGACGATGGCGTCCACCCGGTCGCGCAGCTGGAGCATGCTCGCCTGGTAGACATGGCGCTGCTCGGGGCTCATCTGGGCGGTCATGACGGTTTCGATCTTGTCCGGCAGCTCCGTCAGCACGTCCTTTTTCAATCGGCGCATGAGGAAGGGGCTGATGCGGCGGCGCAGCTCATCGGCCTCGCTGCCGTCCTGGTAGCGGCGCATGAAGGCGCTGTAGCTGAGCAGGAAGCCTGGCAACACGAAGTTGAAGATGCTCCACAGCTCCCCGACCCCATTTTCCAGCGGCGTGCCGGTGAGGGCGAAGCGGGTCTGAGCTTTGAGCTGACGGACGGCAATCGCGCCCTTGCTGCCGGCGTTCTTGATGTGTTGAGCCTCGTCCAGCACGGCAAAGCGGAATTCGATGTCGGACAGCAGCTGGATGTCCTGGCGGATCAGCGGGTAGGAGGTGATGAGCACATCCACATCGCCGACCTCCCTGACATGGCGAATCTGACTGGCGCGCTGGGCCGCCGTGCCCGCCATCACCATCACGGACAGCTCGGGGGCAAAGCGTTCCATTTCGCTCAGCCAGTTATAGGTCAGCGTTGTGGGCGCCACCACGATGGAGGGCTGAATCGCCCCCAGCCGCGGCTCGGGAGCGCGCGCGGTCAACATCAGCGCGATGACCTGTACCGTTTTGCCCAGGCCCATATCGTCCGCCAGCACGCCGCCCAGGTGGAGGCGGTCCAGGGTGTGCATCCACTGCACGCCGCGTTGCTGGTAGGGGCGCAGCGTCAGCCCGGCAGGCAGAGGCACCAGCTCCGCCTCGGCGGGCTCGGTCAGGGCACGCACCGTGTCCTGTACGCTCTCATCCACCTCCACGGGCAGCTCCAGCCCCCGCAGCAGGCTCTCCATGTAGCAGGCGCGGTAGGATTGCAGCTGGAGCACGTCCTCACTGCCGGTAACGAAGTCGATCCCCTCCACCGTGGCGGCCTCGTAGATGCTGTCGGCCAGGGGCTGCCATTCCTCCATGGCGGACAGGTCAAGGAAGGAGCCGTCCTTGAGGCGGAAGTAACGGCGGCGGCGCGCGAGAGCCTCCATGATGCCGTAGACCTCCTGGGCCGGTTCGCCGTTTTCCTCAAAGCGGAACTCCAAGGCTGTGCCATTCATGCGCATCCTTCCGCGGAACTTGGGCTTGCGGGGCGACAGGCGCTTGAACTCGTTGGACAGGTAGACCTCCGCGACGGCTTGGAGCTTCGCCACGCCTTCGCTGACAAAATCGAAGATCGCGTCCTGCCCGGCGAGGTACACATGCCCCTTGCTGACGGTGAAGCCGGAAGCGCCCAGCGCGTCCAGCACATGGCGCTCGGCGGCTGCATCGCGTAGCAGCAGCTTCTCCATGCGGGAGATGCTCTCCGGCTGGGGCGCTTCGTCAAAGGGGTCGATCTCCCGCTCGCCGTAGCGAAAGGTCACCCGGGCCATCACATCCCTGGCATTGGGGGCACGGTCCAGGTACACCCGCGCCGTCAGCGGCAGCCTGATGAGCTGGCGTTGCAGCTCCTCGGCGATTTCCACCACGGCGGTCATTTGCAGGAAGGGCACCAACTCACCAATGACGCGATCCGCCTCCCGGAGGGGATAGTCAAACTGGCACTGGCTGCCGCCCGTCAGCTGCTCGGCGTAGAGCACCCGCAGCACGGCGCGCTGGGCTTCCTCCACATAGACCACCTTGTCCCCCACCAGGGCGTAGGAGCAGGAGGCCGTCAGCGGGCGGAATTCCTTGGGGAAGCGCGCCACCACGGACAAGCCGCGCAGATCGCTGGACACCCGGAAGTGCAGCGGGATACGGCTGGGAATCACCCGCTTGACGGCGTGGGTGCTCTCCCCGTCCCGAATGGTGAAGGGCAGCGCGCGCAATTCCCCCAGGATGGCCTCCGCAAAGGGCGCAGGGAGCGCCAGCTCGCGCTGCTCCGCGCCCCGCAACACGACGCCTCCCTCCTTCTGGGCCAGGCACATGGCGGACAGGATGCGCAAGATACGGTTCTCCGCAGGGCCAAAGCGCATCCACTCCGGATGGAAGGTGAAGCCCTTGCCATATTCGATGGGTGAGCCCGTCTCGAGGGCCTCCAGCAGCTGGGGGATGGACTTGACCACATACAGCCGCTCTTCGCCGATGAGCAGCACCAGCTTCAAGCGGCAGGGCGCTGCGACATCGCCGTCCCCCTCGCGGATGGGCTCGACAATCAGGCGGATGCTCAGGTGCAAGCTGCCTTCCTCCGGCAAGGTGCGCTCCATGGCGGCCATCAGCTTGGGGCCAAAGGCGGCGGCACGGCGGCGGATCATCTCGTCCATCGCGCCCTCATCCTGGCAATCCAGGAGCGCCGCCACGATATGCCGGCACGCGCCGATGTCCCGGAAGGTCGCGCAGGAGCATTGATGGCTGGCCGCATCCGCCGAGATACTCACCTCGTACCGGCCCTCCTCCACCACCTGGCAACGCAATCGCTTGGCGCTCTTCTCCACAATCCGCACCCGCCCGGCACGGAACAGGCGCTCCCCCATGCGGGTTTCCTCCTCGCCCGCCAGCGTGCGGAGGGTGTAGGGAATCTGATTCATGCAATCACTCGCTTTGCAGAAATGCCGCAAGAAAGCGCCCGCTCCCCCCGGGGACGCAGACGCACCAAAACAGCAATCATGTATATTCTGCGCCCGCGCGGCTGATTCCTGCCGCATCGTCGAATCTTTTTTGTCCAATTTGGTTTGTCACACCCATCCAGCCTTCCCCGCATACGCTGAAGCATCCCAGACTGGAAGTGAGGCGGTTTGCCTTGAGCGAACTGTTGACATTATCTCCCCTGCTGCAAGCGCTGCTGGCCACGCTGTTTTCCTGGGGCGTGACGGCCCTGGGCGCGGCGCTGGTGCTATTTGCCAAGCGGGCGCATCCCATCCTGATGGACGCGCTGCTGGCCTTTGGCGCCGGCGTGATGCTGGCCTCCTCCTACTTCTCCCTGCTCGCCCCCGCCATCGACATGGCCCAGGCGCAACGCCAGCCCGCCTGGCTGATCGCGACAGCAGGGTTTCTCTTCGGCGGCTGCTTCCTGCTTATGGCAGATCACATCATGCAGCGCTGCACCCGGCGCTTCCCGGCCTCGTTGCAGGGGCAGCGGCGGAGCATCCTGCTGGTGTCCTCCATCACGCTGCACAACATCCCCGAGGGGTTAGCCATCGGCGTGAGCTTCGGCGCGTTGGCGGCAAATCCCACCCCCGCTGCGCTGACGGCCTCCTGGATGCTCGCCATCGGCATTGCGCTGCAAAACTTTCCCGAGGGCGCTGCGGTCAGCCTGCCATTGCGCCGGGAGGGCATGAAGCGGGGGCGCGCGTTCTTCTATGGGCAGCTCAGCGGCTTCGTGGAGCCCATCGCAGGCGTGCTGGGCTGCCTGCTGGCAGTGTCCGTGCAGACGGTGCTGCCCTTTGCCCTCGCCTTTGCCGCGGGCGCGATGGTGGTCGTCGTCATCGCCGAGCTGGTGCCCGAGAGCCAGCGCAGCACCCAGGCGGGGATCATGACCTTCGCCACGATGGCGGGCTTTGGCGTCATGATGCTGCTGGACGTGGCCCTGGGGTGAGCAATTTCTGCTTGAACCCAGGCGAAAATCGTTGTATACTGTTTTCCGCAAATTCCAAAGAAGAGAAGGAATGTCGATGGAAGAACCCTATCTTGTGCCGGATTACTTTTCGGCTTTTTCCTGCAAGATGGGCGATTGCCGCCGCCCCTGCTGCGAGGGCTGGCCCATTTCGATCACCATGAAGGACTATTTCCAGCTGCTGAGCGTCCCCTGCTCCCCGGAACTACGCCGCAAGCTGGATTGCTGCCTGCATCTGGCTCCCCACCCCACGGAGGACGCCTACGCGCAGATTCAGCCCCGCTATGACGGTGTATGCCCCCTGCACCTGCCGGACGGGCGCTGCGGCCTCCATGCCGAGTGCGGCGAACAGGTGCTATCGGCGGTCTGCCGGCTGTACCCCCGGGGCGTGCGCAACGGCCAGGACCGGGAGTGCTCCTGCGCCAACAGCTGCGAGGCCGTCCTTGAGCTGCTATTGCACCATGACGCGCCGTTGACCTTCACCCATATCACCCGGGATTTCGGCCTGCCCGACGCACCGCCCCGCCAGCATTTTTTCCACACCGCCGGACGCGAGCAGGAGATCCGCCTGTGGCTGATTTCGATGCTCCAGCGCCGGGAGTATTCCCTGCCCCGGCGGATGCTGCTGCTCGGCGCGGCGCTCCATGCACTGGATGAGGCCCTCACCGCCAGGGATGATGTCGCGGTGGACGCGCTCCTCAACGGAAACACGGTCATTCCCGCGCCGGAGCTGCCCCAGCCCAGCCGGGAAAACCTGTCCACCGGCTTGTCGGCGGTGCAGCGGATGCTCGCCATGCTGGATGAAAGCAGCGTCAGCATCCGCGCATACGGCGAGGAAGCGCTGGCTTATTTCAGTGTCGACACCTATGCAAAGTACGAGGCCGCCATCTCCCGCTTCCAGGAGGTGCTGCCCCAGTGGGGAACCTGGTTCGAGCATCTGCTGGTGAATCATCTGTTCTTTGTGCAGTTCCCCTTCCAGGACAGGCCTGTGTCCCTAAGGGACGAGTACCTGGCGCTGGTGGCGGTGTACACCCTGCTGCGCTTTATGTTGGTCGGCTGCCTGGCTGAAGGCGGCGATGAAGTCCGCGCGGTGGACGTGGCCGCCGCAGCCTTCCGCCTGGTGGATCACACCGAGTTTGACCGCTATGCCGCGCCGCTGCTGCATGAAATGCACTGTGACGACCATGCGCACCTTTGCCTGCTCCTCTCCCTGTAATGAAAACCAGCCCGCCCCCTATGGGACAGGCTGGCTTTCTTTTACTCAATGACGCGGTACTGATCGACGAAGGCGGGTATCACGCCATCGCGGCTCTCGTTGACCAGGTAGAGTTCATCGGGAAAGTCGAACATGGTGTACAACACACCAATGACGGACTTCGCGTTAACCCGGTGCACCCCGGACCTGCTCTCGATGGAGAAGGTGTCCTCGAGCAGGCTCAGCTGCTGGATGAATTCCAGCACCTCTGCCTGGTTCGTCAGCCGTATATGCGCTCTGGAATGATTGTTCATATGCATGCCTCCTTTGGGCAGAATCCATCAGGCGATTGCCTGTTGGTCATCGGAAACGTTTCCAATGACGCGCATAATATAGCACCCCTTACTCTATTTGTCAAGCGCAAACTTGCAAGTTTTACAAAGATTTAACGATGTATACGCGTATCGGAATCGTTTTCATTCGATATATATGAAATTTATACTTGCTCATCCTTCATATTCCCTATTTTTATAGGGATTTGGCAAGCATGCATCTCAATACAAAAAAGCCTCCCCGACCCATTGGTCTGGGAGGCTTGGGGTGTCAGCGCAATCAGAACTTCAGCGGATTGACGCGGACGGAGGGGCCCATGGTGCTGCTCAGATACAGAGAGCGGATGTAGGTGCCCTTCGCAGCGGCAGGCTTCGCCTTGTTGATGGCGTCCATCAGGGTCTGCAGGTTCTCCTGGAGCTTCTGAGAGCCGAAGGAAACCTTGCCGATGGGGCAGTGGATGATCGCGGTCTTGTCCAGACGATACTCCACCTTACCAGCCTTAATCTCGCCAATCGCCTTGGCCACGTCCATGGTGACAGTGCCGGACTTGGGGTTGGGCATCAGGCCCTTGGGGCCCAGAATACGACCGATGCGGCCGATCAGACCCATCATGTCGGGGGTCGCAACACAGACGTCGAAGTCGAACCAGTTTTCCTGCTGGATCTTGGTGATCATGTCCTGATCGCCCACGTAGTCAGCGCCAGCAGCACGGGCTTCGTCAGCCTTGGGGCCCTTGGCGATGACCAGCACGCGAATGGAACGACCGGTGCCGTGGGGCAGCACGACCGCGCCGCGAACCTGCTGGTCAGCGTGACGGGGGTCAACGCCCAGGCGGATGTGCGCCTCGACAGTCTCGTCGAACTTGGCCTTGCCAGTGGAGATCACCAGATCGGTGGCCTGGTCAGGGTCGTACTGATTCAGATGGTCGATCAGCTTCACGCTGTCTTGGTATTTCTTACCATGCTTCATTTCAATTTCCTCCCATGTGGTATTAGCGGCACTACGTCCTCCCACATTGATCAGGGGCGGTTAACCCCGGTTAAATCAACGGATTCCGAGTTGGAATTACTCCTCCACGGTCACGCCCATGGAACGGGCAGTACCGGCAACCATGGACATGGCGGCCTCGATGCTGGCGGCGTTCAGGTCGGGCATCTTGGTGGTAGCGATCTGGCGCAGCTGCTCCTTGGTCAGCATGCCCACCTTGGTCTTGTTGGGCTTGGCGGAAGCAGTTTCCAGATTCAGCGCCTTCTTGATCAGCACCGGGACCGGGGGGGTCTTGGTGATGAAGGTGAAGGTACGGTCAGAGTACACGGTGATGACGACGGGGATCACCAGGCCGACGTCATTCTTGGTGCGCTCGTTGAATTCCTTACAGAAGCCGGGGATGTTCACGCCGTGCTGACCCAGCGCAGGGCCGATGGGCGGAGCAGGATTGGCCTTGCCGGCAGCAACCTGCAGCTTGATGAAAGCAGTAACCTTCTTGGCCATTGTAATGGCACCTCCTAAAAAATGTGGTCACGCGGAAGCCAGAAACTTCCTCCCACGTCGCGCATGCTCCTGCACGCGCATGGAAAAGCGGGTTCTCCGCTTGCTACAAGCCATCCAGGGGGATGGCGATGAGCCTTGTCAATCAGCGTATCAACGGGTGGCCGAGTCGGGGCAACGCAACGTGCCCCGCGTCGCAAGAGGATTACTCCTCTTCCTCCTTCACCACGTCCTCCATGTTGATCCACTGCTCGCTGGTGCGGTTGGCGAACGTCTGCACATCCACCAGCACCTTGCCCAGCATCTGGTCAATTTCCTTGATGACACCCTTGAAGTTGGCGAAGCTGCCATCCAGGATGCGGACGGTTTCGCCAATCGCCAGGTCGGTCTCCATGCCCTGGGACTGGGGATTGAGCATCATCTCGATCTCCGCCTCGGTCAGGGCGACCGGCTGACCATCGGGGCCCACGAAGCCGGTCACGCCGCGGGTATTGCGCACCACGTACCAGCTTTCGTTGGTCTTGATCATTTTAACGATCACGTAGCCCGGGAATACCTTGCGCTGAGACTTCACGCGCTTGCCCTTCCGGATCTCCGTCACTTCTTCAACGGGCACACGAACCTCAAAGATGAAATCCTGCATACCGTTGCTCTTGATGGACTTCTCCAGGGTATCCTTGACCTTGTTCTCATACCCGGAATAGGTATGGACAACGTACCAGCAGGCCTCGTTGCTCTTCTCGGACATACTTCTCTCCTTACGAAAGCGTTGCGAATAAGCGGCTGATCCGATTACTCAGCGGGAGCTTCCGTGGCTTCCACGGGCGCGTCAGTGGCGTCCGCTGGAGCTTCCGTGGCCTCCACGGGCGCGTCAGTGGCGTCCGCGGGGGCTTCAGTCGCTTCGTCCTCCTGGACGGGGGTGACCTCCTCCTGCGCCGCGGGGGTGCTGGAGGAGCCACGAGCCATGGTATTCACCAGCGCGGTGGCACCCAGGTCGAGCAGACCGATTACGACGCCCATGAAGAGCATGAACACCAGCACCGCGATGGAGCTGGAAATCCACTTCTTCTTGCTGGGCCAGGTAACCTTCTTGAGTTCAGCGACCATGTTCTTGAAGGGCTTGGCGATGCGGCCGGGGAGCGTCTTGAACCAGTTGAGAACCTTGGTCAGCTTGCTCTCCTCGCCCTTAGCGGGGGTCTTTTTCTCCTCTGCCATCGTTATCACATCCTCACGTAGTCGCTTACTTGGTCTCGCGGTGGGAAGTATGCTTCTTGCAGAAGGGGCAGTACTTCTTCAGCTCGACACGGTCCGGAGTGTTCTTCTTGTTCTTGTGGTTATTGTAGTTGCGCTGCTTGCACTCCGTGCAGGCAAGGCAAATCTTGGTACGAACGGCATTTGCCACTTGGGACACCTCCTGCCATATCCAGTATGCGCCGCCGGAGAGCGCTGGCCCTCCGGCTGGCGCGCAGATTTAAGAGAATTCCCTCCTGCGCCATCAGGCCGATGCTTTGGCCTGATGCTGACCAGGAAGAAGGGGCGTTCCGCTTACTCGATGACCTCAGCGATAACGCCGGAGCCGACGGTACGGCCGCCCTCGCGGATAGCGAAGCGCAGGCCCTTCTCCATGGCGATGGGGGTGATCAGGGTGATCTCCATGTCGATGTTGTCGCCGGGCATCACCATCTCAGTGCCCTCGGGCAGCTTGATGTTGCCGGTCACGTCGGTGGTGCGGAAGTAGAACTGGGGACGGTAGCCGTTGAAGAAGGGGGTATGACGGCCGCCCTCTTCCTTGGTCAGCACGTACACCTGGCCGATGGCATGGGTATGGGGATGGATGGTGCCGGGCTTGGCCAGCACCTGGCCGCGCTCGATCTCATTGCGCTGGATGCCACGCAGCAGCGCGCCGATGTTGTCGCCAGCCTCGGCCTGATCCAGCAGCTTGTGGAACATTTCCACGCCGGTCACGACGGTGGTCTTGGCCTTCTCCATCAGACCCACGATTTCCACCGTGTCGGACACCTTCACGGTGCCGCGCTCCACACGGCCGGTGGCGACGGTGCCGCGGCCAGAGATGGAGAACACGTCCTCCACGGGCATCAGGAAGGGCTGATCGGTCGCACGCGCGGGTTCGGGGATGTAGTGGTCAACCGCATCCATCAGCTCGAAGATCTTGGCGCACCAGGGATCCTCGTCCACGTTCTTGCCAGCCTGGACAGCTTCCAGCGCCTGCAGGGCAGAGCCCTTGATGATCGGCAGCTCGTCGCCGGGGAATTCGTAGGAGCTCAGCAGCTCACGAATCTCCATCTCGACCAGCTCCAGCAGCTCCTCATCGTCCATCATGTCGGTCTTGTTCATGAACACGACGATGTAGGGCACGCCCACCTGACGGGCCAGCAGGATGTGCTCGCGGGTCTGGGGCATCGGGCCGTCGGGAGCAGACACCACCAGGATCGCGCCGTCCATCTGCGCAGCACCGGTGATCATGTTCTTCACGTAGTCGGCGTGGCCGGGGCAGTCCACGTGGGCGTAGTGACGGGTCGCAGTCTCGTACTCCACGTGCGCGGTGTTGATCGTGATGCCACGGGCCTTCTCTTCGGGCGCCTTGTCGATGTCGGCGTAGTTCATCGCCTTCGCGGAGCCCTTCTGCGCCAGCGTCATGCAGATTGCGGCGGTCAGGGTCGTCTTGCCGTGGTCAACGTGACCGATGGTACCAATGTTCACGTGGGGCTTTTTGCGCTCGTAGCGTTCCTTAGCCATGGG
>JAQXLU010000143.1 GCA_029012285.1 Clostridiales bacterium | reverse complement strand
CCCCGCGCCTTGCGCGAATCCCCCGCATTCGACAAACCCCTCCCCCACCCCACCCACGCGCACCAAACCGGGTCAGGGGAGGAGGGCCCTTGGGGGGTGGTGGGGCCGCGCCCCTCCCCGTCGGAGACCCCGGGCCGCAGCCCGAAACCTCCCCGCGCGCCTTTAGCGAATCCACCGGATTCGCGAAACAGCTCACCTACCCCAACGACGTGCACCTCTCACCTCACGCCCCACCTACCCCACCGAAGCACACCCCGCACACAAACTTCCCCCCACCTTTCACATGCCTTCACGCATGCTGAAATAAAAACAACACAAGCAGGAGGATCACCACCATGGCCAAGGACGTCATCATTGCCCTCGACTTTGAGAATAAGGAAAAGACCCTCGCGTTCCTGGATCAGTTCACGGGCCGCAAGCCCTATGTGAAGATCGGCATGGAGCTGTACTACGCCGAAGGCCCCGCCATCGTTCAGGAGATCAAGGCCCGGGGGCACAAAATCTTCCTCGACCTGAAGCTCCACGACATCCCCAACACCGTCAAGAAGGCCATGGCCGTGCTGCGCCACCTGGATGTGGACATGACCAACCTCCATGCCGCCGGCACCATCGCCATGATGGAGGCCGCCAAGGAGGGCCTGACCCGTGAGGACGGCTCCTGCGGCGTGCTGCTGGCCGTAACCCAGCTGACCTCCACCAGCGAGGAACGCATGCAAAGCGAGCTGCTCATCAACGCCTCCATGCCCGACACGGTGAAGAAGTACGCGCAGAACGCCAAGGCCGCGGGCCTGTCCGGCGTGGTGTGCTCCCCGCTGGAGGCAGCGCTGGTCAAGGAAGCCTGCGGGCAGGACTTCCTCACCGTCACCCCCGGCATCCGCTTTGCAGATGGCGACGTAGGCGACCAGGTGCGCATCATGACCCCCGAAAAGGCTCGCGCCGCCAGCGACTACATCGTGGTGGGCCGTCCCATCACCGCCGCCAGCGACCCCGTGGCAGCCTACAACCGCTGCGTGATGGAATTCCTGGGCATCGACGCCTGAATGAACAAGAAGGAGAAATGAATGATGGAAGCTTACAAGCAAGAATTTATCAAGTTCCTGGAGGACGCGGGCGTGCTGAAGTTCGGTGATTTCACTGCCAAGTCCGGCCGGAAGATTCCCTACTTCATCAACGCCGGCGACATTAAGACAGGCGAGCAGATCGCCAAGCTGGGCGAATTCTACGCCAAGGCCTACCTGGAAAAGGTCGGCAAGCGCCGCACGGTGCTCTATGGCCCTGCCTACAAGGGCATCTCCATCGCGGTGTCCTCCGCCATCGCGCTGAGCAAGGAAGGCCTGGATGTGCCCTTCTTCTTCAACCGCAAGGAAGCGAAGGATCACGGTGAGGGCGGCGTGTTCGTGGGCTATGTGCCCAAAGCCGGCGAGGAGGTTGTGATCGTCGAGGACGTGATCACCGCCGGGACCGCCATCCGCGAGAGCATGGGCATCCTGGGCGCGCTGGAGGGCGTAAAGGTCGCCGCCACCTTCGTGATGGTGGACCGCAAGGAAAAGGGCAAAACCGACAAGTCCGCCATGGCAGAGGTGGAGGAGGAATTCGGCTTCCCGGTGTACTCCGTGGTGGATGTGTACGATATCATCGAGTACCTGGAGGCGGACGAGAAGAACGCCGAGAACGTGCAGCGCATCCGCAACTACCTGGCCATCAACGGTGCGAAGGCGTAATATGCTGACCATTACCGATCTGACACGAAAGTACATCAGCCGTGTGGCGGTGGATCATGTGTCGCTGACCATCGAGCCCGGCAAGACCTACGCGCTGCTGGGCCCCAACGGCAGCGGCAAAACCACGCTGATGAAGATGATCGCCGGGCTGACCCGGCCCACCTCCGGGGAGATTCTGTTTGAGGGCACACCCATCGGCCCGAAAACCAAGGCCGCCATCGCCTACATGCCTACGGAGAGCTACTTCTACAATTACATGACCATCCGGGACGCGGGGCGGTACTACGCCGATTTCTTCCGGGATTTCAGCATGGCGCAGTACCAGGACATCCTCGTTCGGATGGAGCTTGACCCCAAGGACAGGATTCGCCAGCTGTCCTCGGGCATGAATGCCAAGGTGCGCCTGGCCCTGACCCTCAGCCGAGACGCGAAGCTCTTCATGTTCGACGAGCCCCTCAACGGCGTGGACATCCTCACCCGCGCGCAGGTGGTGAGCGAGATCGTCCGCAACCGGCAAGCGGGGCGCTCCATGCTGATCTCCACCCACCTGGTGGATGAGCTGGAGGCCTTCGTGGACGAGGCCATCTTTATGAAAAGCGGCGTGATTGAGCGCATGGGCCCGTGCAACGAGCTGACCCGGGAGCACTCCCTGACCGAGGTGTACCTGTCCATCTACGGCAACATGGAGATGAACGACCCGGTCATGCGCGCCGCGGCGGAGCGCATCGCCAAGGGCCATAGGGACGGCGGGGAGCAAGGAGGTGCAGCAGGATGCTGAAGCTGCTCAAGTATGAGTTCCGCAAGTGCCGGACGATGCTGCTGGCGCTCCTGGGCATCACCGCTGTGCTGGAGGGCTATTACCTGGTAGCCCTGCGCCTGGTCACCACCCGAAACGACTATGAGGAGCACCTGATCATCGCCATCGGATTGCTCGTGCTGACCACCTACGCGGTCGCCATCTTCGTCTTTGTCAAGGGCATCACCAGCTACTCGTCAGAGCTAAAGGACAAAAGCGCCTACCTAATCTTCATGACGCCCAATAGCGGCTTGCAAATCATGGGTTCCAAGTTCCTGTTCACCTTCCTGATAGGCCTGTCCTTCTCCATCCTCTATGTGGCCCTGGGCGTGGGGGACTTCACCTACCTGCTCCGGGAAATTGGCGAGCTGGAGAGCTTCATGCAGTCGCTGCGCCAGGCGCTGATGAGTCTGGGTATCAGCGTGCACTTCGACCAGATGGCGCTGGCCGTGGCAGCCGTCGGGCTGTACATCATGCTGTCGGTGCTGTCCGTGGTGGCGCTGGCCTACCTGGCTATCACCCTGAGCCATACCCTGTTCCGGGACAAGAAGTGGCGCGGCTTTGTGGCGCTGCTGCTCTTCATCGCCCTGAACTGGCTGGTAAGCCGCCTGTACAGTCTCTTCCCAAGTGTGACGGAAAACATGGTCTACGTGGAGACCGTCTTTACCAGGCAGATGAGTGGAGACAGCAGCGTGCAAAGCATCCTGACCTTCTCGGATGTGCTGCGCAGCATGCTTCCCCAGGCCGGCGTGAGCCTGGGCGTGATCCTGGTGAGCCTCTTTGGCTGCGCCTGGATGCTCGACCGGAAGGTATCCCTGTAAACACCTAACAACAACGATAAGGAGGACATGGCATGCGCCACCTGATTGACATTACCGACTTTACGGTGGAGGAAATCGAGTCCATCCTGGACCTGGGCGACAGGATGATCGCTGACCCCGCTGCCTACCGCGAGAGCCTTCGCGGACGTATCCTGGCAACGCTCTTCTTCGAGCCGAGCACTCGTACCCGGCTGAGCTTTGAAAGCGCCATGCTGTCCCTGGGCGGCAGCGTGCTGGGGTTCTCCTCGGCGGATTCCTCCTCCACCACCAAGGGCGAATCCCTGATGGACACCATCCGCACCGTCAGCTGCTACTCGGACATCATCGCCATGCGCCACCCCAAGGAGGGCGCGCCCATGGCCGGCAGTTTGCGCAGCCATGTGCCCATCATCAACGCCGGCGACGGCGGACACAACCATCCCACCCAGACCCTGACCGACCTGATGACCATCCGCCGCTGCAAGGGCCGCTTGGGCCATCTGGTGGTGGGCATGTGCGGCGATCTGAAATTCGGCCGCACGGTACACTCCCTCATCGGGGCGATGAGCCGCTACGAGGGCGTCGAGTTCGTGCTGATCTCCCCACCGGAATTGAAGGTGCCCGCCTACATCACCGAGGAGCTCCGCCACAAAGGCATTCCCTTCCGCGAGGTGGAAAACATGGAAGAGGTCATGCCTGAGTTGGACATCCTCTACATGACCCGTGTGCAGAAGGAGCGCTTCTTCAACGAGGCCGACTACATCCGTCTGAAGGACACCTACATCCTGGATCCGGAGAAGCTCCGCTTTGCCAAGCCGGACATGGCCATCCTCCATCCCCTGCCCCGCGTGAACGAGATCTCCCCCAAGGTGGACGACGATCCCCGCGCGATGTACTTCGAGCAGGTGCGCAATGGCCGCTTCGTCCGCATGGCGCTTATCACCACCCTGCTATCCTGGAAGGAGGCGGAATAAGGCATGAACATTGATTCCATCCACTCCGGCATCGTGCTGGATCACATCAAGGCAGGCCGCGGCATGGACGTGTACCGCTTCCTCAAGCTGGACGAGCTGGACTGCCCCGTGGCCTACATCCGCAACGTGCGCTCCGGCGTCCTTGGCAAGAAGGACATCATCAAGATTGACTCCGTGATCGACGTGGACCTGGACGTGCTGGGCTACATCGACCCCGGCATCACGGTCAACATCATCAAGGATGGGCAGGTAGCGGAGAAGAAGAAGCTCTCCCTGCCCGAGCATCTCATCAACGTCATTATCTGCAAGAACCCCCGCTGCGTCACCACCGTGGAGGGCGCGCTGGATCAGCACTTCATCCTCAAGGATCGCTCCCGGGGCATCTACCGTTGCATGTTCTGCGACGCCGAGCGCAAAAGCAAGGCGCTGCGGTAACATATCCTTGAAACACTTCGCGAAAGGACTGGTTCATCATCTACGGCGGGGTCATGCCCCGCAAATGCGCAGCCTCGCAAGGAAGGGATGACCCTCGTCTCGGCTTGATTGCCGCCCCCCGTCCCCCCAAGGATCAATCAGAAAGGACAATGTTTGTATGAAGAAGGCCGTTGCGTAAGCCGGGAGGCTCCGCACTCCGGCAAGCCTCCCATTTCATTCACCGTTTGCATCACCGAATGAAAATGAGAGGAACATCCACATGAACCGTGAAAACAAGCGCAAGCAATACGACAAGCACTACTACAAGCACAATCCCTGCAATGACAGCTTCACCTGCAAAAGCTGCGGACGGCTCTGCGTGCCAGACGGCGCGGGGAGCGGCCACCGCAACCACTGCCCCAACTGCCTCACCTCCCTCCACCTGGACATTGAACCGGGCGACCGCGAGGCCGACTGCGGCGGGTTGATGGAGCCCATCGCCGTATGGGTCCGCAAGGGCGGCGAATGGGCCATCATCCACCGCTGCCGCGTGTGCGGATGGATTTCCTCCAACCGGGTGGCGGCGGATGATAACCCGATGAAGCTGATGTCCATTGCGATGCGCCCGCTGACCAACCCGCCCTTCCCGCTGGAAAAGCTCGAGGAAATGACGGCGCTCATGGCTGGCGAGGGACGCTTGCGCTGAACAAAACAACCGCCGCGGAAGCTGCACTGCCTCCTCGGCGGATTTTTCATACCAAAAAGGCTGCCCCGCACTTGGCGACGCAGCCTGATATGCATGGATTGGTTATTTGAGCACCTTCCGCAGGAAATCCTGGGTGCGCTGCTGCTGAGGATTCTCAAAGACCGCCTCGGGCCTGCCCTGCTCAACGATGTAGCCGCCGTCCATGAAGATGACGTGATCCGCCACCTGACGGGCAAAGCCCATCTCGTGGGTGACCACCACCATGGTCATGCCATCCTGGGCCAGCTGGGTCATAACATCCAGCACCTCACCGACCATCTCAGGATCCAGGGCGGAGGTGGGCTCGTCAAAGAGCATCATCTTGGGGTTCATCGCCAGGGCGCGCACGATGGCGATACGCTGCTGCTGTCCGCCGGAGAGCTGGCGGGGATACGCATTCGCCTTTTCCGCCAGGCCAACGCGCTTGAGCAGCTCCATTGCCCGGTGCTCCGCCTCGGTCTTGTTCATGCCCTTGAGCTTCATGGGCGCCAGGGTGATGTTCTTCATGATGTTCAAATGCGGGAACAGGTTGAACTGCTGGAACACCATGCCCATCTGCTGGCGCACCTTGTTGATGTCGCAGCGGGGGTCGGTGATGTCCTGGCCTTCAAAGTAGATATGGCCGCCGGTGGGATGCTCCAGCAGGTTGAGGCAGCGCAGGAAGGTGGTCTTGCCAGAGCCGGAGGGACCGATCAGGCAGACCTTCTCGCCCGCGGTGATGTCCTGATCCACGCCGTTGAGGGCCTTCATCTTGCCGGAATCGAAATGCTTCTCCAGATTTCTGACGGAAATGATCTTATCGTTCACTGTTGCGCAGCCTCCTTTCCAGCTTGCCGATGAGCCAGGTGAGCGAGAGCACCACAATCAGGTACAACAGGCCCGACACGATGTAGGGCGTGAAGGCAGAGTAGGTGCGGGAGCGGATGTAGTCGCTCGCTTTGGTCAGCTCGGTCAGCGCGATATAGGACAGGATGGAGGTCTCCTTGATCAGCGAGATGAACTCGTTGCACATGGCCGGCAGAGCGGATTTGGCCGCCTGGGGCAGGATGATGTAGATCATCGTGCGCACACCGGAGAGGCCCAGGGAGCGACCTGCTTCCATCTGGCCCTTCTCCACGCTCATGATGCCGCCGCGGATGATCTCCGCCAGGTAGGCAGCGCTGTTGAGGCCGCAGGCGATCACGCCCACGATCACTTTGTCGATGCGCACGCTGCCGAAAATGCCGAAGTTGATAATCAGCACCTGCAAGAGCAGCGGCGTGCCGCGCATGATGTTGATATAGGCCGCAGCCAGCTTGGACAGGCCCTTCACCACATAGATGCCCATCTTCGGAAGGAAGGCCTTGCCCTTGGGGTTCATCTCCCGGAGCAGCGGCAAGCGCAAAATCGCCAGCAGCGTGCCCAGCACCAGACCCACCAGCACCGCGTAGAAGGAAACCTCCAGCGTCACGCCAAGGCCCTTCAGGTATTGCAGCCAGCGGTCATCCTTGATGACGTTGAGATAGATTTCCTTATACAGGAACTGCCAGACGTTGAGCGTGTTAGCTTGCACGGCGGGCTCGATCGCCTGCCACCATTGCTCGAAGATCGAAATGCTTTCCAAAGGCCTTCCCTCCAGATACTCAAGAATCGCGCAAATGCCGTAGAGAGGATTGCTCCCTACGGCACTTGATTGCAGTCAGGATTCCAGCTTACTCCGCAGCTTCTTCAGAGGCGCCGCCGAAGTACTTCACAGCCAGTTCGTCCATGAAGCCTTCCTGCTCCAGTTCAGCCAGGGCAGCGTTGATCTTATCCAGCAGCTCGGTGTTGGCCTTGTTGACCTCAATGCCATACCAGTCAGCCTGCAATCCCATGTCCACCATTACCAGGGAGGGATCGTTCAGGGAAGCCAGGATGGCCTGACCAACGGGCTTGTCGATGATCACAGCGTCGATCTTGTTGCCCTTGAGGTCCATCACAGCATTCAGGAAGGTCTTGTACTGCGCCACGTTCTCATGGCCGGTGATCTCCTCGGCAGCGAAGTCGCTGGTGGTGCCCAGCTGCACGCCGATGAGCTTGCCCTTGAGCTGATCCACGGTGGTGTAGCCGCTGTCAGCCTTGACGATCACCACCAGGCCAGCGTTGATGTAGCCAGTGGAGAAGTTGACGGTCAGCTTGCGCTCATCGGTGATGGAAATGCCGGACAGGCCCACGGTGTTGGGGTTGGCGTGCACGGCGCTGATCACGGCGTCGAAGTCCATGGCCTCGATGGTATACTCAAAGCCGGCCTTCTTGGCGATGGCGTCGAACAGGTCAATGTCGTAACCGACGGTCTTCTCGCCCTCCACATACTCAAAGGGCGGATATTCGGGGTTGGTCGCGACGATCACCACGTCATCGGCCAGAGCGGACAGGGTGCACAGGGCCATCATCATGGCCAAAACCAGAGCGAGCATCTTCTTCATGATTGTTTCCTCCATTTCGTATTGGTGGGATACGTGATGCATTATACGCCCATCGCTGCAAAATGTCAACAGGTTTTTTGAATATTTATGCAATATTTTTTCGCATTGGGCCCTCAAAACAGCCGGATATCGAAGGATTTATGCAAAAAGCAGCGGATGAAAGCCCTTGATTCTCCGTGCTTTTATGCATGATGAATACAAAACCCCGCTTATTTATTCAATTTGGAAATTCGTTGACCAAATGATGCATTAAATGCCCTTGCGGATGCATATTCACCCAGAATTGTATTTCCCTTGTATTTCGCCAGCGCTCAGGTGCCACTGGAGCGGTAATGCCGCACCCCGATGTACCAGATGCGCACCATGAGGGCAAAGAACGCCACGCCTGACAGCGGGGTGAGGAAATATCCCCAGGTGGGCAAGCACACCATGGGCTCTGCAAGAATCCAGCTGACGGGCCAGTGCATGCACATGGCAAAGGGCGCCAGGTAGGTGAACAGGAAGCGCAGCACCCCGGGGTACACATCCACCGGATACTGGCAGGCCGTCCGCCCGCCGTAGGTGAGGATGTTCACCATCTCGATGGACTTGATCGAGAAGAAGCTGACCGTCGCCTCAATCAGGAACAGCCCGAGGACGAGGAGCATACTGCCCAGCACAACTTCCGTAAGCAGCAGCGCCTTGGGGAGCGTCCACTGGATGTGCAGCTGAATCGCTGCCACCAGCATCGCCGCCACGCCCACCAGGAAGGAACCCAGGCGGCGCGGATCCAGCTGGGACAGCACCACCTGGAGCAGCAGCGGCCGGGGGCGCAGGATGAGCGCGTCAAACTCGCCCCGCTGCACAAACCCCATAAAGGCGGTGATTCCCCGGCCGAATAGCTCCGTCAGCGCGAAGGAGGATTGCATCACCCCGAAGAAGAACATGATCTCCGCCGCACCCCAGTGCCCCACGGCCCTGAAGCGGCTGAGCACCACCACCACCGCCAGCATTTCGCCGCCGGACATGACCGCCTGAGCGATGATTTGCATCACCAGGCTGGAGCGGTATTGCAAAGCGGATTTGAACAGCATTTTTACCGCATGCAGCGTGTATTTCATCCTCAATCACCCTCCCTGCACAATCATGTTGTTAAGCCGCCGCTGCCACATCGCGCGCCCGATGACGCGCATCACCAGCAGCCATCCCAGCTGCACCGCCACATTGAGCGCCCACATAGGCAGGCTGGCGCACTGCTGGTACATGCGGATGGGTGCGTCCAACGCCTGGGCGAAGGGCTGATAGCGCATCAGCGTTTGCAGGGCATCGGGAAAGAGCGTCAGCGGGATCACATTGCCGGAGAAGGTCATCATCGTCAGGTTGATGATGGCGGAAATCCCCCGCTTGTCCAGGGTTTTCATCACCACCGCGTCGGTGATGGCGCTCAGCTCGCACATGCACAGAAGACCCAGCAGCAACGACAGGCTGAACTGCACCATCGCCAGCGGCCCGTCCGGCAGGGACATGCGCAGCGGCGCGGGCAGCACGAACTGCACCGCCAACATAGGCAGCAGGCGCATCAGCGCGCTGATGAGCCGTCCCCCCACATCGCGGCAAACCCAGAAGCGGTGCTGATCCACCGGGCGCACCAGCATGTAGGCCACGCCGCCGGAGAGGATCAGGCTGCTCAATTCGCCATCGGTGGAGAACATCATCCGGAAGAACATCTGCTGCAGCCACACATAGGTGATCGTCTCCCGCAGCATGACCGGGTTGCTCTCCCCAAACAGCGCCGTATAAAGGAACACATAAACAAGCCCGAAGAACACCTGCGTCACCAAGCCGCCCAGGGCTGCGGCGCGGTACTGGGTCTCCATCAGCGCCCGCAATCGCAGCACTGTCAGGTAGGGGCGCAGGGTATCAAATTGCTTGCTCATAGCGCCATCTCCCTGTACATGCGGGCGATCAGCTCGTCCACGTTCTGCTCCTTGAGGGTCATTTCGCGCACCTGCCCGGCGGCAAGCACCCGGGGCAGCAGTTCGCTGGTCGGGGTGATGGCAGGCTCATAGGTCAGGATGAAAGCGTCACCATCCCGGGTGACGCAGCCAGGCAGCGCTGAGAGGTCAGGAGCGCCGTCGAACACCACGCGCAGGGTATGCACGGTGTCGTACTGCCTGAGCAGCGCGTCCAGCGAGCCGTCGTAGAGGAGCTTGCCATGGCCCAGCACCATCACGCGGCTGCACAGAGCCAGCATGTCCTCCATGTCATGGGTGGTCAGCAAAATGGTGGTGCCGTGCCTGGCGTTTTCCTCTCGGAGGAAGGCGCGCAGCTTTAATTTGCTCACCGCGTCCAGGCCGATGGTGGGCTCGTCCAGGAAGAGCAGCTGCGGCGCGTGCAGCAAGCTGCCACAAAGCTCGGCACGCATCCGCTGCCCCAGGGACAGTTGGCGCAACGGCGCGTTCAGGAACTCGCCCAGCTCCAGCGCGTCGGTCAGCGCGTCCAGGCGCTTGCGCCACAATTCGTTGTCTACGCCGTAGATGTCCCGCAGCAGCAGGAAGGAGTCGCGAATGGGCACGTCCCACCACAGCTGCGTCCGCTGCCCGAACACCGCGCCCAGGTGGCGCACATGCTCGCGCCTGTCCTCCCAGGGGGTGCGGCCGTCCACGGTGCAGCTGCCGCCGGTAGGGGTCAGGATGCCGGTCAGCAGCTTGACGGTGGTGGACTTGCCCGCGCCGTTGGGCCCGATGAGTCCCACCAGCTCGCCCTGCTCGATGGAAAAGGTTGCGTCCGTCAGCGCGGCGATATGCTGCTTTTCCCGCCGCCACAGCCGGGTGATGCCACCCCCGGAGGGCGTGGTAAGCCGGGTGTAGGTCTTGCTGAGCGCCCTTGCTTCGATGAATGCCATGGAAACCTCCTTTTGTATCGCCTGCACCTGAACGCGAAAAAGCGCCATCTGAACGCGGATGGCCTTCCGCTTTCAGACAGCGCTGCATGCTTTCCCAAGAGGCTTCATGGCCCGGAAGTGCCGTCAGCAGCGTCCCCATCAGGGACTTGCCCGGCCTTGCAGATGTCGATGACAAGCTATATTGGAAGCACAGTATACACCAGGAGGATGGGCCTGTCAATGTCCGAATTGGGAAAAGTGGGATTTTTGCGCGCCCCTTGCATCTTCCTGCAAAATGCGGTACAATATCCTCATCCCACATGAAGAGAAAGAGGACGAAGCCCATGAGCCGACTCGGTGACCTCATCCGCACGGAACGTCTCCGTGCCAAATTGACCCCCAAACAGGTGGCAAAGAAATGCGGCGTGGCGGAAAGCTACATCGTCGCGGTGGAAAAGGGCACAAAGATCATCGCCGATGACCAGGCCCGCCGGATCCTGAAAGCCATCGGGCTGCGCGAGCAGACCGAGGCCGATTTCACCCTGGATGACATTGCCGCCACGGTGGATTTGGCGGCGGTGGCCTCCCCGACCGCGAAAACCGTCGCAGCCCGTCCCGCCCCTAAGCCCGCACAGATCGAAGCGGAGGTTGTCGCCTCCACCGAGGAGGAGAAGGGTGTGAGCGGCTCCGTCTGGCTGGACGCGCTGACCAGCGTGCTCAAGCGGGTGCCGGTCATGAACGCCGTCATGAAGCCCACCGACTACCGGCTGCTGCCCATCATCTCCGGCAAGATTGAGGGCGCCAACCCGGACAAGGTGTTTTACTACCTGGTGCCGGACGACAGCATGCGGGGCTTCCGCATCCACCAGGGGGACATTGCGCTGATTGTCCCCGCCCATTCCCCCATCGACGGCGCCATCATGCTGGTGGAGTACAACAACCACCGCTTCCTGCGCAAGGTGAAGAAGTTAGCGGACTTCACCGTCATTTTGCAGAGCTTCGACAAGGAATATGACGCGGTGACGGCGCAGATCAACGAGTGCAGCTTCATTGGCCGCGCCGCCAAGCTGGAGGTCACCCTGTAACGGAACAAGGCCCGGCAATCCATCGACGGACTGCCGGGCCTTTTCTTGATGCTTTAACCGTTCCCACCGGAGGAGAGCTGTAGCCAGTATACCTCGTCGGTATCCGTGTCCACCAGTACATGGCAGCACAGGTCCTTCCCCGCGATGGTCACCTCCATCAGGCGGCGGCCATCCCCGCAGATCAGGATGCGTTCCTCTCCAAACAGCGATTCCAGGCTGCTCATGGTCTTATCGGAGAGTCCGTAGACATCCGCCATGGCCGCGCGGGCCAACGCGTACTTCTCTTTTGCGGGCAGCTCGTCCTTTTCCGGGGTGAATACCACCATATCAAGGCTTTCATACTGATCGGGGACGTACTCCGGCAGATCGCCATCCTGGCCGAAAATATAGGATTCCGTGTCCAGGCAGGCCTGGAGCTGCTTCGCGCCCCAGTAGGGACAATCCAGCGCACCGGAAGTCCACAGGCTTGCGTCCTTATCATCGTGTGTCCAGCTGGCTTCCACCTGGTCGCCGCGGATGGTCACCTCATATTCGCCCGCGCGGCCAAGGGGCAGCATGGGCGATACAAAATGCACGCGGGTGGCTTCCTCCTCTGCCGCGACGGTCATGGTGAACATTCCCAGCATTTCCGCCGTGAAGCCATATTGGTCATACAGCGCGCCAATGGCGGCTTTTGCCGCCGTCAGCTCGGGGCTGTAGGCGGGCGCATCCGCCAGGGCGGCGGAGCACAGCAGCATGCACGCAGCGCACAGCGCCAGGCATGCTTTCAGCAGGTGTTTCATGGGTATTCCTCCTTTCGGGAAGGGCTGCATGTGGGGCCCCTCATCAACACAACGTTTGCCCATGGAAAATCCTTCCCAGGGAGGGAAGAATTTACGAAATGTAACATTTCGCTGCCCCGCCCGTTGACCTTGAAATGGGCCGCGCGCCTATGCTATAATGGATTGACTTTCCACTAAAGGAGGCTGATTCGATGAAGAAGCTGCTTGCATGCCTGTTGGCCCTGCTGCTGACGCCCTCCGCACTGGCGGAGTTTGACCTGTCCGCGCTCCGGGATGACCCGGGATTTGCCGTGATCCCCCAGCACGGCACGGTCAACACCATCTATCGCGCAAACAGCCAGCCCTTCATCGGGCAGGCGGACGAGGGCTACGACGGCGAGGTGGTCGCCTATGTGGACTACATCCACCTGGTGGATCAGGAGGCGACCCTGCTGCGCCTGGTCATCTCCACCACGGTATACGACAGCCCCCTCAACGGGGAACGGGTGCGTCTGAGTGTAGGTGGCAAGCACTACACCTTCGAGGTGGAGCGGGAGGAGTCCGAATACGACGGCATCTATATGGAGGATTTCTCCACCTGCCTGACCGACGCAAGCCTGCCTCTGCTCAAGGCCATCGCCCAGCAGAAGCGGGACAACCCCATCCCCGTGACAGTGTTTTGCGGGGAGGACGCCGTGTTCTCCGGCCTGGTGCTGATCCCCGGGGACGACGCTGCGAAGCTCTACGACCAGTTCATCGACCTGGGCGGAAAAAAGCAGGAGCTGAAGAAGCTCGACGATGCCTGGCCCTGCACAGTCGATTCCGCCAAGTGAATACGCCAAAGCGCCTTCCGCCCCTTGACGCGGAAGGCTTTTGTATGTATTATAATAGGTGGTTATGAGCCCGTTCCAACAAATCAAACCATACAGAGAGGAGCTACCTGCAATATGAAATACGTACTCGGTATCGACCTGGGCACCTCCGGCACCAAAACGGTGCTGTTCAACCAGGAGGGTGTGGCAATCGCCTCCGCCACCGTGGAGTATCCCATGTATCAGCCCCACAACGGCTGGGCGGAGCAAGATCCTGCGGACTGGTGGCATGCCGCAGTCGAGACCATCAAGGCCGTACTGGCCAAGTCCCAGGTGAACAAGGATGACGTGGTATCCCTGGGCATCTCCGGCCAGATGCACGGCCTGGTCATGCTGGATGAAAACAACGAGGTACTGCGCCCCTCCATCATCTGGTGCGACCAGCGCACCGCGAAGGAGTGCGACGAAATTCACGAGAAGGTCGGCAAGGACAAGCTGATTGCCATCACCGCAAACCCCGCGCTGACCGGTTTCACCCTGTCCAAGATCCTGTGGGTGCGCAACAACGAGCCCGATGTCTATGCCAAGTGCCGCCACATCCTGTTGCCCAAGGATTATGTACGCTTCATGCTCACCGGCGATTATGCCACCGAGGTGTCCGACGCCTCCGGCATGCAGCTGCTGGACGTGCCCAACCGCTGCTGGAGCGACGAGCTGCTGCAGATCCTGGACATCGACAAGTCCATGCTGGCCAAGGTGTATGAGTCCTGCGAGGTGACCGGGCATGTGTCCGAGTCCGCCGCGGCCCTGACCGGTTTGTCCCCCAAGACCCTGGTGGTCGGCGGCGCGGGCGACAACGCCGCTGCGGCTGTGGGTACCGGTGTGGTGGAGGACGGCAAGGCCTTCGTGACCATCGGCACCTCCGGCGTGGTATTTGCCCACACCGACAAGCTGGCGATTGACCCCCAGGGCCGCGTGCACACCTTCTGCTGCGCGGTGCCCGGCGCATGGCACGTCATGGGCGTGACCCAGGGCGCGGGCCTGAGCCTGAAGTGGTTCCGGGACAACTTCTGTGCGGCAGAAAAGGAAGCCGCTGCACAGATGGGCATTGACCCCTATGAGCTGACCAACAAGGAAGCCGCCCAGAGCCCCATCGGCTCCAACAAGCTGGTTTACGCCCCCTACCTGATGGGAGAGCGTACCCCCCACCTTGACCCCGACTGCCGCGGCATGTTCTTCGGCCTGAGCGCCATGCACACCCGGCGCGATCTGCTGCGCGCGGTGATGGAGGGCGTGACCTTCTCCCAGATGGACAGCCTGAGCGTGCTATCGGAGATGGGCGTGGCCCCCGAAACCATGCTGGCTTGCGGCGGCGGCGGCAAGAGCCCCCTGTGGCGGCAGATGCTGGCGGACGTGTTCAACCTGCCCGTGGCGACCACCGTCAACACCGAAGGCCCTGCCCTGGGCGTGGCGATCCTGGCTGGCGTGGGCGCGGGGCTGTACCAGAGCGTCCCCGAGGCCTGCCGCGCGATGATCAAGCGCAACCCCGCGCAAGAGCCCATCGCAGAGAACGTGCCCCTGTATGCCAAGGTGTACGAGGTGTACAAGAAGCTCTACCAGGCCAACAAGGAGCTGTTCAAGGATTTGGCAGCGCTGTAATCATGTTCATAAAAGAAGAACGGCTTCACTTGAGGCCGTTCTCTTTTTGTGTTATTGTGAGGGATGCATTGTTCGGATTCATGCTGATAAGGGGCGTGGGTGGCGGGGCTTTTCCTTAGTTCAGCTCCGCGCGGTACTTCTCCAATTCAGCCTGATTCCCATAGACGTAATGGTCAGGAATGATCTCACACCAGACAGGCTTATCCACCGAATAATCATGCATGGAGGGATCATACACCACCAGCTTCTTCTCGCGCTCCAGGTAGGGGTTGGGATTGGGCACGGCGGAAAGCAGCGCCTTGGTGTAGGGATGCAGCGGGTGGCGGAACAGCTCCTCGGCCTCCGCCAATTCCACGATGCGGCCCTTGTGGATGACCGCGATCCGGTCGGAGATGAAGCGCACCACAGACAGGTCATGGGCGATGAAGAGGTAGGTCAAGCCGCGCTGCTTCTTCAGATCATTGAGCAGGTTCAGCACCTGGGCACGGATGGACACGTCCAGGGCGGAAATGGGCTCGTCGGCAACGATGAATTCGGGCTCCATAATCAGGCTGCGGGCGATGCCGATGCGCTGACGCTGGCCGCCGGAGAATTCATGGGGGAAGCGGCTGGAGAACTCGGGCAGCAGACCCACCTCCTCCAGGGCATGCTTGACCTTGTCCTGACGATCCTGCTCGTCCTTGTACAGATGATGGTTGTACAATCCCTCGGAGACGATGTAGTCCACCTTGGCACGCTCGTTCAGGGACGCCATGGGGTCCTGGAAGATCATCTGGCACTTGCGGATCACGTCCAGGTCTTTTTCCTTGCTGATCTTGCCGGAGATGCGCTCGCCGCGGTAGAGCACCTCGCCGTCGGTGATGGGGTTGATGCGCACCATCGCGCGGCCGATGGTGGTCTTGCCGGAGCCGGATTCACCCACCAGGGAGAAGGTTTCGCCCTTGTAGATGGTGAAGTTCACATCGTCCACGGCCACAAACTTCTTGCGGCCGCTACCAAAGGTCACCTGCAAATTCTTGACCTCCACCAGCGCTTCCCGGTCAGGGCTCTGATGGGGATGGGTGATCGTGCCAGAGGTGGGCTGGGGCTCGTTCATCTTGCGGCTCAGCTTCGCCACGTCGATCACCTGCTCCGCAACGGGGGCACGTTTGTCCATCATCCAGGTTTTGGCCTGGTGGGTGGGCGTCACGTCGAACATCGGGGGCTCCTCCAGGAAGTCGATGTTCAGCGCCTTCTTGTTGCGGGGGGCGAAGGAATCGCCAGTCACCTTGTTGAACAAATTGGGCGGCGTACCGTCGATGGCGGGGAGCTTCTGGCCCTTCACGCCCAGCTGGGGCATGGCGGAGAGCAGCGCCCAGGTGTAGGGATGGCGCGGGGTGAAGAACACCTCGTTCGCCATGCCGATTTCGATGATCTGACCGGCGTACATCACCGCCACGCGATCCGCCACATTGGCCACCACGCCCAGGTCGTGGGTGATGTAGATGATGGTCATGTGCTTCTCGCGCTGCAGCTTGCGGATCAGCTCGAGGATCTGCGCCTGGATGGTCACGTCCAGGGCGGTGGTGGGCTCGTCGCAGATGAGGATCTGCGGGTTGCAGGCCACGGCAATGGCGATCACCACGCGCTGGCGCATGCCGCCGGAGAACTCATGGGGGTACTGGTCATAGCGGCGGGCCGGGTCAGGGATGCCGACCAGCTCCAGCAGCCTGATGGCCTCCGCCTTGGCGGCCTTGCCATGAATGTTCTGATTCAGCTCAATGGCCTCGCGAATCTGAATGCCGACCTTCTTCAGCGGGTTCAGGCTGGTCATGGGGTCCTGGGTGACCATCGCGATCTTCTTGCCGCGGATGGTGCGCCACTGGGCCTCGGTCTTGTACTGGGCCAGGTCGACCCCGTTGTACATGATGCTGCCGCCGGTTACGGAGCCGTTCTTGTCCAGCATGCCCACAAAGGTCTTGGTGAAAACCGACTTACCGGAGCCGGATTCGCCCACGATGGCAAGGGTTTCGCCGTCGTAGAGATCCAGGGAGCAGCGGCGGATGGCGTTGAGCTTCTGCCCGCGCAGGGTGAATTGCACCTCCACGTCCCGGGCGGAGAGAATAGGTTCCGTGGAAAGCACCTGCTTGGCACGGTTGGCGAATTCCATCTCAATCGAGGTGGAATGCGTATTCTTGATGTTTTCAGACATACTTTTCCACCTCACACATGATTACGCGGGTCGCACGCGTCGGAGAACGCGTTGCCCACAAGATAGAAAGTCACCGTAATCAGGGACACGATTGCAGCCGGGAAAACCAGCAGGTAGGGGTACTCCAGGAAGTTGGAGCGCGCGTCGCGCAGCAAGATGCCCAGGGACGGCGTGGTGATGTCCAACAAACCCAGGTAGCTCAGCGTGGTCTCGTAGGCGATGATGCCGGGGATGGACAGCGCCAGGCGCAGCACGATCACGCTGATGAGATAAGGGAAGATGTTCTTGGTCAGGATGCGCCACAGCCCGGTGCCCAGGCAGCGGGAGGCCAGGTTGTACTCACGGTCGCGGTACATAAAGACCAGGTTGCGGATGTTGCGCGCCGTGCCCAGCCAGTAGAAGGCGATCAGAGCCACCGCCATCACCAGGGTGGACTTTCCGATCATCAGCGCAATCAGCGTCATGTAGATGATGGTGGGAATGTTGTCGATGAAGTTGTACAGCTCGGTAAAGAAGCGGTCCAGCTTGCGCACATAGCCCCACAGCAATCCAATGATGACGCCCACGGTGATTTGGCCGATGGACACGGACACGGACAGGATGATGGAGGTACGGGTGGCACTCCACACCTGGCACCAGTAGTCGCAGCCCAGGGAGTCCGTGCCAAACCAGAATTCGCTGTTGGGCGAGAGGAAGCGGGTCTCACGGTTGGGGAAGTCGGTGCGGACGGTGTTCGCGTCGTACTTGCTGATCAGCGGGGCAATGAAGGTGAAGATCAGCAGCGCGACGAACACAATCGCCATCACCACGGCAACCTTCTTCTTGATGAAGTTCTGCCACACGCTCTTCCAGTAGGAATAGTTGGAGTAGCCGGTGCGCTCCGCATCCTGCGCGCGGTATTCGGCGTAGGCGAACAGCTGCTTCTCCGGCATGCGGGAGCGGGTGCTGGTATGGACGCTACCGGGCGCGTACTGCTCGTCGGTGTTGGTATCCACAGCGCTGTAATCGGGTTCCAGCTTGACAGTGCTGGTGTTCTCGCTCGCGCCATAGGGGGATACCTCCGGTGTATCCATCATGGGCAGCTCGGTCTGAACCTCGATTTCGCTATTGGTGTAACGGCTGTCCAGCTTCGGTTCGGATTTCTTCTTAGGCATCAGCGGGTGCCTCCTTTCTCGGTGAGGCGGATACGCGGATCAAGCAGGATCATCAGCACATCGCCCAGGAACAGACCGATAATGCCCAAGGTGGCATACAGGGACACAATGGCGATGACCAGGTTGGAGTCATACTTGGCAATCGCGTCCGGCAGCAGATTACCCAGGCCGGGCACGCCAAACATCTTCTCCACCAGGATGGAACCGCCCACCGTCAGCAGCACGGAATAGGGCAGGTACTGAGCCAGGGGCAGGAAGGCATTCTTCATCACGTGGCGGAACATCACCTGCGTGGTGGACATGCCCTTGAGCTTCGCCAGGCGGATGTAGTCCTTGTTCAGCTCATCCACCATGTAACGGCGCATCCACAGCATGTAGCTGGCGATGGAGCCCATCGACAGCGCCACCATGGGCAAGATGGCTGAGCGTGGGTCTGTGACCGTATACTGGATGGGCAGCCCGAACACGCGGGAGCCGATGATCATGACCAGGAAGTAGGTCACCAGATGGGGCACGGCGTTGATGAAGATGGTGAAAGCCTGGCCTGCGCCATCGAGCAATCCATCCTTGTACCGGGCCTGCATGATGCCCAGCGGCACGCCGATCACCAGCGCGATGGCCAGCGCGGCAAGGCCGATTTTCATGGAGATGGCAATCTTGGAGCTGATGATGTCCTTCACATCCAGGCCCGTCTGCACGCGGTGGGATTTGCCAAAGTTCAGCCACACGTTCATATGGGTCAGATAATCCCAGTTACTTTCCGTCTTTTCGTCCTTCACGGCAATGGCCTTCCCCTCCTTGCGGACGGTGAAGGTGCCCGTGTGATCGCCGCAGGTCATCAGATAGGCGATCTTCTTCTGGACGGGGTTATCCGTCTTGAGGACGACGGTGTTGGGCTTTTCCGGGTCGGTGGAAACGCTCACCTCGGTCACATTGACCAGCGGATACATGTCGGTCACGCCTTCAATACGCGCAAACGCCACGTCCTCCGCCTTGACATTGGCAGCGGCCTTCTTATCCAGGAAGCTGATTTCAAAGGTGCTGTCATCAATGAGATTCACGCTGTCGAAATAATGCGCCTTGTGCTCTGTTTTGATGAGGTTTTTATAGAAGTTGCCAAGCTGGACAAAGGGCGGATCAAGATAGCCGTTGGCCTCCAGCAGCTCATTTTTCTGCGCATCCGTCAGCTTGATATTCTGTTCCTCCGTAAAGAAGTACTCCGTGGGCAGCAGTCGCAGCAGCAGAAAAACCACCGAAATGACCAGCAGCACGGTGACGAGCGATTGGAGCAATCGCTTGATGGTGTATTTGAACATTCAGCCATCCCCTTTTGATGCCGTCTAATGAAGCAACAAGCCTGTTTCTCTTATTGCTTCATGAAACGGCTCATTTGCTGTGAATATGGGAAGGGGCGGCCTCCCTTTCAGAAGGCCGTCCCACCCTTGTAGGTACAAGATACGATTACTTCACGAAAGCCTTGTACTCCTCAGCGGTGTAGGGCTCGGTGCTGGTCTCCCAGTTCACATAGCGCTCGGACTGGTTGCCGTAGGCGGAGTACACCTTGGTGTAGTTGTTGACCTTGGTCAGCTGCCATACCACGTTGTAGTACCACGGAATCACCAGCGCATGCTCGAGCATGTAGGCCTCGGCCTTGGCGAAGGCGGCGTAACGGGCATCCAGGTCATCGGTGATAGCCTTGGCCTCGTTGGTCAGGCGGGTGAACTCCTTGTAGGTCTCAATCAGCTTCTCGTCGGTCGCATTGTTGATCTTGGAGTAAGCCTGAGAGTAGTAGGCATTATCCTCGCCGTAGGTCTCCTGACCCAGGAAGTTGATGGGATCAGCGAAGTCAGCGCCCCAGCCGTTGATGTAGATGGAAGCCAGCTGCGGGTTGCGAACCTCAGTCGCCAGCTTGGAAACGAAGGTCTTGGTATCCAGCACAACCAGATCATCGCCCAGGCAGGTCTTGATCAGGTTGGCGAACACGTCGGCGGTCTCCTTGGCCACGGTGGAAGAACCGGCGATGTAGTAGGCCATCTTGACGGGCAGCTCAACGCCAGCAGCGGTCAGCTCTTCGATGGCAGCGGCCTTGTAAGCGGCGGCCTTCTCGGCGTTCACGCGGGCATACTTGTCGGTGGCGTACTGCAGGCCCAGCTCATCGCGGACCAGCTGCGTGTAGTCCACACCGGCGCTATTCACAGCCACAGCGTTGGCAGTGTAGCAGAAGTTCTGGCAGGACAGGGGGTTGATGTCGTTGGTACGGGCCAGGTAGTTGGTGGCATCCAGGCCGTAGTACAGAGCCAGACGGAAGTTCTCGTTGGCCACGGCGGTGTTCCAGGCCACGTCGGGGGTGCCGTCTTCCATCTTCTTGTCGTAGACCAGGTGAATCTGGTAGGAGTACTTGGTGGGACGGGCTTCGACCAGGTTGTTGTGGAACTTGTGGTTGGGATCGTCGTAGATGGTCTTGAGCTTGGAGGCGGGCAGCTCGATGTAGTCCAGCTCGCCGGCAGCGAACATCTCGTAGGCCACGTCGGTGGACTCAACCATCTTCACGGTCACGGTGTCGAACAGCTTGGTGCTGTCGATGGCGTGATAGGAGGCGTTCTTGGTCAGAACCTTCTCGTTCTGATAGATGTACTCGGTGATGGTGTAGGGGCCGTTGTACCACATGGTGGTGTAGTCGGCGCCGAAGTAGCCATCCACGCCGATCTCAGCAATCAGCTCAGCAGACAGAGGAGCCAAGCAGTTGTAGGTCGCCACGGAGGGGAAGTAGGACAGCTTGTCCACGCACTCGTACTGGATGGTGTACTCGTCGGGGCAGGACACCGCGACCATCTCCAGGAACTTGGAGCCTTCGCCTGCGGTCAGGGCCTTTGCTTCTTCCTCGGGCAGGTTCTTGGTGTACTCGTAGTACTCGCCAGCGCCCTTGATCATCTCAATGGGCATGGAGGTGTTGGCGGACTGGTTCTTGGCGAAGTTCAGCACCCATTCCAGACCGGTCAGCCAGTCCTCGGCGGTGCAGTCCGCCATGTACTCACCCTTGTAGTCCACCCAGGTGATGTTGTCGTTCAGCTTGAAGATCCAGGTCTGGCCACCATCGGGGGAGGACCATTCCTTGGCAGCAGCGGGAACCAGCGCGCCGGCAGCGTCGTTGGTGAGCAGGTGCTCGTAGCAGTTGCTCAGCACGTTCAGGTCAACAGCAGCCTGAGAGTAGTGGTAGCAGAACGTTTCCATTTCGTTCGCTTGGGTCTGGTAATCGCGGAAGTTCTTGATCTCGTCCGCAGCGGCAAAGGACACGGTGCCCAGCACCAGCATCAGCGCCAGCACGAGAGACATGATCTTCTTCATGTGATTTCCTCCTTTAACGATTTTCGCCGCGAACAGGATGAAGGCTTTGCCTCACGTCCGCCAGCGGTTGTGATTATTATACAGGCATCCATGCTGCTTGTCAACCACCAAAATGACGCTTTGCAAGGCGAAAAATGCACATTTCCTGTTTTTTCACTGTATTTGGGGGTGAATTTGCAACTCATTCCCGAGTGAGCCCCTCATCCTTTCCGCCGATGCAGCGCAATAAAGCGCCTGCGGCTTGCAAAAGCATGGGAAACGCGCTACAATGGGGTATCCTGAAAGGAGGCTCCCCATGAAGCGCAAAGGCATATATCACAAATTCATGCTCCGCCCCATCATCTACCTGGCCGCTTACCGGCTGATGCTATCGCTCATCTTCCTGCTCATCCTCGTCAGGCTCGTGCCGCACGGGCCCGCGCCGCGCCTGGTATGCGGCTTTCTGGCGATGCTCTTCGCGCTGCTTTCCTACCTGGTCTATCTGCGGATGGACGGGTTGCGCATCCCCCGGGTGAAGTACATCAGGCCCAGGAAAAAGCCCGATCCCATGCGGAATCTCGGCGCCATGACCGACCATGTGGACGACGACCCCGGCGTGTCCTTCGAGGAGCTGGAGGTGGACGAGCGCGACTTCTGCTCCTTCATCGCCAATGTTGTCAATCTTGCAATTTTCCTGGTCGCATCCTTCATATTGTGAATCGCCCCGGCTTGACAGCTGTTGCCATGTGTGCTATGATACCGGCAGTTGATTGACAAAGGAGGGCTGACCCCGATATGCGCAACTGATCCCGCTGACACCCTTTGATTGGGAAAGGAAACATCCGTCTATTAGGCGGCTTGTTTGCTATGGCGGGATGCGGCGATGGGCCGCAGTCAGGCGCACGGGGAGGCACCTCCTTTTTGCGTGCAGAAATGAACATTCCCGCCTCCCTCGACGATGCAAGGAGGCATGATTCCAGATATGCAGCTATCCATCCGTAACCTATCCTTTACCTATGACGGTTCCTACACCCCGGTGTTTGAGCGGCTTAGCGTGAATTTCGACACCTCCTGGCGGCTGGGGCTGATCGGCCGTAACGGCAAGGGCAAAACCACGCTGCTGCGCCTGCTCCAAGGGCAGCTCCCCTATCAAGGGCAGATTGACCTGCCGCTCGCGCCGGTGTATTTCCCCTACCCCGTGGACGACCCCTCCCGCACCACCCGGGAGGTGCTGCACGCCGCCGCGCCGGACGCGGAGGAATGGCAGCTTCTGTGCGAGCTAAACCAGCTGGAGGTGGACGAATCCGTCCTGGATCGCCCCTTTTCGACCCTCTCCAAGGGCGAAATGACCAAGGCGCTGCTCTCGGCGCTCTTTGCCCGGGAGGATGTGTATCCCCTCATCGACGAGCCGACCAACCACCTGGATGCCCACGGGCGCGCCCTCGTCGCGGATTACCTGCGCCGCAAGGACGGCTTCCTGCTGGTCAGCCACGACCGGGCGTTCCTCAACCGCTGCATCGACCATGTGCTGAGCCTCAACCGCTCCGACACCTGGGTGATGCAGGGCAATTACGACACCTGGGAAGCGCGGCTGAATCAGCAAAACGAGTACGAACAGAACCGCAACGAGGTGCTCCGGCGGGACATCCGCCATCTGGAAGCCGCCGCCCAGCGCACCGCCGCCTGGGCAGCCAAGGGAGAAGCCACCAAAATCGGCTTTAACCCCATTGAGGTGGACAACAAAAAAGGACGGCGTTCGTTGATCGGGGCAAAGACCAAGAAGCAGATGAGCCGCAGCAGCGCCATCCAGCAGCGGCAGGAACGCGCCATCGAGGAAAAGCGTTCCCTGCTGCACAATGTGGAAAAGGTCGGTGATTTGAAGCTGACCGTGCTCCATCACCCGAAGAGCGTGCTCATCCAGGTGGTGAACGGGCGCGTCGAATATGACGGGCGCACCGTCTGCGAGGGGGTGAATTTCACCTTGCGTCAGGGCGAACGGGTCGCCCTCACCGGGCCCAACGGCTGCGGCAAATCTTCCATATTAAAGGCGCTGGTCGGCGCGGGCGGTGCGCTCACCGGGGAGGCGTCCATCGCGCCGAACCTGATCGTTTCCTACGTCCCCCAGCAGACCGACGATCTCGCCGGCACGATGGACGGCTTCATCCGCCGCAGCGGCGTGGACGAAACGCTGTTCAAAGCCATCCTGCGCAATATGGATTTCACCCGCGACCTGTTCGAGCGCCCGCTGGAGCGCATGTCCCAGGGGCAGAAGAAGAAGCTGCTTTTGGCCCGCAGCCTGTGCATCCCGGCCCATGTGTACATCTGGGACGAGCCGCTGAATTACATCGACGTGCTCTCCCGCGTCCAGCTGGAAGCCTTGCTGCTGACCTACGCGCCCACGATGCTGCTGGTCGAGCACGACGCGGTATTCCTGGAGCGCGTCTGCACCCGTGAGGCGGTGGTTTTGAAAGGAGATACACATGACCCGGCTTTACATCGTTGAGGGGCTCCCCTGCTCCGGCAAGAGCAGCACCGCCCGGTTCATCGCGGACACCCTGTCCGGGCGGGGGCTGCGGGTCTGCGCCGTGGACGAGGGCACCGGGCATCACCCGGCGGATTACGAGTTCCACGCGCTGATCGACGGC
>JAQXLU010000142.1 GCA_029012285.1 Clostridiales bacterium | reverse complement strand
TGCCCTGCGATGTGATCACGCCGCTCATCTTCATCTTTGTCCGCGCGTCGGTGCATTATGCCATGTTTGAAGACGAGTATTACCTGAAGAGCCAGATGGATGTGCTGAAGCAAAGCATTTCCCTGCTCAGCGGTCAGTACCAAAAGGAGAAGCAGGATTAAAGAAACGGACATGGATTTTTTTGTTGTGCTGCCTGCTGATACCGTGCTGCACCGGCTGCGGCACAGTATCAGCGCAGCCGGATGCAGCCGTCCGGGTGAGCGGCGTCGTCTATGATCTTCAGACGATGCAAAGCGCCCTGACAGCGAGCTGCATGCTCTGCGAGACCACGGGCAGGAGCCTGAGCGATGCGCAGATACAGCAGCTTACAGATAATGTGCTGGAACACTTCATTGGCCTGGGCGTGCCGGAAAACCTGCTGCGCGAAGCAGGACAGGCGGACGTTGACGGGCAGATCGATGCGTTTCTGCCGGACATAGGCTTCACGCCGGACGCCATCTATCAGGCGCTGGAGGCGTTGGTGAGCCGGCATCGCAGCAACTACGAGATTGAAAGCCACCCTGAATGGTTGACGGTTTCCAACTGAGTTCAATAAACAGGAGGTTCATTACATGGCAAAACGATTTCTTCCCCTTCTGCTGACGTTCGCTCTGCTTCTGTGCAGCACAGTGAGCTTTGGCGAACAATTGCCCGGTCTCAGCACCGCAAGGATCAATGAGCTGCAGGAGATGGCTGGCGAAAACGGCGCGCAGTGGACCGAGGGGACGCCGCCCTCGTCGGATATGAACGCCTTCCAGATGTGGCAATGGACAGATTGGTTCCTGTCAAACAGGGTGCGCAGCCTGCTGGGCACGATCCAGGATTATGAACAGCTGAAACCAGACGTCCCTCTGGATGCTCGGATGGAAGAGGATCAATGGCAGCTGCGCGAAACGGAGAACATCCTCTCCCGCTTTGAAGTGCAGCTGGAGGAAGATCGTCTGGCGATTCTCAACGGCATCAGCCTGTATCAGAGCGACGAGACAAGCGACACCGAGCGTCTGACTGTCTGCAAGCGCATCCTTGAAGCCGAAAGTGAGATCCGGCAGATCATAAAAACCATCTGCGCGGATTACGAGACATACCTGGCATCGGTGGACAACTGCTTCCGGGGATTACAGGCAAATTACGGCGGTTATACACTTGATGTGCATGGCGATACATATAGCAGCCTTGTCCAAGGCGCCGCAACTCTGGAAAAGAGTGAAAATGCCGCCACGGCGGATTTCAGCGTTTCTGTCATTTCCACGCACCAGTTTAGCATCCGGGTCTGCGATCCGGACCAAAGACCGATTGAAAACGCGACGGTCACGGTGACAAGTCAGCTGAACGGTACCCAAAAACAGACGGCCACCGACGCGCGGGGCGATGCGGTCTTCTGGGTAGGCGACCTGGGCGCGGACGAAAACGGCGAGCTGCTGCTGAATCTGCACATCGAGGCTGCGGGCTACCGCACCCGTGAGGTGCAGACTGTCAGACTCCGCGGCGGCGAAACCAGGAGCATCGATCTGCAGAAGGATGACGGCACTCCCTATCTGATCATGGGCTGCTTCAACGGCAGGGATATTCTCACCGAATTGAACTCCTATTACTGCTCGCAGGAGAACACGGCGAATCATACCTTCACCGTCAAGCTGCACTGCAAGACGGATGGCGAGCTGGAGCTGCGCTATTCCATTGACGTAAAGGCGACCGAGTACAGGACTGTGGTGAAGACATTCTCCGCAGCCGACAGCGACAATACGGTGCTGGAGTTCGAGGATCAGTGGCTGAATAAGCTGATTCCGGGCGCCAAGGTGTCCTTTACGATCAAGGCCGGCGGGAAGCGGTATACCACCGATACACTGCTTATCATACAGAAGGCCACGGCGGAGAAACCCACCCTGAACACGCTGTTCCCCGAGTGGAACAAGACCCTCTGGGAGGGGAAGCTTGACCTTTCTCAGAATTCGGTGATAGCGCCGACAGGGGAGAAATACAAACTCTTTGACAGCACAGGCGCTGAAGAGCCGCGGCTTCCCAAGACGAGCGACATAAGCTATGGCAGCAGCGGCGTGGAGCCGACCGAAACACAGCAGGTGTTCAGCCAAATCGACAGCGCGGCCGAAGATTTCCAGTACGCGGTGATTGGCGGCGATACCTATCTGTTCTGGATCCAGCCCATGACACCGTCCGGAACGAACAAAGTCGGAGCGCGGCTGTGGTGGCGCAACCTGAATGACCCGACCAAGTTTGGCGATGTCGGCATCCTGTCCAATAACTCAATCCCGAATGGGAACGAGACCGAGAACGGAAGTATAATCAAGCGCTCGACGTATGCGGACTACGACTTTGCGGTGGAGGTCAGTCAGGGGGTGAACAATCAGGGAAGCAGCTACTGCGCGCTGACGATCCTGAGCGGCCAGTTCTCCGGCACATCGCCTCAAGCGCCAGACTGGTCCATCCTGACGACCGTGCTGATGAAGCAGAACGATAAAACAAAAGGATTGGAAATCGTATGCTATCAGGAACACGAGAGGGTGTTTACGAAGGATAACTACGCCGTCATGCCGGATGTCTTTCTGACGGCGTCGGGTGACAACACAAAATCCGTCCACCTCGTCAGCACCTGCACGAGCAGCGACGGCCGGAAAAATATCTATGGTCAGGTTGTCTACAAGGAAACGAATGGTCTGGATGGGCTTATGGATCTCGGCAATACCTCGTTCAAAGACGGGTACGGCATTACCCGCTACCATGTGGGCATACCCAGCTCGGCAAACAATGTGAATGTCTATTCTCTGAATGAAGCCGGCGAGCTCTCCCGTCTTTACTTTAGCGGCACCAGCTCCAAGCGGGATCTGCTGGCGCAGGGAAACATCATCAATTTCCGGGTCTATACACAGCTTGAGGGAAGCAACGCCAAGGACAGACTGTTCTATCTGGACCAGGTGGAGCAGGAGGATGGCACATACATCCAGCGTCTCAAATGCGTCACACTGGATCTGATGAACAGCAGCGCGGCCCCGGTGATCACGGATTACGACGTGGAGATCAACACGGACCACTTTGACATCATCAAGTTTGGCTCGGGCGTGTATCTGTACTGGACGGAATGCTCGACTCCGGCGAACTCGGGGGCCAAAGCGAAGTACATGGTGCGCTGTGTGCGCTATGATCCGGACACCGATACGGTCTATGGCCCGTTCAGCCTGGTGGAGCTTGGCGAATGCCCCAACAGCATCAAGCTGCAGGGCAGCGGCACCGGCTTCTACTCGGTGGATCTGCAAAGCAGCCAGGGCTCCTATCTGCGGCAGTCCCTCTCCCGGTTCACCTTT
>JAQXLU010000141.1 GCA_029012285.1 Clostridiales bacterium | reverse complement strand
ACGACGAAATTGGTGGGGAAGTAGTCGATGTTTGTGTGGGCGGCGTACAGGAGCCGGCACATGTCCCGCAGCTGTTCCAGGTAGTCAGGGATCATCCGGTCCCGCAGCACCAGGTCGTAAATGGTGTCTCCCTCGATGTACTCCTTCAAAATACGCTCCCCGATGGGATCCACGTCCAGCATAGCGGGCATGGGGATGCCGATGGCCCGCAGCTTCCGGTAATCGCCGATCTCCGACTGGAGCTTGTCCCCGAACTGGTAGTAGGCGCAGGGCTCGTGGTGAATCTGCTTGAGGACGCATTCCATCCCATCCCGTTCGGCCAGGTAGGAGTACCCCCCCTTGCCCTTCCCCAGCAGGCGCAGGATGCGGTATTCCTCGCCGTTCACAGTCATGATCTCTGGCATGGCAGGCCTCCGTCCTCACTGCGCGGCATTGATGGTATTCAGCTTCGCGTCGTCGATCTTGCCCCACGCGCCGTTGCCGCTGCCGGAGCACTTGACGTACATGCCCACCGTCACCACATCGCCCTCCTGCACGCTGATGCCGCTGATGACGGGCGTATCCCACACGTTGTAGGAGGTGATGGTGCTCTCCTTGCGATCCACCTCCACGCCGTTGACCTTGGCATAGGCGTAGATGTCCACCGTGCCGCCGTCGCCGCCCATGATGCTGATTTCATAGCGGTACTGGCCCGCGGGGAGCTGCTGCACATCCTGCTCCAGGGTGAATTCCACCGTGTTGGACGCGGCGGAATAGAAGTGGTAATGCTTCGTGCCGGTCAGGGAGTCGGACTTCTTGTCCTCGATATACAGCTGTTCGCAGCCGCCCAGGTTGCTCACGCGCCATTCGCCCTTGTCCGCGTCCTCAAAGGACCAGTTGGACAGGTGGTTGTACTCGATCATCGCGACCTGGCAATTCGCCTCCATGCCGCCCGCCTGGCCCTTGATGCTATACGTCCTGACGCCGCCTGCCTTCATCGCCTGCGCGTCGTAGGGCTCCCAGACCACGTCGATGGCCTGGCGGCTGTTGTCGCTCATCACCGCGTTGACCGTGTCCGGCAAGCGTACCTCGTCGGTCAGGTCGATCATCAGCGTCACGTCGTCCAGCGCGTCCGCCACGACGGGCACGTTGTTGCCCTGGCGGATATACCGGAACACCTTGAGGGATTCCAGCGCATGTCCGCCAAAGTCAAACAGGCACTGGTTGTCGCAGGCGCAGCCGCCGTAGAACTTGCCCGCGTCGCCGGGGTCATACTCCGATGCATAGGAGGAGGCCCAGCCTGCGCCATACTTCTCCCACAGCGTGTGATTGGCCTCCCACGAGCCGCCGGGCACGGGCACCCAGGCGCCTTCCCAGTAGAACACGCCGATGCCACCGATCTCGTTCATCGCCTCAATCACGTCCGCGATGTGATTCACCTGACCCTGCTGAGTGAAGGGATAGGGCTTCAGGTAGCCGCCGCCCTCGCCGATGGTGTTGCCGAAGAAGTCGCCGTCCTCCGCCGTGTAGGCATAGGAGGTTTCCGCCACCATGACCTGCTTGCCATACTGCTTCGCAATGGTGGACAGCACGGTTTTCAGGTTCTCCAGCGTGCCGTGCCAATAGGGGTAATAGCTGGTGGCGAATATGTCGTAATCCACCCCGCCCTCCGCTAACTTGGCAGCGTAGGTGTAGTAGTTGTCCGCCTTTTCCGGGTTGGCAAAGTGGACGCAGATGCGCGCCTCGGGGTAGATAGCCCGCACGGCCGCCGCGCCCTCCGCCATGAATTTGGTGATGTTCGCCCAGGATTTCTCCCCGGCCAGGCCGTTGTTGGACTCATTGCCCAGCTGCACCATGCCCACATCCACGCCCGCGTCCCGCAGCTGCTTCAGGCAAGCGGCGGTGTATTCCCCCAGCAGCTTGACCTTTGCGGTGGTGCGCTTGTTCTTCCAGGCCTTGGGCGCCATCTGCTTGGCAGGGTCGGCCCAGAAGTCAGAGTAATGGAAGTCCACCAGCAGCCTCATGCCGTGGGCCGTGGCGCGCTTGCCGATCTCCACCGCGGCGTTGATGTCATTGTTGCCGCCGCCATAGCCCTGGCCTTCCGCGTCGAAGGGGTCGTTCCACACCCGCACGCGGATGTAGTTCACGCCGTTCTCCTGCAGGATGTCAAACAGGTCGCGCTCATTGCCATCGTGGTCGTAGTATTTGACCCCGGCGTTTTCCAGCGCCAGCACGCTGGACACATCCATGCCCAGGGCGAAGTCCTCCGGCAAATCGGGCACGGCCTTGATGTACAGGGAGGAGACGGGCTCCTCGGCCAGGGCGGCGGGGAGGAGGAGCATCAGGCAGAGGATGAGGGGGAGGATGCGCTTCATGAGGGGTGGCCTCCTTCGGTGTGCATTGTTGTAGGGGTGTGACAAGGGGGATGAGGGGGGTGGCCTCCTTCTGTGTGGATGGGTTGAGGGGGAAAGGGGGACGAGGGTGTGCTTCGTTGGGGTCGGGGAGCTGTTTCTGCGAATCCTGGCGGATTCGCGAAAGGCGCGCATCGTTGCTGGTGCGCCTGCGGGCGCGGAGCAGGGGCGCTGCCCCTGTACCCTGGCAGGGCTAACGCCGCCCTGCACCTGCGCCAGGGACATTGTCCCTGGACCCTTTTTGGCTCCGCCCCCTCCGCGTTGTGCGTTATTCGACGGTAAAATCCGTCCAGGCGGCGTGGTTAAGCACAAATACATCGTCGGGGTGGGTCATGCCCAGCTTCTCATAAAAGCCAACGGCATTCTCGTTCGCACAGGTATACATGATGATATTCTCCTCGCCGCCAGCCAGCGCATGAAGCCGCTGCACCAGCGCCTTGCCAACCCCGTGGCCCGTCCACTCCCGGACAACCCCCAGGTCGGTCACAAACAGCCAGTAAGCAAAATCCGTGATGCCAAAGCACACGCCGATCAGCGTCCCCGCGTCATCCCTGGCGGTCAGGCTGATGGACGCGCGCTGCACCAGGGTCGCAATGCGCTCCCGGAAGCGCTCCCTGGGGTATTGGGAGCCCAGGTCGGTATGGCGCAGGAAGTCGATGTAATCCTCCGGGGTTAATCGTTCCTCCGCAATGGTGTAATGCATGCTTCTCTCCTTCGCAATCATCTTTCCGTCTGCTCGGTCATGATGCCCCAGCGGATGCCGAAGCGATCCACAAACGCCACCCGGCAGGCGCTGTAAGGGGTGGCCTCCATGGGGTAGATGGTCTTGCTGCCCTCCTTGAGCAGCGCGTAGGCCCGCTGCACCTCCTCCTTGGTGTCGTACATGATGGTCAGGAAGTTGGAGTAGCAGGTGGTGAAGGCAATGTCCACATGATCGCTCATGATGATTCGCCGCTCGCCAAAGCGCAGCTCGGCGTGGTAGATGTAATCCAGCTGATCCTCCTTCAAAAGGGGCATGTAGGCGGGATCATTCGCGTCCCGGTAGGTGATGAGGCAGGTGATTTCGCCGCCGAAGGCCTCCGCGTAGGCATGAAGGGCCTCACGGCACTGCCCGCCAAAGTTGAGCGTGGGGGTGATTTCCATATATCTTCCTTATTTCAGCACGGCGATGCCGTAGGGTGGCAGCGTCACGGTGGTGACGCCGCCGTTTTCGGAGAGGGTCGCATGGCCTTCCAGCGCCACCAGATCGCTGACGATTTCCAGCCCCGCAGCGGGGATATCCACCGTCTTTTCGGCGGCCTTAGCGAAGTTCATGGCGATGTAGCAGCATTCGCCGTCCTTCTCGCGCTTCATGAGCACCACGCTCTGGTCGGTGTACAGGAAGCTGTTCTCGCCCCGGGCGATGAGCGGCTCATCCAGACGAACCTGGTTGACGGCCTTGCAGTAGTTCAGCAGGGAGGCAGGGTCGGCCAGCTGCTCATCCACGCAGGGATAGGCGTATTCCAATCGGGTGACGCCGGGGGGCTGAGCGGTCATGTCGCCGTCGTTCCAGTACATGGCCAGGCGCTTGTTGGGGTCGTCCCCCGCGCCCACCATGCCGATTTCGTCGCCATAGTAGGTGAACACATTGCCCGGCAGCATGCCCAGCAGCCCCTGGGCGAACTTGGCCCGCTCCGGCAAGGTGCGCGCCTGCAAGAGCCCGATGGAGCGCCCCGTGTCATGGTTGCACAGGAAGGGTGCAAGGACGCGGCCCTCCGGCAGCAGTGCCAGGGCACTTTCGACCCCGGCGGCGTACTTGCGCGCATCCGGGCTGCGGCCCAGCAGGGACTTGACGATGAACCCCTCCGCCTGGGCCGACGGGAACAGGAAGAAGCTGTCCACCGTGGACTGCCAGTATTCCGCCAGGGTATTCTGCCCCACCCAGGCCTCGCCCACCAGGTACGAGCCGGGCTTCGCTTCCTCGCACATGGCCTTGATGCCATCCAGGGTGGCGACGTTTTCCGCAACGTTAGCGGCGTGGTAGCTGGTCACCGCATCCAGGCGGAAGCCGTCCACGCCCACGTCCGTCAGCCAGAAGGTCACAATGTCGCGGATCTCCGCCAGCACCGCCTCGCTGCCCAGGTTCAGATCGGGCATGCCGCCGCCGGAGAACTGCTCCTCATAGTACCAGGAGGTGCCGTTGAGCTTGACGTATTTGTTGCCCTCGGGCGTTTCGGTGAAGCAGTAGTAGTCGATGTAGGGGCTATCGTACTTGCGTTTTTGAATGGACTCCACCGCGCCCAGAAACCAGGGATGCCGGGTGGAGGTATGGTTCAGCGGCAGGTCGATGATCACGCGGATGCCCCGCGCATGGCATGCCTCCACCAGCTGGCGGAAATCATCCATCGTGCCATACTGGGGGTCAACGGCCTTGAAGTCGGTCACGTCGTACTTGTGGTAGGACGGGCTGGGCATGATGGGCATGAACCAAATGCCGGTGTAGCCCATATCCGCGATGTAATCCAGCCGCTGCATCACCCCGCGGAAATCACCGATGCCGTCGCCGTCGGAATCCTGGTAGGAGTACACGAAGATCTCGTACCAGTTGTACGCATCGGGCGCGGCATCCTCGGCCAGCGCGGCGGGTACAAGCAGCAGCAGGGCCAGCAAAAGGACGCAGAGTCGCTTCATCATGGATCGCTTCTTTCTATGTGTTGATTCCGGTGTTGATTGCGTCGTCAGCCACGTTCATAGTGCCCGGGCGCGGAAATAGTCCTGTTCATCCTCGCCGACGATTTCAAAGCCCAGCTTTTCATAGAGCCTGCCCGCGCCAAGGTTCGTCTTGCGATGGCCTAAATGCACCGTCGATGCATGATCGTCGTTTTTCAGCATCTGCATGGCGATCATCATGGCCTGCTCCGCGTAATGGTTGTTTTGATACCTTTCATCAATCATCAGCGGATTGATGTAGCCGGACACGCCGTCCTCGTCATAGCCCAGGCCAATCAGCCCGACCATGGTTTCATCCTGCATGATCGCATAAAGCGTGGTATGCTCCTCATACCGGCTGATGCCGATCCAGTACACATTGGGAATCGGAAAGACTTCCTTCTGCTGCGCTGAGACGGACAGGGCAGCCGCTTCCAGCCAATTCTCCTGATTCAAGGCACGTAGTTGTATGCTCATATCGTTCCATCCCGCATTTGCTGTCCGCACAGCGCCATCCTGCGCCCTTAGGGCTTCCGGATGCTTGCTGCTTTAAGGCAATACCGCACAAATGAGTTGGTGGGGTGGCGAATGAATTTTTCGTCAGATGCAATTGCAGATTTTGAAGGTTTACTGGAGGTAAATCGAGAAATCTGCAAGCAGCAGATGGCGAAAAAGACATCGCCAACGCCGCCAATGAATTGTGCGGTATTGCCTTAACTTCGGATCGCAGTTCGCCGGGCACATCATTTTTTCGTCAGGCGGAGCGTCCTGCCATCCTGCCCCACCCCGGCGAGGGTCAGTTCCGCCGCGTCCCCGGTGAAGCGGCAGGTCGCGTCCAGGGTGAAGGGGCCCCTCAAATAGCGCAGCGCCAGCTTCATTTCGCCCGATTGCATGGCGCAGCAGGCAACGTAGTCCTTCCCCTCATCAACGCTGCCCACCCCGAAGGTGAACACCTGGTTCGTCAGATCAGCGACGACCTGGTCGGGTTTCACGGTCATGGTGACGCCCTCCCCCTCGTACACACCCGCCGGTAGCGCACTGCCGTCGTGCTTGGGCCAGGGGTAGGCCAGGGTCTGGAGCTTCTGCTGCAATTCCGCCTGGACGGTGGGGGAAGCGGCCTCCATGTCCGCCGCTGCGAACAGGTGGGTGTAGATGAGGTCGAGGGCCTTGCCGATGTCCCCCACCCCGCTGACGGTGCAGACTACCATGTCCCGCTTTTCGTCCACAATGACGAACTGGCTGAACATGCCGTCGCCCCGGTAGCGCGGGGTGCAGCCGGGCGCGGCGTCGCCCCGGCACATCCAGAACTGGTAGCCATAGCCCTGATTCCAGTCATGCACGGAGGTATGGTCGCCATTGCCATTGTCAATCTGCATGACGGTGGCACGGTCCAGCCATTGACGGGGGAGCAGCTGCTTCCCGTCCCATACGCCCTTTTGCAGCAGGCACTGGCCGAAGGGCGCCAGCTGCGCGCAGCTCAGCCACAGCCCCCAGCCGCCCACGTTCACCCCAGCAGGACAGGTGTCCCACGCGGGTGCGGAGCCATCCGCCCCCAACATCCCCAGCGGCGCGAACAGGCGGGGGGTGAGGTAATCGCGGATGGGCATCCCGGTGACGCGCTGCACCATGCAGGACACCAGGTAGGTGCCGTGGCTGTTATAGTGGAAGTGCGTGCCGGGCTCGTGATCGCAGTCGTGTGCCAGGATGGCACGGGCCCAGTCCTCGCCGCCCACCTGGTCGGATTCCGGCTTCAGGCCGCTGCCCATGGTCAGCAGGTGGTGCAAGGTGATGGACTGCAGCCAGGCAGACGGGTGCTCGGGGAACTTCTCCGGCAGCACATCGATGAGCCTTGTGTCCCAGTCCAGCAGCCCCTCTGCCACGGCGAAGCCCGCCGCCGCCGAGCAGAAGGACTTCGACAGGGAAAAGAGCATATGGGGCGTATGGTCGTCATAGGGGGCGTAGGCCAGCCTGCAGGCTACCTTGCCGTGGCGCAGCACCCAGATGGCATGGTGCTCCAGGCCTGCCGCCTCGCGGGCAGCGATGTAATCCAGGATGCCCTGGGAGGACACCCCGGCTTCCTCCGGGAAACGAACGGCTTCAAGCGCTTGCATCAATAGACCTCCTTGATGGTCGGGGGGATGAACGAACTTTTATGCCTCTATTTTATCGGAAACCACCCCGAATTGCAAGCGCATATTTCCGGGTGGACAAGGCCGTACAAACATGGTATAATTCCGGAAGAAGAATCCCCCGAACCACCATCTGACACAACCTGAGGAGGCTTTCACACATGAATCATGAAGCGATCGTCCATATCATCCGCCAGGGCAAGGCTGTGCTGGGCATTGAGCTGGGCTCCACCCGCATCAAGGCCGTGCTGATTGGCCCTGACGCCGCCAACGGCTTTGACCACGCGCCCATCGCCTCCGGCGACCATACCTGGGAGAACCGCCTGGAAAACGGCGTTTGGACCTATCACATGGAGGACGTGTGGACTGGCATCCAGGACGCCTATGCCAACATGGCTGCGGACGTAAAGGCCAGGTACGGCGTGGAGCTGACCCACCTGGCGGCCTTTGGCGTGTCCGCGATGATGCACGGTTATCTGCCCTTTGACAAGGACGGCAAGCAGCTGTGCGAATTCCGCACCTGGCGCAACACCATGACCGGCCAGGCCGCTGCCGAATTGACCGATCTGCTGGGCTTCAACATCCCCCAGCGCTGGTCCATCGCCCACCTGTATCAGGCGATGCTGAACGGCGAAGCCCATGTGAAGGACATCGATCACCTGACCACCCTGGCGGGCTATGTGCACTGGCAGCTCTCGGGCAAGAAGGTGCTGGGCGTGGGCGAGGCCAGCGGCATGTTCCCCATCGACAGCGAGAAGTGCGACTACGACCAGCGGATGATCGACCTGGTGGACGCGCTGGCCGCCATGAAGGGCTATCCCTGGAAGCTGCGGAGCATCCTGCCTGCGGTGCAGTGCGCGGGCGACGACGCGGGCGTGATGTCCGAGGCGGGCGCGAAGCTCCTTGATCCCACCGGCATCTTGCAGCCCGGCGCACTGATGGCGCCCCCCGAGGGCGACGCGGGCACCGGCATGGCTGCCACCAACGCGGTGGCCGTCCGCACGGGCAATGTGTCCGCCGGTACGTCCGTGTTCGCGATGGTCGTGCTGGAAAAGATGCTCTCCAAGGTGTACCCGGAGATCGACATGGTCACCACGCCCACCGGCAGGCCCGTGGCCATGGTGCACTGCAACAACTGCACCTCCGACATCAACGCCTGGGCGGGGATGCTCAAGGGCTTTGCAGACGCATGCCACCTGGATGTGTCCATGAACGACATCTATGTGAACCTGTTTAACGCCGCACTCCTGGGCGAAAAGGACTGCGGCGGCGTGGTGAACGTGCCCCTCTTCTCCGGCGAGCCCGTGGTGGGCCTGGACGAGGGCCGTCCCATGATGGTGCGCATGTCCGACGCGAAGCTGACCTTCCCGAACTTCGCCCGCTCCCTGGTGGCAGGCGCGATGACCAGCCTGAAAATCGGCATGGACATCCTGGTGGACGAGAACGTCAGGATTGACTCCCTGCTGGGCCACGGCGGCTATTTCAAAACCCCCGGCGTGGGCCAGCGAATCCTGGCCGCCGCGCTCAAAACCCCCATCTCCGTCATGGAGACCGCGGGCGAGGGCGGCCCCTGGGGCATGGCGCTGCTCGCTGCCTACCGCGTCAACGGCAAGCGCGGCGAAACCCTCGAGGCGTACCTGAACGAGTATGTGTTTGCCGGTGCGGCGGGCTCCACCATCGCCCCCGACGCGGAGGACGCGGCGGGTCTGGACGCTTACGTTGCCCGCTTCCAGCAGGCACTCGCTGCCGAGGAAGCCGCTGTGGCTGAAATGAAATAACCATCAAGGAGGCATATTCCCATGCTCAAAAAGCTCAAGCAAGCCGTCTACGAAGCCAATATGGAGCTGCCCCGGCGCAATCTGGTCACCTACACCTGGGGCAATGTGTCCGGCATCGACCGGGAAAAGGGGCTCATCGTCATCAAGCCCTCTGGCGTGGATTATGACGATCTGACCCCGGAGATGATGGTCGTGCTCGATCTGGAGGGCCATGTGATCGACAGCAAATTGAACCCCTCCTCCGACACCAAGACCCATATCGAATTGTACAAGCGCTACCCCGAGATCGGCGGCATCGTGCACACCCACAGCCCCTACGCCGTGGGCTGGGCCCAGGCCTGCCAGGACATTCCCTGCTACGGCACCACCCACGCGGACTATTTCTACGGCCCGGTGCCCTGCGCCCGTCACCTCACCACCGAGGAAATCGACGAGGACTACGAGATGAACACTGGCAAGGTCATCATCGAGGAGCTGAGCCGCCGCGGCATCGAGCCCCTGCACACCCCGGGCATCGTGTGCGCTTCCCACGGGCCCTTCACCTGGGGCAAGAGCCCGGCCCAGGCGGTGTACCACGCCGTGGTGCTGGAGGAGGTGGCCAAAATGGCGCTGTTCACCCGGCAGATTAAGTCCGACGCCGCCCCCGCCCCCCAGAACATCCAGGACAAGCACTTCCTGCGCAAGCACGGGCCCAACGCCTACTACGGCCAGCCTGGCAAGGAGCATTGATGCGCTCATGTCCCCTTCCGCATGGAGGGGGACTTTTTTTGTGAATTTTCTTCACGGCTATTGACAGATATATCGGCCGGCGATATAATATATATCGACCTCCGATATATCGGCGGACGAAGGAGGAAGCATCATGGGCATCCCATGCACCGCACTGACCGAGGCGGTCTACTACATCCTGCTGTCCCTGCTGGAGCCGCTGCACGGCTACGGCATCATGCAGAAGGTCGAGCAGCTCTCCGGCGGGCGGCTGCGCCTGGCAGCGGGGACGCTCTACGGGGCGATCAGCACCATGCAGGAGAAGGGCTGGATCACCGCGCTGGGCGGCGGCAGCGACAGCCGCAAGAAGGAATACATCATCACCGACAAGGGCCGGGAGATTCTGCACGCCGAATACGCCCGGCTGGTGGAACTGGTAGAGAACGGGCGCGCATGCCTGGAGGAGGAGAACGCATGAGAACAGTCTGTCACAAGTGGTTTTGGGTTTGGCAGTTTGATGAAGAGGAAGCGTGGCTCAATGAGATGGCCAAAGCGGGCAAGGCGCTGGTGAGTGCCCGCTACCTGACCTACGAGTTCGAGGACAGTGCCCCCGGCGAATACGCCATCCGCCTGGAAATGCTGTCTGACTCCCCCAGCAGCGTCGAAGGCAGGCAGTACATCACCTTCGTAGAGGAAACCGGCGCGGAGTGCGTCGGCAAGGTGCTCAAGTGGGTGTATTTCCGCAAGAAGGTGGCGGATGGCCCCTTCGAGCTCCACGGGGACAACGCCACCCGCATCCGCCACCTCAAGGGCATCATGCGCCTGGTGGCGATCCTGTTCTTCATGGAGGCCACGACCAGCTTTGGCAACCTGAGCATCGCCATCGGCGTGGGGTCGATGACGAACCTGTGGTGCGCGCTGCTCTGCGGCGCCGTAGCGGGGCTGCTGGTCCGGGGCTACATCAAGCTGAACGAGCGCAAGAAGCGCCTGGAAAAGGATGCTCAGCTGTTTGAATAGGAGGAGCAAGGATGAATCATAAAAGAAAGTCCGCTGGCTGGTACGCCTGGTATGCCCTCGCGCTGGTGCTGG
>JAQXLU010000140.1 GCA_029012285.1 Clostridiales bacterium | reverse complement strand
CCGTGCCGGCTGCTTTTCACCTGCCGCAGCTCTCTGACGCGTGCACAAAGCAAGGTACTCTTTCCTTCATTGCATGTGATATTATTACCACAGTTTTGGGCGATTGTCAAGGGACTTGACGGCTGACAGCGGCAGATTTCTGAAATCCATTTTCAAGCCGGTAGTACCTGGACGCAACTCCGTCCTCGGAAAACGCCTCCTCAAGCACAAATCCACACTTTTCCGCACGCGGTCGCAAGCCTCCATCAGGAATTGTTGCACTACTTCCGTCGCGACACCCCTGCCCCGCGCGCATTGATCGAACACACAATAGCTGAGCATCGCATTGGGCGTATCATTGCGGTCAATGGCATAGACCCACACATCGCCCACATAGCGGTCGTCTGCATCAATCGTCTGCCCAAAGCTGGCTGCGCCAGGACGCTGGGTTTTAGCAAAATCCGCCAGCGCTTCCTCCAGCGTTTGGGCTTTCTGCGGCAGCATCCGGCGGATCGCCTCTTGCTGCGCCCTTTCAAAGTAAATCGCAACCGTTTCACCCGTACTGGGCTTCAGGGGAGCTTCATGATGTTCAATTTCCTAAGTTGTGGTATACCGCAGACCACTGAAAAGGCAGCGGAGTCTTTCCGCTGCCGAAGCTGCCAATCAAGATGCCCCAGGATGACGATGCGCACTGTTATTCACCCGCTGTTTAAGCAGGTAGGTGCCCTGCCGCCTGCATTTGTCTTCCCCTGGCGTATTGCTACGGGGGCATGACATAGCCGAACTATAGACCCGGGCTCCATTTTATGAAATGTGGGGAAAACCAGCACGCTGTCAGAACACCCCAGGAGCATCCCACTACCTGTATTATATGCAGGAGGCCGCACGCTGTCAAGAGGATTTCTGCGTCCTTTTTCTGCATGATGGAAGTAGCCTTGCCGCCCCCCGCTCCTATCATATCCCGCCATCGCCCGGTGCATGCATGCCTGCGCGGCGGAAATGCTCCAGCAACCGCGCCATTTCCGGGCGGACGGGCGTTTCGTCGGGGAATACATAGCGCTTGGCAGCCATGCGGATGGCGTGGTCGGAAGCGATCTCCCCGGGCGCACAGCCCAGCTTCGCTGCCAGGGACGCGCGCTGCCACATGAGCAGCCATGCGCGAATCTGCCAGGGGCGCATGTTCATCAGCGAGGGGACATGGCAAGCCACCGGGCCCTTGCGACAAGCGCTGCAGCATCCGCAGGGAACGCCCGCGCTGCCAAAGGCGGCGGTGATCATCGCTGGGATGCAATCTCCCTGCAGCAACACCCGAAGGAGCTGATTCAGCTGGCAGGCGCTTCGCCGCGCATGCAGCCATCGCCGCAACGGCCGCCCGGGATACATCGCCTTAAGGCGGCTGCGGAGGAATGCCTTGGCCACCAGCTCGTTTGGCTCAAGGAAGAGCAAGCATTGTGCCGTTTGGCCATCCCGCCCGGCGCGGCCCGTCTGCTGGACGTATTCGATCAGGTTGTCCGGCAGCGCATCGTGAATCACCCGGTGGATGTCCGGGATGTCCACGCCAAGCCCGAAGGCCGTTGTGGCGCACAGGACGAGGACTTCGCTCCGCTCGAAGCGCTGCTGGATGGCCAATCGTTCCTCCCGGGGCAGACCGGCATGGTAGGCCTCGGCATGCACGCCGTACTGTCTCAGCTTGTCCGCCAGCGCCTCCGTGCGGGCGCGGCTGCGGCAGAAGATCACCGTCTTGCAGGGAGCTTCCCGCAAAAGGCGCAGCATCTCTCCGGTACGATGGAGGGTGGTGTGCACGTCGTAGACGAGGTTCTGTCGCAGGATGGGTAGCATCACGCGCTTCACCCGGCGCATGCGCAGCTGGTTGCGGATGTCCCGTTGCATGGCCGCGTCCGCCGTGGCGGTCAGCGCACAGAGCACGGGCCGGCGAGGCAATGCGGACAGAAATGCGCCGATAGCGGCATAGGCAGGGCGGAAGCTTTCCCCCCACTGGACGACGCAGTGCGCCTCGTCCACCACCAGCAGCCAGGGACAAACCGTCGCACAAAGCTGGCGAAAGGCTGTCTGCATCAGCCGCTCCGGGGAGACAAATACGATGCGGACGCTCCCCTGCCGGATGCGCGCAAGGGCCGTGGACTTCTCCTCCGCCGTCATCAGGCTGTCCAGAGAGAGTGCAGGAACGCCGATGGCGGCCAGGTGCTGCACCTGATCCCGCATGAGGGCAAGAAGCGGCGACACGACCACCGTCAGCCCGGTATGCACCACCGCGGGCAGCTGCCAGCACAGGCTCTTGCCTGCGCCGGTGGGCAGAATACACATCGCGTCCCGGCCCGAGAGCAGGGCATACACCGCTTCTCTCTGGCCGGGACGGTAATCATTGAGCTCAAAGGTGCTTTGCAGCCTTTGCAGACATTCCCTTTTGAGGCGGCGCTTCATCAGAATCTGCGGCCCCCGCCGCCGTGGCTCACGCCGCCGGAGGAACGGTGCACGCCGCTGCCGCCGGAGCTTCCGCCGCCGGAGCTGGAGGAACTGCTTTCGCGCCGCGTACGGGTGGTGTACTGGCGGACGAAATGCTCCTCATCCCGGGTCAGCTCAACGGAGGAATTGGCGTTCAGGTCATACGAATAGGTGCTTCCCCCCAGGTTGTACACGCCGCTGACGCTCAGCCAAAGCACCACGGCTGCGCCCACGCCCGCGACCGCGGCGAACAGCATTTCGCCCGAGGTGAGGGCGTTGTACATGCCGCTCAGGCGCTCGCCGGTGGCCTCGTCATAGCGGAAGGTGCCCTCCTGGCGGCCCTTGTCCATGTAGTGCTCCACCTTGAACAGCGAGGCGATGATCGCCTGACCGTAATTGCCACGGCGCAAATCATCATAACCCGCGTCAATGATGGCTTCCTCACGGCTGTCGGTGATGTAGTCGATCATCACGCCGCCAGTGGACAGCCAGATCACCCGGTTGTGTATGTCCAGCAGGATGAGCAAGCCGGAATGATCCTTGCCCATGCCGTAGCCGCCCTGATCGTAGAAATCATCGGCATAGTCCCGGACGCGCCACATTTCCTCTGAATTGTCGGTGGGCACGTCGTTGGTGGTCAACACCACGATGTCCACCTGATGCTTGCTTTCGATTTGGTCGATGATGGTGCTCATCTGCGAAATCTCATTGCCGCTAAACAGGTTAGCCCGGTCGATCACCTGGGCATCCGCCAGGGCAATCACCGGCAGGAGCAGCAGCGCCAGCAGCAGCGGAAGCAGCTTCTTTACCATATGAACGCACCTCCTCCGCACAGCAGCAGGAACACGGCAATGCCCAGGCCCAGCGCGGCGGCCAGCACCCGCTTCTTGTCGATGGGCAGCTTGCCGCAGACCCGGCCGGTCTGGCCGTTCATCATGTAATAGTAGGGCGCGCCGTCCTTGCCGCCCTTGTAGGTCAGCACCCAGGTGGGCAGCAGGACGTATTTACTCTTCACCCGCTCGGCCTTGAAGGTTGTGTTACCGTCAAGGCTGTTGAAGGAATGGTTCTGCTTCATCAAGGAAGCAGCATGGCTGTTGGCCTCGAGCAGGCTTTGCTCCCGGGCGTCGGCCTCGGAAACGTCCCGCTTTTCCGCCAGGAAGCCACTCAGATAGCCGCTGGCGTAGGGCTTGACGCCGCTCACATCATAGGGATGGATGCCGTCGGAGAGCTTGGAATCCGCCTTGGTCAGCGCCTTGCGGGCGATGTTGCGGAAGGACAGCTTGCCCTGGCGGTCCACATGAAAGACCCGGTGCGTCGTGGTGATATAGTTGGGCGTGCTGGTCACGCTGGTGTGCTCACCCTCGCCATCGAAGGTGGCTGTGCCGTCCACATCCGTGTACCACCAGGGGTAGTACACGCCGGAGAACATCTCCAGCTGCGCGCTGTTGAAGAAGTCCCGGTCAAGGAACCGCTTCTTCTTGATATGCGCCAGGAACTGCTCCTCCGCGGCAGCCTTGTCCAGCTGGAAGGGAATCACCCCGTCGGGGCGAAACTCATCATCCAGCCGGTCATGCAGCACCACGGGGCTGTGGCAGAAATAGCAGCGGGTCGCGGCAGTGGTGTCGTCGGTGACGATTTCCGCGCCGCACATCTGGCACTGATAGGTTTGCAGCTTCTCCTGGGGGGCAGCCTTCTCTTCCGCCTGGGCGGCTTCGCTCTCGTTCTCCCGCTTCCGGGATTCCTCGCGCAGCTCCTCCTCGCTAAGCAACTGGCCGCAATAGAGGCACTTGAACTTTTGCAGCGACGGATCGAACTCCAGATAGCCGCCGCAGCATGGGCATTTGAAGGTCATGGTGCTCATATAGAGCCCTCCTTCCATTAAATCGCTGTATCCATATTTTATCATATTCGCCTGTGTTTCGCAAGCCCTTCTTGGGCGAACAGCCTCCCCGGCAGGATTTTTTCCATTCAAGACAAAAAACAGCGAATTCGCGTCGATTTGGCTTGACGGATGCTGCGAGAGCGTGTATCATAGGATTGGTTCTATCTGCGTTGCCGTTATATGCTGTCATACAACAGCAGCATGGTGCGGGAACGCATGTAACCGCTTACAACAGTATCCAAATGCAAAGAGAAAGGACGATGTCCCATGGAGTTTTTGGAGAAGCTTTCCCTGGCTGGTCTGGTTCCCGTCATTGCAATCGACGATGCTGAAGACGCTGTGCCGCTGTGCAAGGCGCTGGCCGACGGCGGTCTGCCCGTGGCTGAGATCACCTTCCGCACCGCTGCTGCGGAGGAGTCCATCCGCCGCGTACACGAGCAGCTGCCCCATGTGGCGCTGTGCGCCGGTACCGTGCTGACCATCGACCAGGTGGATCGTGCCATCGCCGCAGGCGCTGCCGCCATCGTGTCCCCCGGTCTGTCCCCCGAGATTGTCAAGTACTGCGTGGAAAAGGGCATCCCGATCTGCCCCGGCACCTCCACGCCCTCCGATATTCAGGTGGCCCTGTCCTACGGCCTGAACGCGGTGAAGTTCTTCCCCGCTGAGGCGGCTGGCGGCCTGCCCATGATCAAGAACCTGGCCCCCGTCTACCCCGGCCTCAACTTTATGCCCACCGGTGGCGTGAACGAGAAGAACATGCTCGACTACCTGGCCTATGATCGTATCCTGTGCTGCGGCGGCACCTTCATGTGCCCCAAGGATCTGATCAAGAACAAGGAATGGGACAAGATCACCGAGATGACCCGCAGCGCCGTGGACAAGATGCTGGGCTTCGAGCTGCGCCACATCGGCATCAACACCGAAAGCGCCGAGGAATCCATGGCCGAGTGCAAGAAGCTCGCCGCGCTCCTGGGCATGCCCATCAAGGAAGGCAATTCCTCCAACTTTGTGGGCACGGGCGTTGAAATCAACAAGTACATGGGCCGCGGCAAGCATGGGCACATCGCCATCGGCACCAACAGCGTCAAGCGCGCCAAGTGGCACCTGGAGCAGCGCGGCTACAAGTTCATCGAGGACAGCGCCGTGGTCAAGAACGGCAAGCTGATCGCCATCTACCTGGAGGACGAGGTCGCCGGCTTCGCTGTGCATCTTGTGCAAAAGTAAACCCTTCTCCCCTTTTGAGTCAACCCAGTCACATCCATATAATGAAGCTGAATGATTGATGGAGGTACACCTACAATGGGCAAGATTATTACTTTCGGCGAGATTATGCTGCGTCTGAAGTCCCCCGCTTACGAGCGCTTCTTCCAGAGCCCCTCTCTGGAGGCCACCTTCGGCGGCGGCGAGGCGAATGTGTCCGTGTCCCTGGCCAATTACGGCCTGGATACCGCCTTCGTCACCGTGCTGCCCAAGAACGACATCGGCGAGGCCTGCATCCGTGAGCTGCGCGGCTTCGGCGTGGACACCACCAAGATCGTCCGCAAGGACGGCCGCATGGGCATCTACTTCCTGGAGACCGGCGCTGTGCAGCGTCCTTCCAAGGTGATTTACGACCGCGCTGGCTCCACCATCTGCGAGGCCAAGCCCGGCGATATCGACTGGGACGCTGTCTTTGAGGGCGCGACCTGGTTCCACCTGACCGGCATCACCCCCGCTATCTCCCAGGGCGCGGCGGATCTTTCCCTTCAGGCCGTCAAGGCTGCCCAGGCCAAGGGCATCCATGTGTCCTGCGACCTGAACTACCGCAAGAACCTGTGGAAGTACGGCAAGGACGCCAAGGAAGTCATGACCGAGCTGGTCAAGTATGTGGACACCGTCATCGCCAACGAAGAGGACTTCCAGAAGTCCCTGGGCCTGAAGGCGGAATCCCAGGGCGACGTGGAAGAGGGCGAGCTGAACATCGAGAACTACAAGGCCATCGCTTCCCTCGCCATGCAGACCTACCCCAACATCAAGCGCGTGGCCATCACGCTGCGTGAGTCCAAGAGCGCCAACCACAACGACTGGCGCGCCTGCCTGTACAACGGCAAGGACTTCTTCCTCTCCCGCAAGTATGCCATCACCGACATCGTGGATCGCGTGGGCGGCGGCGACTCCTTCGGCGGCGGCCTGATCTACGGCCTGAACACCTACGAGGACGAAAAGACCGCGCTGGAATTCGCCGTGGCGGCTTCCTGCCTGAAGCACACCATCATTGGCGACTACAACCGCGTCTCCGTCGCGGAGGTCGAATCCCTGATGAAGGGCTCCGGCACCGGCCGCGTGCAGCGCTAAGCAGCCAATCCATCCGTGTCCTCCGATGCATGTCGGAGGACATTTTGTTAAGGAGGGATCGCATTGGAAAGCTGCATTTTCTGTCGCATCGCCAGACACGAGACCCCTGCCTACATGATCGCTGAGGATGCCGACACCTGCTGCTTCCTGGATATTGCCATGGATGCGGAGGGACACATGCTCATCATCCCAAAGAAGCATGTCTCCTCCCTGCTGGACTGCGACGAGGAGACGCTGGGGCATGTCCTGCAGATGGTCAAGCGGGTAGCAGATCACTGCACCCGCTGCGGATACGGAGGCGTGAATCTGCTCAACGCCAGCGGCACCTGCGCGGGACAGTCCGTGCCGCATTTTCACATGCACCTGCTGCCCCGCAAAAGCGGCGATGGTATGGATACATGGCCTACCCTGCCCGGCACATCCACACCGCTATTGGATGTGTACAACAAACTGAAAATGGAGTGATCTTCCATGAAGCTGAACGCAGATACCGCTGCCCTGATGACGGAGCGCTTCGGCCACGATAATCTGATCTCCCTGGCCACAGTGGACGGTGACGCACCTGCCGTGCGCAACGTCAACGCCGTGTACAGGGACGGCAGCTTTTACGTCGTGACCTACGCCCTGTCCGGCAAGATGCGGCAGCTTGAACAGAACCCGAAGGTTGCCATCTGCGGGGAGTGGTTCACCGCCCGTGGCGTGGGCGAAAGCCTGGGGCACATCCTGCGGGAGGAGAATGTAGCCCTGGCTGATATGCTGCGCACGGCCTTCGCTGCGTGGTACAGCAACGGGCACACCAACGAAAGCGACCCGAACACCATCATCCTCCGTATTCGGCTGAAGGATGGCGTGCTGTTCCACCATGGTACCAGGTATGACATAGACTTCACCTGAAAAGGGCCTCCGCGGGCGCGAACCTGCGGAGGCGTTTTGTTGTTTAGCGGATGTTGATGTCGCCGGATAGGGTGGTCACGCCACCGCTCACTGTCGGGCCAACACCGTTGGCGGTGTAGCGGGTGGTCACATCGCCGGAACGGGTCTGGGTGTGGATGTCAACCGCGCCGAAGCCATCGGGCAGCTCCATATCAATGTCGCCGGAAACCGTGCTGCCGCACACCTCGCGCAGGGACAGGCTCTCGAATTCCAGGAAGGCGTCGCCGCTGACGGCCTTGAAATTGATCTGCTGCACCTCCGCGCGCACGTCGATGTCGCCGGAGATGGTGCTGGCGTTCAAGCGGTCAGCGCGACCCTCCACATCCACATCGCCGGAGGTGGAGGCGACGCTCATGTCCTCCACATAGGCGCAGACCTCAATATCACCGGAGGTGGTGCGCAGCTCGACGCGGCTCAGGGATTGATCCTCGGTCAGGTCCACGTCGATATCGCCGCTGGTGGAGATGACATTCAGGTCCGCCAGGGCAGCCTGCTGCACGTCGATATCGCCGGAGGTGGTCAGGAGCTTGACGTGGGGCACGGCCCGCTCGGGCACCTGGATGGTCACGCGGCTGTCGCCAAATTGGACGTGAAGGCTCACGCCGCTCCTGGTGAGGGCGCTCTTGATGGTCTGCCCGATGGATTTGAACATGCTATCGAGGGAATCCAGGTTGATCTCGATCTTGCCCTTCTCCGTGCGGACAAGGTTGTCGATGTCGCCCTGGATGGTCGCCTCGAGCTTTTTATCGTTGCGGCGCTTCTCCTCACCGGGCAGGCGTTCCACCCGCAGCACGCCGTTCAGAACGCTGGCTGCCACATGCGGGTTTTCCTCTGCGTTCCAAAAGACGTGGTAGCTGTCGTCTGGGGAAGCCTCGACGGTCACATTCTCGCTGACCAGGGTCAGGTCGATCCTATGAATCTCCTCCGCGGCGAAGGTGAGCGCAGTGAAGGTGAGGTTCATTTCGTCCGAATCGGGCGCGGTGTCAGCGGGGCGGGTCTGCTTGCGCTTGTAGGGGGCCAGCACGTCCTCCATGCCCTTGAGGCTCTCGATCACGGCGGCGATTGCGTCATCCTCGTTCATGCCGGAGGCGATCAGGTCGGTATAGCGCGCCTGGCAGTTGTCCATCACCTCGTCGCGGATGGCGGAGGTTTCCTCGTTCATTTCAACATCCTGGAACATGATTTCCACAATGCGGGCAACGGTGTCATTCAGCTTCATTGTTCATTCCTCCAGCAAAAGCAGGTCGATCAAAGCTTTGGTTTCCTTCCAGGCGGACTTCTCGGCAAGGAGCCGATCCATACCCGCATCGGTGATGGCGTAGTAGCGCCGCCTTGCGCCAGACTGCTCGTCCCCCCAGTAGGAGCGGATCAGTCCCCCGCTTTCCAGGCGGCGGAAGGCGGTGTAGAGCGTGGCTTCCTTGAGTTCAAAGGCATCGCCGGATAGCGCGGTCACGTTCTTGTTGATCTGGTAGCCGTAGCTGTCCCCCTGCGATAGCTGACGCAGGATGATCGCGTCCGTATAGCCTCTGAGAAGATCAGCGGACAGGGCCATGGTTTCACCTCCAGTGTAGTGTATCCATTATGTAGGCATCCGTGAAGCGGCTGCGCGCATCGCGGACGGCTTCCCCCATCGCGTGATCAGGCTTGCGGAAGATGGGGAGCATCGGGGTGTGGTCAGGACGGGTGCGCCCGGCTTCCCGGTGGGTGTTACGGAACATGGGGATTCCTCCTTCGTGACGGTAGATACTTCGCGTGTCGAGGTATCTTATGGCTGTATTGTACATCAAGATACCTCGCCTGTCAAGGTATCTCATCAAATTCTCATGATTCTATTTCGGGACTGAATAACGGGCAGCAAACTTGTTCTTTCGATGTTCACATCTTGCACAGCGATGGCGTATCCATTACAATAGAATGGAAGTATGCATCGCAAGGAGTTGTTCACCATGGAGAAAATCAAAATGACCACACCCCTGGTGGAGATGGACGGCGACGAAATGACCCGCATCCTTTGGGCGGACATCAAGGAGCTGCTGATTCTCCCCTTTGTGGAGCTGAAAACCGAGTATTACGACCTGGGCCTCCCCCATCGCGACGAAACGGGCGATCAGGTCACCATCGACAGCGCCAACGCCACCAAGAAATACGGCGTGGCAGTCAAGTGCGCGACCATCACCCCCAATGCCCAGCGCATGACGGAATACAAGCTGCATGAGATGTGGAAGTCCCCCAATGGCACCATCCGTGCCATGCTGGACGGCACAGTGTTCCGCGCGCCCATCCTGGTCAGCGGTGTAAAACCCACCGTCCGCACCTGGCAGATGCCCATCACCATCGCCCGCCACGCCTATGGCGATGTGTACCGCAACGTGGAAATCGACGTGCCTGGCGCGGGCAAGGCGGAGTTGGTGTTCACAGGCGAGGACGGGCAGGAAATCCGCCAGACCATCTTCGACTTCAAAGGGCCGGGCATCCTCCAGGGCGTGCATAACCTGGATGCCTCCATCGCCTCCTTCGCCCACGCCTGCTTCCAGTATGCGCTGAGCGTAAAGCAGGATCTGTGGTTCTCCACCAAGGATACGATCTCCAAGACCTACGACCACACCTTCAAGGACATCTTCCAGGAGATCTACGACAGCACCTACAAGGCGCAGTTTGAAGCGGCGGGCATCACCTACTTCTACACGCTGATCGACGACGCGGTGGCCCGCGTGGTGCGCTCCAAGGGCGGGTTCATCTGGGCGTGCAAGAACTATGACGGCGATGTGATGAGCGACATGGTCGCCACCGCCTTCGGTTCTCTGGCGATGATGACCTCCGTCCTGGTTTCCCCTGACGGCAAGTTTGAGTACGAGGCCGCCCACGGCACCGTGACGAGGCACTACTACCGCTACCTGAAGGGCGAGGAGACCTCCACCAACCCGGTGGCGACAATCTTCGCCTGGTCGGGCGCGCTGCGCAAGCGTGGCGAGCTGGATCAGCTGCCCGAGCTGATGGCCTTTGCGGACAAGCTGGAAAAGGCCACCCTGGACGTGATCGAGTCGGGCGTTATGACCAAGGACTTGGCGCTCCTTTGGGAGGGCAACGAATGCAAGGCGGTCAACAGCCGGGCCTTCCTGGAAGCCATCGCGGATAAAATGCAATCATAACGATCATTGAATTGCTCCCCGGCCGCCAGCAAGGCAACCGGGGAGCGCACTTTTCATTGGTCAGGAAACGCCGCCGCACTTAGCAGCAGCAGTTGTTGTCGTCATGATGGCGGCGCTCGCAGCCATTCGTGCGGATATTGCAGCAGGCAGCCAGGAACACAATGCCCGTCAGGATCGCGGCCACACCGGCAATCAGGCCACCATAGCCAAACAGCGCGGGCATCATCACGGTAAGGATAATCCCAATCACGCCGATGATGATCAGAAGCAAACCGATGATCTTCATCAAGAATCCCTCCTTCCACTTTCAGCTAATGCGGGATGTGAGGATTCTGTGCGTGGTTTTCGGAGGGGAGGATATCTGCTTTTTTCCCTGCGCGTAGTGACAAACCGCCGCAAATATGATATACTGCATCGGTATTCATGGCCCGCGCCATGGGGAGCGCAGGTCTCCCGAACACCTGACGAACCGAACAAGGAGATTGTTGTGATGGATGCTATTCAGGCTGCGCTGCTCGGCCTTTTGCAGGGACTGGGCGAGTTCCTGCCCATTTCCTCCTCCGGCCATCTACTTCTGGGGCGGATGCTGCTGGGCCTCACCATTGAGGAATCCCCCGCCTACAAGATGCTGGACATCCTGCTCCACGCGGGCACGCTGATTCCGGTGCTGGTGGTGTTCTGGAAGGACTGGTGGGCCATCCTCAAGAACCCCTTCAAGTCGAAAACACTGCTGCTGCTCATCATCGCGTCCCTGCCCACCCTGGTGGTGAAGTTCATCTTTGACGACTTCATCGACAGCTGCGACACGGGCTGGTTCCTGGGCGTGAGCTTCCTGATGACGGCGGTGTTCCTGCTGGTATCGGAATACGTCAGCACCAAAAAGGCCAGCAAAACCGACAAGCCCGGATTCCTGCACGCCATCGTGATGGGCTGCATGCAGGGCCTAGCGCTTTTGCCCGGCGTGAGCCGCAGCGGCTCCACGCTCTCCGGCGCGCTGCTGACCGGCCTGGATCGCAAGAGTGCGGCGAAGTTCTCCTTCATGATGAGCGCCCCCGCCATTGCCGGCGCCCTGCTGCTGGAGGGCAAGGACGCCATCGAGAATGGCTGGATCAAGGATCTGGCCGTGGTGCCCACCCTGGTGGGCGTGCTGTGCGCGGCAGTGGTGGGCTATTTGGCCATCCGCTTCATGCTCAAGCTGATCACGAAGGTCAGCCTGAACTGGTTCGCGCTGTATGTGGCGATCCTGGGCGTGCTGATTCTGGCGCTGCAGCTCTTTGGCTTCCCGGGGGTGACCCCCTTCTCCCCGAACGCCGTGAGCACAGCGGTACAGTCCCTCCCCATTATGATGTAACACATGCGCCGGGCCTGTCCAATATGGGCGGCCCGGTTTTGATGTCGTGGTGACCCCATGCCGCAAGCGCATGGGGCTTGGGTAACAGCGGGTGAGAAACGTCATGTATGTAAAACTTTCCTGCGCAGTCAGGTTTTTTCCACGATGCGTGCCTGGCAGACTGTACAAATCCGCCAGGGAATGCTATAATGTATGGTGAACGATTATGCTTTTGAAAGGAGGCGGACTGTTTGCTGCGGATGAAGGCGCTATGGATGCGTTTCTGCTGCCTTTTGCTGACCGCGCTGGTGCTATCCTCTCCCTTGACGGCGTTGGCCGAATATGACCCCGCGCATCCCGAGCTGCTGACGGAGGATGATCTGACGGGCGTTTCCTGCATCCTGATTGAGCAAACCTCCGGCAAGGTGATCTTTGAAAAGGACGCCGACCGACTGATGTACCCCGCCTCCACCACCAAGATCATGACCGTACTGCTGGGCATCCTGGCCACGGAGGATCTAAGCGAGCTGGTCACGGTCAGCTACAACGGCTCCAAGACCGGCGTCAAGTCACAGCTGGACGAGAATTCCTCCCTGCTGGGGCTGATCGAGGGCGAGCAGCTGACCATGGAGGACCTGCTCTACGGCACCATGCTGCGCTCGGGCAACGACGGCGCCATCGCCATTGCGGAGCATGTCAGCGGCAGCGAGGCCGCCTTCGTCGATTTGATGAACCAGACCGCGCAGGCCTTCGGCATGACCAACACCCACTTCATGAACGCCCATGGCTTGCACAACGATTATCACTACACTTCCGCCCGCGACCTGGCGACCCTGGCCTTTGAGGCGATGAAGAACGATACCTTTCGGGAGATCGCGGCCTCCGACCGGCATCAGATGGCCAAGACCAACATGCAAAAGGAGCGGATGATCTCCACCGGCCACCGCATCATGCTCAAAACCTGGAACGGCAAGGAGAACAGCTACTACTATGATTACATCCGCGGCATCAAGTCCGGCACGACCGACGCGGCAGGCAACTGCTATGTCGGCGCGGCGGAAAAGGACGGCGTGGAGCTGATCTCCGTCGTGCTGCATTCCGACCGCTACGACGTGTGGACCGACACCAAGCGCCTGTTCGAGTACGGCTTTAGCCAGTATACCCACACCACGCTGACGGAGATGTATCAGTCCAACCCCATGAAGGTCTACACCTCCGGCTACGACAAGAGCGACATCGCCCTGGGCGAGCTGGAGCTGAGCGCCTCCCCCGTAGATCCCACCAAGACGGTGGAAATCAGCGGCACCTATGAGGAAATCGACCGCCTGACGAAGAACCTGCGCAACCTGGTGCTGGTCCAATACACCCGCGAGCTAAAGGCTCCCATCACGGCGGGCGAAATCATCGGTAAAATGACCTACATCACCGAGCGGGGCGAGGCGGTGGAGTACAATCTGCTGGCCACGCGCTCCATCGCGGCCAGGAAGGATCGCCCGCTGTCCCTGTCGGAGATCATCGCCGCCACGGAGGCCGACCCCAATCCCTTCCCGCCCCTGACGGCGGAAATCATCCTGATTCTCCTCTCCCCGCTGCTGGTGGTTACGGCGATCATCCTGATCATCCGCGCCATCGTCCGCAGCTACAAGCGCCACTTCGCCCGGTTGCCGAAGAACAAGAACCGCTACGTCAAGTAAGGAGCTGATCCCATGAACGACCAGAGCCGGATGATGAAGATGGAACGCCAGACCCAAAAAAGGGTCGCGCACATCCTCAGCGCCAACCAGGCGGCTGATCTGTTTGCCTATCTGGACATCCGCTTGCAGGAGGAGGGCTGCAACCACACGCACCGCTTCACCCAGGGATGGCTGGACGATCATGTGAGCTTCATGCAGCACGACGCCGTCCTGACCGAGCTGGAGGACATGGGCGGCTACTGCGACTGCGAGGTGCTCCGCAGCTGCTACGAGGACTACGAATTGTGATCCGCCTTGCCTCCGTGAACGCGCGGAGGCATTTCTGATAGGAAGTCGGGCTTTTCTCATCCATTTCTCATGATTTCCTTGCCTGTTTCTCAAGCAGCGCCGCGCCGTTTGTGCTATGATAAGCATGTCAAAAGGACAAAGGCATTTCACGATATGAAAGGGGTATCCATCATGGCTGCTTACACCATTGAAGACATCGAACTCATCCGCCGCAAGAGCGGTATCTCCTACCAGGAAGCCGTTGCGCTGCTGGACTACCACAACGGCAACGTCGCCCGGGCGCTGATCGACCTGGAGCGCAACGGCCGCATCAAGGAGGAGCACGAAGCCCCCAGGAGCAAGCCCGCTTCCAGCGCTTCCACCACCAGCAAGGCCAGCAACAAGGCCAACGCGATGAATCTACTGCACAAGTGCTTCCGCGCCCGCGTTAAGGTGCGCAGGGAGGATACGCCCATCCTCAACGTCAGCGCCATCTTTGCGGTGCTGAGCGTGCTGATCAGCCCCCACCTGGTGATCGTCGGCATGATCCTGGCCCTGGTGCTGGGCTACAAGATCTCCTTTGAGGGGCACGACCACGCCTTTGACGGCGAAAACCTGGAGCGCACCGTCCGCAATGCGGCGGAAAACGTCAAAAACTCCGTTGGCGACTTCGCCCGGGGCTTCCAGAACGCCGCTAACCAGGCGAAGCCCAGTGAGGAGGCTGCCTCCCCCGCTGACAGCGAGCGCAGCTACTACGCCGCGAACCGCCCCGAGGCCACCTATCGCCCCAGCTACCCGACCATGAATGTGCCGGTGCAGGTGGAAAGTCAGGATGGCAATGTGACCATTGAGTCCGACAACGAGGGCTATTCCAGCGCGACCGTTGAGTAAACCATGCCGGAATGCACAGGGAACTGCGCATTCCGCTTTGCATGTCAGGATATGGAGGAATGAAGATGAGTCGTATTCTGATCGTGGAGGACGAGCGCAAGATCGCGCGCTTCCTGGAGCTGGAATTGCAGCATGAGGGCTACGAGGTCGATACCGCCGGGGACGGCCGGACAGGCCTGGAAAAGGCGCTGAGCTGGAAGCCCGATTTGATGATCCTTGACCTGATGCTGCCCGAGCTGAGCGGCATCGAGGTGTGCCGCCGCCTCCGCCATGAGAGCGATTTGCCCATCATCATGCTCACTGCCAAGGACGATGTATCCGACAAGGTGATGGGCCTGGACATGGGCGCGGACGACTACATGACCAAACCCTTTGCCATCGAGGAGCTGCTGGCCCGCATCCGCGTGGGGCTGAAGAAGCATCGCGCGACCGCCGCGCCTGCATCCAGCGTGATCACCGCGGGCAAGCTGGCGCTTGACCCTGCCAAGTACGCCGTGACCATGGATGGTCAGCCCATCGCATTGACCAAGAAGGAATTCGATCTGCTCAAGTACCTGATGGAACACCGGGGACAGGCCGTCACCCGGGATGCACTGCTCTCCGATGTGTGGGGCTACGATTACGCGGGCGACACCAATGTGGTGGACGTTTACATCCGCTACCTGCGCCACAAGATTGACGAACCCTATGGGCTCAAGACCATCCACACCATCCGTGCGGTGGGGTACATGTTCAGCTATGAATAAGCAGTCCAAAAGAGAAATGAAGCAGCAAAGGCGGCAGCTGAGGAAGGCCAACAAGCAGAAGGCCCGTGGACTCCACGGACGGGCCAGGCACGTGATGAGCAACTTCCGCCTGTCGCTGACCTTCCGTATTGCGCTGCACTACTCCTGGCAGCTGCTGAAAACCACGCTGCCCGTGATGCTGCTGATCACTGTGGCGCTCTGCGGATTGCTGGCGGAGGACATGAACGCCACCGTCAGCCGCATTCGCACAGAGGATGCCCAGGCCGATGGCCGTTTTCCCCTCGCCGTCATCCGGCATACCGAGGTGGTGTCCGCCGAATTGCTGCCAACTCCATACATCGGGGATAACATACCCATGCTGGCATTTTGCATCACCGACCTGGACGGCTTCCGCCTGACGCTGC
>JAQXLU010000139.1 GCA_029012285.1 Clostridiales bacterium | reverse complement strand
GCTTCCTCATGGACGCTGTCCATGTCGATGAGCTTGTCGCACTCCTCGTCCTCCAGGATGCGCCGGGCCTCCTTGACCTTCATCCGGCGCAAGCGGGTTTTCTTAGGCATCATATTGCCCATCATGTCCCCCAGGCTGATGGCGCTGCCGCCCACCTCAAGGGTCGGCGCGGCTTCCTCCACCTCGATTTCCAGCTCATGCTCCTCCAATTCGCCGCGCATCAGCTGCTGGCGTACGTCCTCGCGTTTGCTGGCGATTTCGGGTGTGTCGGTGCTTTCCTCCTGGGCAGCAGGCTTGCGGCCCAGCAGATAATCCAGGCTCAATCCGTTGCCGGAGGGCTTCTTGGGCGGATGCACCAGCAGCGTCACCAGGCGATCCTCGGCAATGACCTTGGCGCGGGGCTCTACGCGGCGGACATGCTCGTCCTTGACCATGCGGATGGCGTTTTCCACCAGGTCACGGACAATGCTTTCCACGTCGCGGCCCACATAGCCCACCTCGGTGAACTTGGTGGCCTCGACCTTCACAAAGGGGGCGGCTACCAGCTTGGCCAGGCGGCGGGCGATTTCCGTTTTACCAACGCCGGTGGGGCCAATCATCAGAATATTCTTGGGGCTGATTTCCTCGCGCATCCTTTCCGCCACCATGGAGCGGCGATACCGGTTGCGCAGGGCGATGGCCACAGACTTTTTGGCTTCCTCCTGGCCAATGATGTAACGGTCAAGCTCCCGGACGATTTGACGGGGCGTCAGTTCTGCCATTGTCACCAGGCCTCCTTACACGTCTTCCACGATTACGTTGTCGTTGGTGTACACACAGATAGACGCAGCGATGTGCAGCGCCTTCTCTGCAATCTCGTGTGCGGACAGGTCGGTGTTCTCCACCAGCGCACGGGCTGCAGAGAGCGCGTAGTTGCCGCCGGAACCGATGGCGACCACGCCGCTGTCAGGCTCCATGACCTCGCCCGTGCCGCTCAGCACCAGCAGCTGATCCTTGTCCGCGACGATCATCATGCAGTTCATCTGCCTCATGCCCTGCTCGCTGCGCCAAAGCTGGGCCAGGGCCACCGCGGCGCGCTCCAGGTTGCCGTTGCACTGGGTCAGTTTTTCTTCAAAGCGGTCAAAGAGGGTGAAGGCGTCCACCACCGTACCGGCGAAGCCTGCTACTACCTTGCCGCCATACAGACGGCGCACCTTGCGGGCGTTGGACTTGAAAATCACGTTTTCGCCCATGGTCACCTGACCATCCCCGGCGATGGCGATCTTCCCATCCTTGCAGACGGCGCAGATCGTCGTCCCCTTGAGTTCAATGCTCATATGCTTGTTTCCTCCGATAATCAATCCTGCGCGCCGTAGATCTCCTGGCACCAACCCTGCATGAAATCCAAAGCACGCTGAGAAATGACGGTATATCGTTCCTGCTTGTTGCGAATCTTTTTGTGCTGCTTGTCCACCACCAGGCCGTCGATCAGGCCGAAGGCGCAGTTCATGGGCTGGAAATGCTTGTTAGGCGTGCTGATGTAGCGGCCCATCGCGCCCATGGCCGTGATACCCGGCAGCTCCACCGTGCCCAGGCCATTCAAATCGCGTCCCAGGGACAACCCGCACAAAAGCCCGCTGGCTGCGCTCTCCACATAACCTTCCACGCCGGTCATCTGTCCGGCAAAATAGCATTGCGGGCGGGCGATCATCTCAAAATGGGCGTTCAAGAATCCCGGCGAATGCAGGAAGGTATTGCGGTGCATCACGCCATAGCGGGCGAATTCCGCCTTCTCCAGGCCCGGAATGAGTCCGAATACCCGTTTTTGCTCTGGCCATTTCAGTCGGGTCTGAAAGCCCACGATGTTGTACAGCGTGCCGGTGGCGTTGTCCTGGCGGAGCTGCACCACCGCGAAGGCCTCCTTGCCGGTGCGCAGGTCAATGAGACCGACGGGTTTTAGCGGGCCAAAGGCCAGCACCATCCGCCCGCGACGAGCCATGGATTCCACTGGCATGCAGCCCTCAAACACCTTGGTTTCCTCAAAGCCATGGATCTCAGCAGTTTCCGCCGTCAGGAGCGCGTCCACAAAGGCGTTGTACTCCTCCTCGGTCATGGGGCAGTTCAGATAGTCATCTCCCCTGCCGTAGCGGCTCTGGCGAAAGATGCGCTCCATGTTGAGGGATTCCTGCGTGACGATGGGTGCAGCTGCGTCGTAGAAGTTCAACGTTTCCAGCCCTGGCAGCCGGGCAATGGCGTCGCTCAGGTCATCCGAGGTCAGCGGTCCGGTGGCGATAATCACCGGGCCGTCGGGGATTTCGGTGACTTCCCTGCCCTCCACGGTAACCAGCGGATGCTCCGTCAGCGCTCTTGTGATATAGCCGGAAAAGCTCTCCCGATCCACCGCCAATGCGCCGCCTGCCGGGACGCGACTTGCATCCGCCGCTTCCATCACCAGGGAGTGGCACAGGCGCATTTCCTCCTTCAGGAGGCCGACGGCGTTGGTCAGCCGATCGGAACGCAGCGAGTTGGAGCAGACCAGCTCCGCAAACAGTGGGCTATGATGGGCCGGGGTCATCTTCTCCGGCTTCATTTCAATCAGCGTGACATGAATCCCCTGCCGCGCCAGCTGCCAAGCGGCTTCGCAGCCCGCAAGGCCAGCGCCGACCACGGTGGCATGCAAATCAGTCATCGGTATCCTCCGCGTCCGCGCCCTCGTCCTGCTGTACCTCCACACGGTAGTGACAGGTTTCGCTGGCGCACAGGTGGAACAATTCGCCTTTGCGGCCGCGCTTTTCAACCATGTAGCCGCCGCAGTGGGGGCATTTTTCCACCACGGGCTTCTCCCAGGACACAAAGTCGCAATCCGGGTAGTTTTCGCACCCGAAGAACTTGCGGTTCTTGCGGCTGGTCTTTTCCATCAACCGCGCTCCGCATTTCGGACAGGGCGCTTCGATGTAGTTGAGAATCGGCTTAGTGTTGCGGCAATCCGGGAAGTTGGGGCAGGCCAGGAAACGCCCGAAGCGGCCCATCTTGTAGACCATCATCGCGCCGCACTTGTCGCAGGGCACATCGGAGGGCTCGTCCTTGATTTCTACCTTCTCGATCTGCTGCTCCGCCACATCCAGCTCCTTCTTGAAATTCGGGTAGAATTCGCGGATGATCTGCTTCCAGTCCATGCCGCCTTCCTCGACGGCATCCAGCTTGTCCTCCAGCTCAGCGGTGAACTCTGTGTCCACGATGTCCTCGAAGTACTCCTCCATCATATCGGTCACCATACGGCCCAGCTCGGTGGGATACAGGCGTTTCTTCTCGCGGATAACATATCCGCGAGCGATGATGGTGGTGATCGTGGGCGCGTAGGTGGAGGGGCGGCCGATGCCCTTTTCCTCCAGGGCGCGCACGAGGGATGCCTCGTTGTAGCGGCTCGGGGGCTGGGTGAAATGCTGCTCGCTGATCACATCCTCCACGGCCACCGCGTCACCCTCCTTGAGCTGGGGCAGCGTGGTTTCGTAGGAAGCGACCTCCTCGTCCGTGCCTTCCTCGTAAATGGTGGTGAACCCGGCAAAGCACTTGTGTTCGCCATAGAAGCGAAGGGTCACGCCTTCGCCGGAGAGGTTCATGGACATCGTTTCATAGGCGGCAGGCTTCATCTGGCTGGCCACGAAGCGGAAGTAGATCAGCCGGTAGAGGTTGTACTGCTCCTTGGTCAGGGAGTCCTTGATCTTGTCCGGCGTGCGGTTCACGTCCGTGGGGCGGATGGCTTCATGCGCGTCCTGGGCATTCTTCCGGCCCTTGTACTCGTTGGGCGTCTCGGGGAGGTAGTCCTCGCCGAAGCGCTCGCCAATGTAGGTGCGCAGTCCGGCAAGCGCATCGTCGCTGATGCGCACGGAGTCGGTACGGATATAGGTCACAATACCCTGCGTGCCCTCACCCGCCAGGTCAACGCCCTCGTAGAGCTGCTGCACCACCTGCATGGTCTTGGCGGTGGTAAAGCCCAGCTTACGGCTGGCCTCCTGCTGTAAACTGGAGGTAGTGAAGGGCGCTGCAGGATACTTGTGCTTCTCACCGAGCTTCACGCTGGAGACCGCAAAATGCGCCTTGCGGATGCGTTCAACCGCCTTGTCCGCTTCCTCCGCGTTGGCGATGCTCACCTTGTTGCCGTCGATTGCCACCAGGCGCGCGGAGAATTGTCCCTTGCGCCCACGGGCGTTGGGCACGTTCATCTTGACCAGCACATCCCAGTATTCCTCGGGGATGAAGGCCTCGATGTCCTCCTCGCGCATCACGACCATACGGGTCGCCACGCTCTGCACACGGCCAGCGGACAATCCCTTCTTGACCTTCGCCCATAAAAGGGGGCTGATTTGGTAGCCCACCAAGCGATCCAGCGCACGGCGGGCCTGCTGGGCGTCCACACGGCCCATGTCAATCGTGCGCGGCTTTTTCAGCGCCGCCTGGATGGCCTTCTTGGTCACCTCATGGAATTCGATCCGGCAGGGCTTGTCCACATCCATATCCAGGATATTGGCCAGGTGCCAGGAAATGGCTTCTCCCTCGCGGTCCGGGTCGGTTGCGAGATAAATTTGGGATGCGTTGCGCGCCTCCTTGCGGATGCGGGTCAGAATATCGCCGCGCCCACGGATGGTGATGTACTTCAGCGCGAAGTCGTCATTCACATCCACGCCGATCTGGCTTTTGGGCAGGTCGCGGATATGGCCCTGCGTCGCTTCCACCTTATAACCCTTCCCCAGGAATTTGCTGATGGTACGCGCCTTGGAGGGTGACTCGACAATAATCAGTTTCTGTTTGGTGGCCGCCATAAATGTTGATTCCTCCATCATGATGGATTGATATGAAGTCGCAATGATGATTAAGCCCTGCAATAGCATTTGCCGGGCAGCGCCTTGACGAGGCCAGTCATTTGCAGCATCGTCAGCGCGATGGTCAGCGTCGGCGCGGCGAGTCCGGTTTGTGCTGCCAGCTGATCGAAGGACATTTCGCCGCCGCTGAGCAGCGCGAACACCGCCCGCTGGTCGCTGCTCATTTCGGGCAGCTGACGAACCTGCTGGGTAGTGGGCCGGGGCAGATCGTCCTCCCAGCCGAGATCCTCCAGGATGTCCTGCGCGCTGGTGAAGTAATTCGCCCCCTCGCGCAACAGCTGATGAGCGCCCTCGGCCCATTCCGTGCCGGGGATGCCTGGATAGGCGAACACTTCCTTCCCCTGATCCAGCGCGTGCTGCACCGTCAGCATGCTGCCGGACTGGATGCGGCTCTCCATCATCAGCACCGCCTTGCCCAGGCCGGAGATGATCCGGTTCCTGACCTGAAAGACGTACTTGTTCGCACGGAAGCCCAGGGGGTATTCGCTCAGCAGCACACCATCGTTATCCAGCATCCTCTCCCGCAGCGCCAGATTTTCGACGGGGTAGTCCACATCCAAGCCGCAGCCCAGCACGGCGGCTGTCGGGCTTCCGCCGTCCAGGCAGCCCTCGTGGGCCGCCGCGTCAATACCCATTGCCAGGCCGCTCACGATGCTCACCCCTGCCGCACTCAGCTCCCGGCAGATTTTCCGCGTCATGTCTGTTCCCTGGGGCGACGCCTTCCGTGAGCCCACCACCGCCACGCACTTGCCCATCAGGCAGTCCGGATTGCCCCGGTAGTAGAGCAGCGCCGGTGGCGAGGGTATGTTGCGCAAGTTGTCCGGATACCCGTCGTCCTGCATCCCGAGGATGCCGATGTCCAGGCGCTTCATCTGCACGAGCATGTCGTGCATCCTGCCCCGCTGGGCTTGCTCCTTCAGCTGGGTCAGGCCATATTCACTCACCCGCGCCTTCAGAAAACTGCCGCCCTTGGTCATAAAGCGGTCGTAGATGGCCTCCGCGGAGCCGAATTCCTGCAACAATTCGTTCAGAGCGTCCGCACGCATCAGGGCATAGGTTAGCCATGCTCTGCAGCCGTCCTCTCGCGTATATCGCACGCCAACCATCCCCTTTTTGAAGCAAATACCACTATTTTCCATTGCTGTCGAAAATTCAAAAGTACTTAAGGAAAACAGCTTTGCTTACGAGCATACATGCTATCACATCTCATCAAAAAAATCAACTTCCAATTTCAATGCGAGCTCTCCCCTTTGCTGTCTGAAGCGCAAAACAGCCTACGGATGCGCTCTTTGCAGCATCTATAGGCCATCCTGCTCACACATGACTGTCAGGCAGCTCCACCACAAATCGGCAACCGCCTGTTTCAGAATCCTCCACGCGGATACTGCCGCCGCAGCTGTCAATGATCTGCTTGGCAAGGGCCAGACCAAGGCCATTGCCCTCCTGCTTGTGGGAGCTGTCGCCCTGGTAGAATTTGTGGAACACCCGCTGCTTTTCTTCATCCGGGATGCCATGTCCTTCATCCTCCACGGTAAAAACAAACCGACCGTCGGTTTGTTTTAGCCGGAGATGGATCATCCCATGCTCCGGGCCAAACTTGATTGCGTTTCCGATGAGGTTGCTCCAAACGTGGTGCATCAGGTTTTCCGGGCCGTTCCAGGTCACCTCGTCCAGGTCTACGTCAAAATCGGTGTTCTTCGCCGTCCACTGGGGCTCCAGCAGCAAGATGCACTGGCGAATCTGCTCATCCACCAGGAAGCTATTCTGCGCCGCGGGAATTGCATGGTTGTTGACCTTCGCCAGTAGCAGGATGTTGCCCACCAGCGTGGACAACCGCCTGGTATTGAGCAATATCCGCTCCACATACGCCTGCTGCTGCACATCCTCACCACTTTGCAGCAGGGTCGCGTAGCCCTCGATGGCATTGATGGGCGTCTTGAATTCATGGGAGACATTCGCTACAAAGTCCGTTTGAAGGGTTTCTGTGGCTTCCAGCTCGCGAACCATCAGGTTAAAGCTCTCATAGGAATCATTGATTTCCAGGATGGGGCTATCCGATTTAAGGCGAATCCCGAAGTCGCCGGTCGCCACCTGCTTCATCGCCTTGGAGAGCTTGACCACCGGACGCAGCAGGATGTTGTTGATCACGATGGAGACAGTCACGCCAATGATCACGCTGAAGGCGATCAGCCAGATGTAATCCGGTATCTCGAACACACGGTTGAAGATCATTTTGGAAAGCCACGACAAAAGGCCGGCCACCACCAGCGTCCCCATGATCTCAGCCATGGACACCATGATGAACAGCAGCCGGATATTGAGCAGCTTGTGCTTCTTTTTGCCTTGCTGGTCGCTCATTGCTTGACCACCTTATAGCCCACGCCACGCATGGTAACGATCTTGAAGTCCTTTTCGTCGCGGAAACGATCGCGCAGCCGGCCGATATGCACATCCACCGTATGGCTGTCCGTGCCGGTATCGTAGCCCCAAATCTCATCCATCAGCTGCTGACGGGTGAAGATCTTGCCCGGGAAGGACGCCATCTTGTACAGAAGCATGAACTCCTTTTGTGGCAGCGTACTGCTGACGCCCTGATGCGTGACCGTCATGGAATCGCACTCCATCACCGTGCCGCCGATGGTCAGCTTGCGCTCAATGACCATCTGTGCCCGGCGCAGCAGCGCGCCTACCCGCAGCACCATCTCGTTGACGTTGACGGGCTTGACCATGTAATCATCCGTGCCGGAGAGGAAGCCCAGGCGCATGTCATCATACGCTTCCTTGGCGGTAATCATCATCACCGGAATTGTCTTGTTGATTTCCCGCAGGCTGCGCACCAGCTCGTACCCGTCCATCACAGGCATCATGATGTCGGAGATCACCATGTCATAATAGTCGTTTGTCAGCGCGTCCAGCGCCTTTTTGCCGTTGTCCACGCCGGTCACGTCATAACCATTCTTGTTCAGCACATGGGCGAACAGCTGGCGCAGCTCTGCGTCGTCCTCGGCGATCAGTATCTTGAACATCGCTCGGTGCTCCTTTCCCTGCAATCGGCATCCTCAGCGCCGGGCGCTGCCACGCCAGTTCTTCTTCCACTCGTAACGTCGCTTGGCTTCCTTGAGCTGATGCATCAAGCTGCCTAAGAAGAACAGCGCCACATTCAGCAGCGACACCAGGATGGCGATCCGCACAGCCCAGGGTCCTCTGATCAACCCGGGCAGGAGCATCACCAGGTCGATGAGCGCCATCCACTTCATGCGAATGGGCAATATACCGTACAGGTTGACCTGCATCTGCGGGTACAGGATGGCCACGGCCAATAGCACCGACAGGTTGACATAGTAGCTGGTGGCAAACCCGGTGATGAAGCCCGCGATAACGCTGCCCACCATGCCACACAGATAGAAGAGGTTGAAGCGCAGCGTGCCCCAATGACTTTGGAGCAGATTGCCCGCAAAGTACAGGAAGCCCAGCTGCAAAACGGCGGAGATGATACCACCGTCCGGCGGGGTCAGCACGAAGGTGAAGATCCGCCAAATCTGTCCGCGAAGGATGGCAGCCCGGCTAAAGCTCAGATACCCGGACAGATAGAACCCCATTGCAGGCCCCAGGATGTAGTCCGCCACATAGGTGATCGCCATCGCTGATACGATGATGGTAGTCAGATTGCGGATGCCCCGGTAGCGTCCGACGCGTGTTTCCAGGCGGTTGAGCAGCTTTTCGATCATATCACTTCATCCTCCTGATGGGGATCATTCCTTGTTGGCGCTGCGGATGGCCCGGATGTTCCGCCTCGCGTAGAGCACGAAGGACACCAGCATCATCGCCACACAAAACGCATTGAGCATATTCGACGTCCAGCGGGGAATATCCTGCCAGACCACATGGAGGATCATCATTCCATAGAGCAGCACGGTGGTGAGCTTCCCGTGCCATTCCGCGCCGAGCACTACACCGGTTCTGCGGATGACGAGCAAGCCCGACACCGCGTTGAACACATCCTTCACCGCCAGAAGGAGCAAGGGCACGATCATCAGACGATGGCGGGACAGCAGGCACAGGAGCATCGCCGCCTGGGTCAGCTTGTCCGCAATCGGGTCGAAGGCCTTGCCGAAGTCGGACACCTGGTTAAAATGCCTGGCAATATAGCCATCCACCACGTCGGTCACACCTGAAAGGATCAGCACAAAGGCCGTCCAGCCATCATGGCCATGCAAATACAGATAGATGAAGAGCGGAATCATCAGCAGCCGGAGCAGCGAGAGCAGGTTCGGGATGGTCAGTATCTGTTGCTTGTTGAATCTCATGTGCAGCAGCCTCCATTTGTAGCGTCAAGGTCATTATAGAGGCGAATTGCTAACTGATCATCAACTCAGCTTCAACATTTGTTGACTTATGCGTGGATTCACGTAAAAAGGCAGCCGACACAGACCGTCAGCTGCCCCTTGAAATCATCCGGGGAAACGGAAACCGATGCGCGTACCCTGGCCCACTTGGCTTTCCAGGATGATCTCCGCGCTGTGGATGAGCGCTCCGTGCTTGACGATGGCCAGGCCCAGGCCGGTCCCGCCACTGGCCTTGGAGCGGCTCTTGTCCACGCGGTAGAAACGCTCAAAGATATGGGTTTGATGCTCCTCCGGGATGCCGATGCCGTTGTCCCGCACCTCGACGAAGGCCCGGCCATCCGTGACGCCGGAAGTCATGCTGACCTGTCCGCCCGCTGGTGTATAGCGGATGGCATTGTCCAGCAGGTTGAAGCACATCTCCGTCAGCAGCGCGCGGTAGCCCGTCACAGGCGCTGCATCACAGTGCAGGGACAGCGCAACGTCCTTCTGCTCGGCGGCGGATTCCAAGCGGGAGGCGGCCTCCCTTGCGCATGCAGCCAGGTCGAGGGCTTCCTTGTCGCCCAGGCCCTTCCTTTCGTCCAGCCGGGCCAGCTCGAAGATGTCGCCCAGCAGGGCAATCATACGGTTGCACTCCTTGCAGATGCGGCCCGCAAAGCCGGGGACATCCTCCGGTTTCGCCACGCCGTCCCGGATGATCTCCGCATACCCGGAGATGGCGGTGAGCGGCGTTTTCAGCTCGTGGGACACATTGGCTGTGAACTCCCGGCGGCTGATTTCCGCCGTGTAGCTTTCTGTTACATCAAGGAGCAGCACCACCACGCCATGGGGCGCGCCCTCCTGAATGACCGGGCTGGTGAAGGCGCTGTAATGCCGCCCTTCCCTTTCGAGATTCGCCTGCGCGTTCTCGCCCTGGCGGGCTTTGGTCACCGCATCGTAGAGCTCCGGGTCACGCACGACCGTGAGGAACGAATCACCCGCACATGCCGCTGCTTCCACATCGAAGATGGCGGCGGCGCTGTTGTTCATACTCAATACATCGCCCTGCTGATTCAGCAGAATCAGGCCCTCCTGCATCTGGCCCGTGATGGCCTCGATCTCATTGCGGGCGGCGATGAGCTGCTGCATCTGGCTGCGAATCTCCCGGCGCTGATGATCCATCCGGGTCAAAAGCGGGGACAGCTCGTCGTAGGCCTCGTTTTCCAGGGGAGCATCCAGGTTCAGGGTGTTCACGGGGCGGACAATCCACGCTGTCAGCCGCTCGGAGAGCAGGAACATCCCCAACAGTACCAGCAGCAGCAGGCCCACGAGCATGGGCAGCACCTGCATGCACATGCCCATCATGGTGGCGCGGTTGGTGGCGATGCGCAGCACCTGGCCGTCCTGCGTGGCGATGGCGTAATACCAGGTTTCCTCCGCCAAGGTGGTGGAGCGCCGCCGGGCTTCCCCGCTGCCAACAGCAAAGGCCTCGACGATCTCAGGGCGCGATGCGTGGTTGTCCATGGCTTCTGCGTCGGCGCTGCTGTCATACAGCACACTGCCATCGTGGTCGATCAGCGTGATGCGGTAATCCGTGGGCAAGGCAGCCAGGAAGGCCACGTCGTCCTGCGTGTGACTCAGGCTGTACCGCAGTGTTTCCGCCTCCCGCCGCA
>JAQXLU010000138.1 GCA_029012285.1 Clostridiales bacterium | reverse complement strand
CACCACGGCGGACGGCCGCAGCGTCAGCCCGCTGGATGTGCCCTATCCCGAGGGCGTGCAGCCCCGCGATCCCGAGGTGTTCCTCGCCACCACCCTGGAGGAGCTGCTCATCGCCTTCCCCGAAAACCGCATCAACCTGGAAATCAAGCAGCCCGGTGAAACTGGCATGCGCTGCCTGAAGGAGACATTGCGCCTGCTGGAAACCTACGACGCCTGGGATCGGGTGGTGCTGGCCTCCTTCCACGAGGAGATGTACGACGAGTATATGCGGCTGCAAGCATCTGGCGAGGTGCCGGAGTGCTTCATGTATTCCCCCGCCACCAACGCGGTGACGAAGTTCGTGGTGCTCCACCTGCTGGGCCTGGACGTGTTCTTTGACGACGGCGTAGTGGCCTTCCAGCTGCCCCTGAAGCAGTCCGGCGTGAATCTGTCCACCCAGTACCTGGTGGATACCGCCCACCGCCACAACATCGCCGTGCATTACTGGACGATCAACGACCCCGAGGAAATGCGCCATTTGATTGCCATCGGCGCGGACGGCATCATGACCGACTATCCCCACCTGCTCAAGCAGGTCTACGAGGCGTACACGGAATAACCGCAACACAAAGGGCGGCTGCTCACCGGATGGGCAGCCGCCCTTTCACGTCCCGTCATTCCCGCCAGCCGCGCAATGCGCCCCGGATGCTGACCACCAGGGGGATCACCGCGACCATCCCCAGCGTGCCGCCCAGCATGCCCCCGGCGGAAACCAACAGCAGCACCGTCATCGGGTGGAGGGAGGTGGCGCTGCCCATCAGCCGGGGCGAGAGCAGCGTGCCCTCGATTTGCTGGATGATGACCAGCACCGCCAGCGTCCAGAGCGCCCTCCCCCAGCCCCCCTGGAGCGAGAGCAGCACCGCCGGGGCGCCCGCGATCACCGGGCCGATGTAGGGCACCAGCTCAAAGACACCCATCAGCACGCCCAGCAGCAACCAGCCCGGCGTGCCGGTCAGCAGCAGCCCCAGTGCCGTCATGCCGCCCACGAGCAGCGACAGCATCAGCTGGCCCCGGAAGAAGGCAGCCGATTCCCGCTTCATTTCACGGGCAGCGCGCACGCCCCGGGCACGGTAGGCCACCGGCAGCAGCAGTGTCAGTCCGGCGGCGATCTTCCGCCTGTCCCGCAGCAGATAGAAGGCCATCAGCGGGGACAGCAGCAGCTGGCTCAGGCTGGAAATCAGGCTGCTGGCCAGCCCCATCACCCGGCTGAGGATGCTGCCCGCCGCGTCGGTGAGCCGCGATAGCACCCCGTCCCGCACGGCGGTGAGCGCAATGCCCCGGCTCTCCAGCTGGGCGGAGAATTGCAGCAGCAGCCCCTGCAGGTTGTCCACCAGGGCGGGCAGCTCGTTGGCCAGGGCGCGGAGCTGCCCGGCCACCGGCGGAAGCAGCAGCACGAGGGTCAGCACCGCCGTCAGCAGCAGCGTCCCCAGGGACAACAGCGCCGCCGCGCTGCCGGGCAGACGCTTTTCCAGGTGACGGCACAGGGGCAGGGCCAGCAGCATCAGCAGGGATGCTGCCAGCAACTGCATCGCCAGCGCCCGCAGGACGCCCCGCAGCACTGCCGCCGCGACAAGCCCCCCGCTGATTGCAAGCAGCAGCCGCCGGCGATGGGCGGTCGTTGTCCGTTCCATACCGGCGGCCTCTCCTTTCTACCGGCCTACTTACATGTGTTCGAGCTTTTTCGCCATCCGCTTGGCCTTGCGCATGCCGCTTTTCACGTCCTGGCGAACCGTTTGGCCCATGGGGGACATCATCAGGGCCACGCCCATCATCATGCCCATGGCGGTGCCCATCAGCAGCTTGTTCATTGGGTTTCCTCCTTTCTTTCTTCCCATTCCTCCCGGGGAAGCAGCACGATCAGCCCGTCCTCGCCGCGCTTCACCGTCCAGCGGCTCACCGTGCGCCGCCCGGAGGTAAGATCCTCCATCAGGCCCAGGGTGACCTCCAGGGCAGTGATGTCCAGGGTGTCCCGGCTGATCCACCAATCGGTAACGCGGCCCAGGGTCAGTCCGCCCTCGTCCTTCACGGCGGAAAGGAGGGCGTCGCTCCCCTTCGGGACGCGCCCCGGCCGCCGGGCGAGGATCACCGATACGTCCCCCACCACCGATACCGCACTGTGGTCGGCCCATTTGGCGCTCCCCAGCCCCCGGCGGATCACGAAGCCCTGCACATGCTGCCCCGTTTCATCCGGGACGGCGCGCTCCACATGCCCCACCACCCGCTCGCCGCAGATGGCGGGCAGCCCCAGGATGCGCCCCAGCCGCACCGTCACAGATCATCCGCGTCCTGCACCGGCTCCTCCCATTCGTCCCAGGGCACGCCGGTGTAGGAGCCCAGCACATCGGTGCGGTCCTTTTTCCGCTGCTCCGCGATGATGGCGTCCACCAGATCCCGCGGTCGCCTGTGCTTGCCTTCTGACATGTTGCATCCCTCCTTCGCAGGCAGTATGCGCGTTTTTTTCGCTGCGCATGATGGGAATTTCGTGCTTTGGGCACACTGGCTGCAGGAGGGATGCAACATGTCCATTTGGCAAGGCAGTGTGAGGCTGCCGGTATTTCCACCCCTTTCGGGGGATGTGACCGTGCCGGTGGCCATCATCGGCGGCGGCATGGCGGGGCTCTTGACCGCCCATTGCCTGCAAGAGCGGGGCATCGACGCCCTGGTGCTGGAGGCGGACACCCCCGGCGCGGGCCAGACCGGGCGCACGACGGCGAAAATCACCAGCCAGCACCATCTGCGATACGCCGATCTCATCGACCGCCTGGGTATGGACGCTGCCGCCCTGTACGCCCGAGCCAATGAGGAAGCCATCGCGGCGTATGCCCGGATGATTGAGGCAGGCCGCATCTGCTGCGGCTTCACCCGTTGCGACGCGTATCTGTACAGCAGCGTGGAATCAGGGCCCCTGCTGCGGGAGGAGGAAGCTGCCAGAAGCGTTGGCATTGCGGCGGATTTCACCCGACAGACAGAGCTGCCCTTCCCGATTGCGGGAGCGCTGCGCTTCCGGGAGCAGGCGCGGTTTCATCCGCTGAAATTCCTGGGGGCGATTGCGGAAAATCTCAACATCCGCGCCCACAGCCGCGTCATGGCTGTGGAGGATGACTGCATCCACACCGACCGTGGCACGGTCAGGGCGGAGCATATCGTCTTTGCGTGTCATTACCCCTTCATCAACGCGCCGGGCTGGTACTTCACCCGGATGCACCAGGAGCGTAGCTATGTGCTGGCGCTGAAAAACACCTGGCTGCCGCGCCATATGTACCTGGGTGTGGATGAGGACGGGTTGTCCCTGCGCGCGGCGGAGGGCATGCTGCTGCTGGGCGGCGCGGGCCACCGCACCGGGGAGAACACCGGGGGCGGCCGGTATGATTTGCTCCGGGACGCGGCACGCACGCTCGTCCCCGGCGCACAGGAGGTTGCTTGCTGGTCGGCCCAGGACTGCGTGACCGTCGACCGCTTGCCCTGCATCGGTCAGTATGCCCCGTCCCAGCCCCGGTGGTACGTGGCGACAGGCTTTGCCAAATGGGGCATGACCACCTCGATGGTGGCCGCGCGTGTCCTATCCGGCATGATCGCAGGCGATCCGCCGGACTATGCGGAGGTATTCAGCCCCCAGCGGCCCGTGCTGACAGGGGAAAACATGAAGCCCCTGCTGAACGAGGCCGGGCATGTGCTGCGCAGCCTGGTCAAGGCAACCCCCGCGCCCCGGTGCACCCACCTGGGGTGTGAGATGACCTGGAATCCCGACGAGGGCAGCTGGGACTGCCCCTGCCACGGCTCCCGCTTTGCCGGGGACGGTGCGGTGCTGGACGGCCCAGCCCAGACCCCCGTTGACTTAACTGACCATCAATATTAAAGATTTCCTGAAGATTGTTACAACCGACATTGACAACCCCGCGGACAATGGCGTACAATGACAATGGTAAACTGTCAACAATATGCCATTCCTACGGAGGACATGCCATGCGTATTTGGGAGAGAATGAGGAAAAAGCTGTGCGCGCTTTTGACCGTGGTGCTGCTGCTGACGATGGCGGCGGGCCAGGCGCTGGCGGTCAGCTATCCCTTCACGGGCGTCGTGACCGATGATACGAACATGCGCTCCAGCGCCAATTCGTATACGGCCAACATCATCCGCCGCATCCCCAAGGGGGACACAGTGCAGGTGACTGGCGTGTCGGGCAATTTCTACCGCATTGAGTATGACGGCAAGACCGGCTATGTCTTCCAGCAATATGTGGAGGAGAGCCGTGCGACCAGTGGCAGCGGCTCCACCCTGACGGCGACGGGCTATCCCTATCAGACCGTCACGACCACCAGCGTCAATTTGCGCAAAACAGCCTCCACCTCCGCCAAAAAGCTTGCCACCATCCCCCGGGGCGCGAAGATCACCGTCCATGCCCTCAGCGGCGCGTGGGCCAATGTGACCTACGGCGGCGATACCGGCTGGGTGATGAAGGAGTATATCCAGGTGGCGGCCATCGTCAAGCCCACCGCGACCCCCGCCCCCACCGCGCAGCCCTCCGCCAACGCGGGCTATCAGCTGCTCCAGTCCGGCTCCCGGGGCGATCATGTCACGGCGCTGCAGGAGGCCCTGATCGAGCTGGGCTTCCTGAATGGCAAGGCCGACGGCGTGTACGGCAACGCCACGGCCCAGGCCGTCATGGCCTTCCAACGCAAGAACAGCTACCCCGTTACCGGCACGGCGGATCAGAACCTCCAGGCGCTGATTTTCTCCGGCACACCGCTCAACAGCAGCGGCAAGAAGGTGAGCGTGAACACCCTCCCCGCCATCGACGGGCTGACCGTCCGCTCCGGCCACAAGGGCGTGCTGGTGCGCACCATCCAGTCCATGCTGCTGGACAAGGGGTATTCCGTCACCGTGACGGGCACCTATGACGCCAAAACCGTCAGCGCCATGAAGGCCTTCCAGCAAAAGAACAGCCTGAAGGTGGACGGCATCTGCGGCCCGGAAACCCAGAAGCTGCTCTTTGGCAACGGTCTGCCCGCCTCCGCCACCGCGACCCCCAAGCCTACTGCGACCCCCACGGCCCTGCCCGAGTTTGAAAAGCCCCGTTCCACCGTGCGCTATGGCTCCAAGGGCAGCGACGCTAAGCTGGTGCAGCAGCGCCTGATCGAGCTGGGCTACCTGAGCGGCAAGGCGGACGGCACCTTCGGCAGCCAGTCCGTGGCGGCGCTCAAGGCCTTCCAGCGCAACAACAACCTGCTGGATGACGGGGTGGCCGGCAGCGGCACCAACGCCGTCCTCTTCTCCTACCTGGCCTTGGCGGCGGATGAAAAGCCCAACGTGCTGCCCACCCCCACGCCACTGCCGGACAGCGGGGATATCACCCGGGACAATGTGGTCGTCATCAAGCAGGGCGTGACGGGCAGCGCTGTGCTCCGCTTGCAGCAGCGCCTCCAGCTGCTGGGCTACTACACCTCCTCCCTGGACAGCAAGTGCGAGTTGGACGACGTGGTGGCCATCCGCCTGTTCCAGCGCAAGAACGGCCTGTCCGAGGACGGCGTGGCCGGGTACGACACCCAGGTGCTGCTCTACTCCGACAACGCCATCATGTACAACGGCAATCTGGCCGGCAGCCTGACCATGTCCTACGAAACCCTCAAAAAGGGCATGACCGGCGAGGCAGTCAAGCGGCTGCAAAACCGCCTGATTGAGCTCAACTACCTCTCCGGCACGGCGGACGGTATCTATGGCACCTCCACGGCCGAGGCGGTCTACTACTTCCAGAAGCAAAACGGCCTGGTGCGCGACTCCATCGCCGGGGAAACCACGCTGCTCAAGCTCTTCAGCGTGTCCGCCATCCCCAACCAGGTTGCGAGCGCGACCCCCGCGCCCACCACGCCCCCGGCGACCATCACCACGGCGCTCATGCGGCTGGGGGACGAAAACGAGTCCGTCCGGGCCATGCAGCAGACGCTGATCCACCTGGGCTACCTTACCGGCACGCCCGACGGCGTCTTTGGCACGCTGACCTACCGCGCCCTGAAGGAATTCCAGCGGGATAACGCGCTGTATGCGGATGGCGTGGCGGGCAGCCAGACCATCGCCGCGCTGAACAACGCCAGCAAAACCCCTGTCCCCACCAGCGCGCCTGGCGGCGGCAACAGCAGCTACCTGGCGATGGCCCGCAGCGTCCGGTATGAATACTGGTACGCCACCGTGCGCAACGAGGCGCGCAAGTACCCCTACGCCACGCTGTTTGACCCTCAGAGCGGCATCTCCTGGCAGGTGCACATGTTCTCCTTCGGCAAGCACGCGGAAATCGAGCCGCTGACGGCCAACGACACTGCCAAGATGAACCAGGTCTGCGGCAAGGAGGACTGGACGCCCATGCCCGTGTGGGTCATCTTTGCCGACGGCAGCATCCGCATCGCCACGACCCATTCCGTGCCCCATGGCGTGCAGCACCGCACGGACAACAGCTTCCCCGGGCATGCCTGTTTGCACTTCCCGCGCACCATGGCGCAGGTGACCGCCATCGGCCCGTATGCCACCAAGCATCAAAATGCGGTGGACAAGGCTTGGGCGGAATTGCAGGCCATGCTGAAATAATCAACCATCAACGCCGCCGCTGCCTCCTTGCCCGGGGGAAGCGGCGGCTTTTCCACCTGAACGGGGCGGAAATCTTTTCCGCCAATTCCTCCGGGGCAGGCAGGATTTTTCCCCCGTGTCGCGAATCATATCACGCCTTGATTAGCATTTTCGCATCAGGCCGTCAAAACGAACGAAGCTGGAGGTACATCCATGTCCGCAAAGATCAAGCTGAACGCTGCCAACACCGGCGCGGTCATCAACAGGAACATCTACGGTCATTTCTCCGAGCACCTGGGCCGCTGCATCTACGGCGGCCTGTTTGTGGGGGAGGACAGCCCCATCCCCAACAAGAACGGCATGCGCACCGACGTGGTGGAGGCGCTGCGCAACATCCGCGTGCCCGTGCTGCGCTGGCCCGGCGGCTGCTTTGCCGATGAATACCACTGGGAGGACGGCATCGGCCCGAAGGAGAGCCGCAAGCGCATGGTCAACACCAACTGGGGCGGTGTGGTGGAGGACAACTCCTTTGGCACCCACGAGTTCCTCGAATTGTGCGAGCAGCTGGGGTGCGAGCCCTACATCAACGCCAACGTGGGCTCGGGCACGGTGCGCGAGATGGCGGAATGGGTCGAGTACCTGAACTCCGAGGGCGACTCCACCGTGGTGAAGAAGCGCTGGGCCAACGGCCGCAAGGACCCCTGGAACGTCAAGTACCTGGGCGTGGGCAACGAGAGCTGGGGCTGCGGCGGCAATATGCGCCCCGAGTACTATGCGGATGAATTCCGCCGCTACTCGACCTTCTGCCGCAACTACGGCACGAACAAGCTCTACCGCATCGCCTGCGGCCCCAATGCGGGGGACTGGGCCTGGACCGAAACCCTGATGAAGAACGCCGCTGCCTTCTGCGATGCCATCACGCTGCACTACTACACCGTGCCCACCGGCGAGTGGGAGGACAAGGGCAGCGCTACCGAGTTCGACAGCGAGATGTACTACGCCACATTGCGCGGCACGACCCGGATGGAAAAGCTGCTGGAGGGTCATTTGGCCATCATGGACAAGTACGACCCCAAGCATAAGGTGGGGCTGATTGTGGACGAGTGGGGTACCTGGTACAACGTGGAGCCCGGCACCAACCCCGGCTTCCTCTACCAGCAGAACACCATGCGCGACGCGATGGTCGCCGCCATCAACCTGAACCTCTTCAACAGCCATGCGGACCGCGTGGTCATGGCTAACATCGCCCAGACCGTCAACGTGCTGCAGTCCGTGATCCTCACCGATGGCGACCAGATGCTGCTGACCCCCACCTACCACGTCTTTGACCTGTACAAGGCCCATCAGGACGCAACCCTGGTGCCCGTCACCGTGGCCTGCGACACGGTGGAGGGCGTGCAGCAGGTGACCGCCTCCGCCTCCATCAAGGAGGGCGTGCTAACCGTCACCGCCGCCAATGTGGCCGCCGACAAGGCGGAAAAGGTGGTGCTGGACATCGCGGGCTTCGATGTGAAGGACGTGTCCATCCGCATCCTGAGCGGCGATATGCACGACAAGAACACCTTTGAGGACAAGGAACGCGTCACCATCGCGGACTTCACCGACTTTGAGGTCACCGGCGAGGGTGTGGTGCTGAATCTGCCCGGCTGCTCCGTGGTGGAGGTCACCGTCCGTGGCTGAGAAAATGCCCTGCCGCTGCCTGCTCTTTGAGGCGGGGGAAAAGGACATGGCCCGGGCCGTGGCGGAATACGTCGCCAGCCTGGATGAAGGCGCCCGCGCGGATGAACCCACCTACCGCGCCCGCCTGGCCCAGTGCAAGGACTGCGCGCAGCTGATGAACGGCACCTGCCGGCTTTGCGGCTGCTACGTGGAAACCCGCGCCGCCAAGAAGGGGCAAGCCTGCCCGATGGTGCCCGCCCGGTGGGGACGCATCGTTGAGTGACGTTTGCCCGAACAGAAGGATACGCAAAAGGCCCTGCCTTCCGTCATGGAGGGCAGGGCAAATGTTGTTTTGGGGGCGCGTAACAGCAAGGCCACCAGCCAAAAGGCTTCCTCTTTGAGGAGCTGGCGGCGAGCTTGCTCGCTGACGGAGGGAGTACCTCACGCGATTGCTCCTACGCCTGCTCCTGGGCTTGCCAGATTTGTAAACAGCGGTGAAGCCGGTGGGGTGACCCGCCACATCCACCGACACTTGAAAGCCCTCCTGCCGCAGCTGCTCCGAAAGGAGGCCGCAGGCATAGTATTCATCGCATTCAGTCCGTGGCCCGGATCGGTAGTCGTTTGCGCATCGGGATCCATCCTTTCTTGCCGAAAAAAACAGGAGCAGCGTGTGCTGCCCCTGCATGGGATGATACCGGAACCGCTCAGGCCCGGCAACAGACACACGACAAAGCTGGACACGGAAGGATGCAGAGATTTCCTTGCGACCTGGCGTTCACTATGATATAATACTGCATTGCTGAGAATCCACATACTTAGAAAGTGGCTGCGCTTGGCCATCCGCCCGGATGCGACATTCATGCCAAGGTTATGAAAGGGTGTTGATGATGAAGAAAATCATTTGTGAAAATACCTACTTTTATGGGGCCAATCCCCGGAGTCCCATGACCTACCGTATGTTGCTGCGCTTCAAGGATCGCATCGACGAAGCCGCTTTGCGCCAGGCGCTGGCCCTGACGGTGCAGCGCTATCCCTACTACATGGTGCGCTGCATCAGCGATGGCCGGGAATACTGGCTGGAGCCCAACAGCTTGCCCTTTGAGCTGCATCATACCGCAGCGCCGCTGGTGCTGGGCAGCGAGGCGGTCAACCATTATCTGTGGGCGGTGAGCTATCAGGACGATTGCCTGTGGTTGAACGTATTCCACGGGCTGGCGGACGGAGCGGCCTCGATGCAGGTGCTGCGCACCCTGGCCTACTACTACTGCCGGGAGCGGTATGACAGCGCGCTTTCCCCGGAGGGAATCCGGGTGGGCACGGAAGTTCCGCCCTCGGAAACCTGGGATCCCTATGCACAAATGATGAGCGCGCTTACGGACGCGCAAGGGGCGGCTCCCCAGGGGCGTCCGGCGGCGAAGGAGGCGCCCCAGCCCTTCAACCTCTTTGCGGATGAGCGGCTGCATATCACTTCGCCGGTGAATCACAAGCTGCGCATCAAGCAAAAGGACATGATGCAATACTGCCGTGCACAGGATGGCACGCCGGGCGTGGTGACCTCCCTGCTGCTGGCCAGAGCCATCGACGCGGTGAATCCTGGCAACACGCTGCCGGTTGTGACCGGCGTGGCGATGAATCTTCGCCCCGCGCTGGATGCGCCGGATTACGCCGGATCTCCCCTGGGTGTGGCCTATCTGTCCTATGAGGGAAAAATTAAGGAGAAGCCCTTCACAACCCAGGCCACCGGCTATCGGGGCCGGTTGATCCTGGCTTCCGATCCTGACCAGCAGCGGCAATCCATCCAGGCGTTCTGCGGGCTGTGCAGGATCATGGACAGTCTGCCGGAGGTCGGAATGAAAAAGGCCACCGCACAAAAGGTCCTGGGCGCCAGGCTGGGCAGCACCAGCTTTGCCCTGAGCTATATGGGGCCTGCGCGCCTGGGGGCGGTGGAACAGTATGTAACGGAGCTTCGGCTGCTCAACGAGGCTGGCGCCAATGCCATCATGATTGAGATCATGTCGTCCAACGGGTATTTCTTCCTGGACTTTGTGCAGCAGTGGCAGGAGGACATCTACTTTGACGCCTTCTGCCAGCAGCTTGCGCTGCAAGGGATTCCCTATGAGGACGACGGGGCGGAGGTACATCAGGTTCCTGAGGTCGAATTGCCCTGACAGCCACAACAAAGGCAGCGGACATGATTGCGTCCGCTGCCTTACATATGCCCATCAGGCGGGCAGGTCAACCCGCTGGCGCTTCACCAGCTCGGAGAAATAGCCATTCAGGCCCAGCAGCTCCTCATAGGTGCCGTCCTCCACGATCTTCCCCTTGTCCAGCACGATGATCCGGTCGCAGTGGCGGATGGTGGAGAGCCGGTGCGCAATGACGATGCGGGTGCACTTGAGCTTGTCCAGCGATTCGGAAACAGTCCTTTGGGTGATGTTGTCCAGCGCGGAGGTGGCCTCGTCAAACATGAGGATCTTCGGCTTGGGCGCGATGGCCCGGGCAATCATCAGCCGCTGGCGCTGCCCGCCGGAGATGCCGCCCTGCCCCTCGGAGATCAGGGTGTTCATGCCCATGGGCATCTTCCGGATGTCCTCGGCCATGCCCGCCATTTCCGCAGCCTCCCACGCCTCCTCCAGCGTGAGCTGGGGCGCGGAGATGGTGATGTTGGAGTAGATGTCGCCCTGGAAGAGGCTGCCACTTTGCATCACCACGCCGATCTTGCGGCGCAGGGATTTGAGATCCATGGTGGAAATGTCCCTGCCGTCGTAGTAGACCGCGCCCTTCTGCGGCTTTTCAAAGCCCAGCAGGATGCGCATCAGGGTGGACTTGCCGCAGCCGGTCTTGCCCACGATGGCCACATACTGGCCGGGGCGAATCTTGAGGGAGAGATCGTCCAGCACAAAGGGCATGGAATCGTTGTAGCGGAAGGACACGTTGTTCAGCTCGATGCCGCCCCGCAGCCGGGTGACCACCTGGCGGTTCAGATCCACCTCCGGCTCTGTCTCCAGAATGGGCTGCACCAGCTTCAACACCGGCCGGATCTGCGCAAGGGTGATGACGATGCCAGCCAGCGCGGTAAAGGCGCCGCTGACCATGCCGTAGGCGCTGCTGAAGGCCATGTAGTCCGCCATCGCCAGCTGGGAGCTGATAGCGGCATAGTAAAGGACGATCGTTCCCAGCAGCGTGATGGCCGTGGTGAAGGTGCCACTGAGCCGCAGGAGCATGGGCGGCTGATACAGATACCGTGCGGCATTGGTATACTGCCTGCTCCACCGGGCGAAGGCACGCTTTTCCGCGCCTGCGTTCTTGATCTTCGCAACGCCGCCCAGCAGCGCGTAGACCATGCCGCTCTCCTTGCCGGCCTCGGTCAGCTGCTTTTCGGAAATGCGCATCTGCATCATGGTCGTGATGAGCGAGACGGCTACGGTCAGCAGCGTGATGATGATGGCCGGCATCGCCAGCGCGGGTGCGTAGGCAAACACCTGCGCGATGTAAACCAATGAGAAAACCGCCGTCAGGCCGGTGGAAAAGACGGCGTTGAGCATCATGCTGCATAAATTGCTGATGTGTCCCACCCGGCTGGACAGCTCGCCCGCGCTGTACTGCTTGAAGAAGTCCACCGGCAATGACAGCACGCGCATCATCACCGCGCTTTCCACGGATAGCTCCATCCGGGTGGTGATGCTCGCGCCAAGGATGCTCCGAATAACGGACAGCAGGCTGTTGGACAGCATCACGCACAGCAATGTCAGCACCGCGCCCACCAGCAGCGCTTTGCTGCCCAGGGATAGCACCGGCCCGTACAGATAGCGGCTGATGGCGGGGGTCACCAGGCCCAGCGCCGTGGCCAGCGCCGCCAGGAGTAGCATCAGCGCGTAATCCCACGCGCGCAGCTGGCGGAAGCAGTAGGTCAGCAAATCGGCGATTCCCAGCCTTCGCAGGGGGAAGGGCAGATAAAAGCAGATGGCGTCCTCGTCAAATTCATCCGCGTTTTTCCGGTTGATGCGCATGGTCTTGCCTGTGGCATAGTCCTTGCAGGTATAGCCCCCCGCCCCGCGCGGAAGCAGGGCGACGACGCTGCCGTCCTTTTTGGTGCCCAGCATCGCGCCCACGGCATCTTGGTACCAGTCCTTGGTGAGCTTCACCGTGCGCCGCATGATGCCGGAGGGGCGCAGCAGGTATTCCAGCACCTCATTGACGTCCGTGAGCTGCTCGGGCACATCCTGCGAACGCACATGGTAGTAGCGCAGGATGTCGCCGATGGCTTCCTCGGCCAGCTTCCGGTCGTTGGTCAAGCTGCTGATCACCCGCTCGCTGCTCACGAGATTTGCCATCTGCGCAAAGGCGTCGGCGAACATGTCGTCGTCATGCTCAATCCGTTGCCTGATCTGTTCATCAAACCAACCCATGTCCGCACCCCCTATTCGCTCAGAATCAGTTCCTCATAGACGCCGTGGTTGGCCATCAGCGCCTCGTGCGTGCCCCGCTCCACGATTTTGCCGTGATCCAGCACGATGATCTCGTCGCAGTCGCGGATGGTGGAAAGGCGGTGGGCAATGACCACGCAGGTGATGCCCCTGTCCTTGATGGCCTTCACCACGTCGTATTCCGTCTGGGCGTCCAGCGCGGAGGTGGCCTCGTCCATGATGAGGATGGTCGGGTCCTGCGACAGCACGCGGGCGATCTCCATGCGCTGGCGCTGCCCGCCGGAGAAGTCCTTGCCGCCCTCCAGCATCCTGTACTGATAGCCGCCGTCGCGCTGTATGATGTCCTCGTGCATCATGGCGTCGCGGGAGGCCAGGATCATCTCGTAATCCTCAATGGAGCTGTCCCACATCTTGATGTTGTTGGCGATGCTGTCCTCAAACAGGGTGATGTCCTGATCCACCACCGCCAGCGAGCCGGTGAACACGTTGCGGTCGATCTGGTCAATGAGCTTGCCATCAAAGAGGATTTCGCCGCTCCAGGGCTTGTACAGGCCGGAAATCAGCTTGGACAGCGTGGATTTGCCGCACCCCGAGCTTCCCACGAAGGCGACCTTCTGCCCCGTCTTGAGCGTCATGCTGAAGTTTTCGATCAGGGGCGGCGCCAGGCGGGAATAGCCGAAAGTCACGTTGCGCAGTTCCAGATTGCCTGATAGCTTGTCGTAGCTGACCTCCGCCGGATGCTCCGCTGGGTATTCCACATCCGCCGGGTACTCCAGCACATCCTCGATTCGCTCCATGTTGGTGCGCATCTCCCGGATGGTGGTATCGGCGTTGGAGAGCTCCATCACCGGGGCCATGAGGGCGGATAGCATGGTCTGGAACGCAAAGAGCATGCCCACGGTGAACTCGCCCTTCAGGATCAGGAACAGCCCCATCGACAGGATCAGCATGTTCACCAGCGTGGACACCAGCTGCGGGATCAGCCCGTAGTACGCGTTGGTTTTCATGGCCTTCACGTTCTGATTGTTCACGGAGGCCTGGTAGCCCGCCCATTTTTCAAAGAAGCCGTTCTCCGCGCCGCTGGCCTTGATGGTCTCGATCATCTCAATCCCCGCCACGGTGGTGGAGGCAAGCTTGGCGGTGTCGCGCATCTGCACGCGGGAGATGTTGATCCGCTTGTTCGAGATATAGCGGTTGACCAGGATGTTGATGACCATGCCGGTGATGCCAATCATCGTCAGCACCACGCTGTAGCGCAAAATGACGATCAGGTAGACCACCATCATCGCCAGATTCAGCACGGTGGGCGCAAGGGTGTTGATGAGCGTGGAGGCGATGCTCTCGTTGGTGCTCTTGCGCGCGGCGATGTCCCCCGCCATCCGCTGGGAGAAGAAGCCCACCGGCATCCTGAGCACATGCCACATGAACTCGGCGTTGGCCTTGATGGCCAGCTTGCCCTGGAGCTTGAGCGCATAGATGGCCTGCATGCCGGACAGGGCAATCTGAATCATCGCAAAGACGGTCAACAGCACAAAAAAGGGCGTCACCCACCCGGGGTTCAGCCCCGTGAGCAGCCTGTCCACAAACACGCGGGAGAAGGCTGGATTGATCACGCCAATCAGCGCCGAAATCAGCGAAACCAGCGTGGTAAAAATCAGCGCGTCCTTCGCGCCGTGCAGCCGCTTGCGCACAAAGCCCAGCATGCTCTTGGGCTTGCCGTCTGGCACGAAGCCCTCCGCAGGCGCCAAAAGGATGCAGACCCCGGTGAACGCCTGATCGAACTCCTCCATGGACACCTCCACCAGCCCCCGCGCCGGGTCGTTGAGCACGGCGCGATTGTGCCGGAAGCCGTCCAGCACGACGAAGTGGTTGAAGTTCCAGTGGATGATGCAGGGAAACTGCCCCTTCTCCTTCAGGGTCTGGGGCTCCATGCGATACCCCTTGGCGGTCAAGCCGTGGCTGCGCGCCGCGTGCAGCAAATTCTTCGCGTTGGAGCCATCCCGGGATACGCCGCAGTCCACGCGGAGCTGCTCCAGCGGAATCCACTTGTCATAATATGCCAGCACCATCGCCAGGGAGGCTGCGCCGCACTCCAGCGCTTCCAGCTGGAGAATGACCGGCACCTTTGCCACCCTGCCGGGGGATGCTGGCACTTTCATCTTTTTACCCATAGGGCCTTTGCCTTTCTTACCCGATCAGGAATGAGATGGGGGCGATGGTTTGCGTCACGGTCTGCCCGTCCACCAGGGTGGTGGCCTCGATGCGTGCGGTGATGCTCCAGAGGATCAGGGCTGCCAGAAGCAGCACGATCACGCCCAGCGCCAGCCACAATCTGGGCCGGGTCACCCGCATGTAGTTGTCGATTTCCTCGGGCGAGGAAATGCGGTCAAGGCTCTTTTGCCGGAAGATGGATTGGTTCATTGGCTGCACTTCCCTTCGTGCGTGTGTTCAATGGATGTGGAACATGCCGCAGGAGCAGCGTCGGCGGAACCGTGCTTTCCGCGACGCCGCCCCGATGGTCAGTCCGGTCGGTCTGAACCTTGAATCACTTGGTCACAACTTTGCCGCAGTTGGAACAGGTGAAGCTCCTGCCGCTGACCCTATTCGCACAGTGGCATCTGGGGCAGTAAACGGTGTATGTCATATTGACCCCGAGACCGCCGGAGGTGCTCTCCAGCTGATCGTCGCTCAGTTCTTCCATGTTCTGTACATTCTTCTCTTCCATAGGGACTTCCTCCTTATCACTTTATGCCGGTTCAGTCTTCGCATGGCGCTACACGCGCATACCGATGATCAGGGCTATGAAACCGTCGGGCCCGTTAGCTCAAAGCCACAGGAACACTTTGCGTAGGTAGTTGTCGCTGTTTGATTGATTGTTTTGAATGTCGAACCACATCGCGGACATGTGTTTGCTTTGGGCACATCATATACAAGAAAATAGAATCCGCCGGAGGTCGCTTCCAACTGATCGTCGCTGAGTTCTTCCATGTTCTGTACATCCATCTTCTTTTCTACGGGATCATCTCCTTTACAGCCTTTAGGATTGCTTTACCAAATGAACAACTTGATCATCGGAGCGCGTACCGCCCGATTCCGGTTCGGACGGATGCCATCAAAGCAAAGCTTTCAACGATGCCTTGCCGCAGTTGGGGCATTTCTTTCCGAGTTGCACAGTTGCCTGGTGGCAGAACGGGCACTCCGTGCTGACGCTGCTCGCGCCGCCGGAGACCTTTTCCTGCTCGTCGCTGCTCAGCTCATTCAAGTCCTGCTGTTCACAGGTCTGGTCAAGCTTCTTTTCTTCCATGGGAATACCTCCTTATTGCTGTGCAGGTTGGCACAGGCCAGCCATGCAAGCGTCAGCCGTGCGTCGGGCGACAGGCTGCTGCACAAACCCGGTGCGGATGGATGTTGTTAAAGAATAACTATATGTATATACCCGCATTTGCTACATTTCCCATTCTTCATTGCTGTTTGGTGGCATCTCGGGCAAGTAGCATTGCTACCCGCGCCGCCGGAGGTGCCTTCCAGCGCGTCGTCGTCCAGCTCCTGGCAGTCCGGGGTTTCCTGGGTCAGGTCAAGCATCTTTTCTTCCATGGGAATACCTCCTTATTGCTGTGCAGGTTGGCACAGGCCAGCCATGCAAGCGTCAGCTGTGCGCCGGGCGACAGGCTGCTGCACAAACCCGGTGCGGATGGATGTTGTTAATCAGATATAATAATGACAAACCCGCATTTGGTACAATGCTTGTCCCGATATGTCATTTGCTTGCAGCGCGGGCACGGACCATAGCTACCCGCGCCGCCAGAGGTGCTCTCCAGCGCGTCGTTGTCCAGCTCCTGGCAGTCCGGGGTTTCCTGGGTCAGGTCAAGCTTCTTTTCTTCCATGGGAATACCTCCTTATTGCTGTGCAGGTTGGCACAGGCCAGCCATGCATGTGTCAGCCGTGCGCCGGGCGACAGGCTGCTGCACAAACCCGGTGCGGATGGATGTTGTTAATCAGATATAAGGAATGATTACAAACCCGCATTTGGTACATTTCCCATCCAGCACTGCGCTTTGGAAGCAGCGCGGGCACGGACCATAGTCACCCGTGCCGCCGGAGGTGCCCTCCAGCGCGTCGTCGTCCAGCTCCTGGCAGTCCGGGGTATCCTGGGTCAGCTCAAGCTTCTTTTCTTCCATATATACTCCCCCTTTATAGGATTTTCAGGTGCACGCTGTCGCAACTGGGGCATAGGGTCATATCCGGATCGCTCGTGCTGAAGGGATTGCCACACCGCTGGCACATCAAGGTGTGGCGCTTCTTTTCTTCCCCGTTCTCGTCCGCGCCGCCGGAAACCTGTGCCAGCTGCTGGTCGGTCATTTCAGGGCTGCGCTGCGCATGCTTCTCATCCATGGGTTTTCCTCCCTTTGGCAGGTCGATTTGCTTTTCTGCACGAAGTAGGTTTGTCTATATCATAGCACGATGGTAGGGGTTTGTCAAACAAAACGCCCGTCTCCCATCATCGCGACGATGGGGCTGAATCACAGCTTCTTCGTGATGGTCAGGATGTTCTTCCCATCCTCGTAGGCATAGGAAACATCGTCCATGCTCTTCTTGACCATGTAGATTCCCAGGCCGCCAATCTGCCGCTCCTCGGCGGACAGCGTGGTATCCGGGTCGGCGCGGGACAGGGGATCGTAGGGGACGCCGCTGTCGATGAAGGTCAGGACGGCGCAGGGGGGTTCCCCCGCCGCCTCCAGACGCAGCGTGACCTCGCCCGTCCCTTGCGGATAGGCATAGTAGGCAATGTTGCTGAACAGCTCGTCCACCGCCACGTCAAGCTGCATCTGGGCCCGCGGCGGGCAGCCGATTTCCTCCAGGCATGCATCCACAAAGGCCGTAACGGCCTCCATCTGCTCAATCGCCGCCGCAACGGTGATCTCCCGCTTGAACATCCCGATCCCCCCTTCCTTCACTCACCCGCGATACGCCATGCAGAGCATGGTGATGTCGTCAAACTGGGGCGCGTCGCCCACAAACTGGTCCACATCCGCCTTGACGGCCGTCAAAAGCGCCTCCGGGTCTGCGTCACGGTTGGCATTGAGCACGCGATGCAGCCGCTCGCTGCCGTAGAGCTGGTTCGCCCCGTCGGTGGCCTCGGTCACGCCGTCGGTGTAGAGGAAGATGCGGTCCCCGGGGGTGAGCTGCAGGCTGCCCTCGCGGTAGCGCAGATCCTCCATGCCAGCCAGGACGAATCCGGCCTTGATCCGGTAGGCCTCAAAGCCCTCGCCCTGCTTGCAGATGTAGGGCGGCTCATGTCCGGCGTTCACATAGCGGAATTCGCCCGTCACCAGGTCCAGCACGCCCTCAAAGGCGGTGATGAACAAGCCCTCGCTGTTGGAATCGCACAGCATGTTGTTCACATCGGTGAACACCTCGCCCAGCGACAGGCCGGGCTGGGTGTGATCCTTGATGAGCGTCTTGCCGATGACCATGAACAGCGCCGCCGGCACACCCTTGCCGGACACGTCCGCCATGACCACCGCCAGATGGGTATCGTCCACCATGAAGAAATCGTAGAAGTCGCCGCCGACCTCCTTGGCGGGGTTCATCGTGGCGTAGACGTCAAACTCCTTGCGCTCGGGGAAGGCGGGGAAGATGCAGGGCAGCATCGACTTTTGAATATGCGTTGCCACGTCCAGCTCCGCGCCGATGCGTTCCTTTTCCGCCGTGACAGCCGTGAGGTTTTCGATATGCTGCTTGAGCGATGCGGCCATGCTGTTGAAGCTCCCGGCCAGATCGCCAATCTCGTCGTTGCTCCTGATCTCTGCGCGGTAGTCCAAATCGCCGCTGCTGATGGTCTGCACGTCCTGCCCCAGGGCGGTCAACGGCGCGGTGAGCCGCCGGGAGAAGCGCCGCACCATCAGCACCACGCAGAAGATAATCAGCGCCAGGGCCGCCACAAAGGCAAAGATGGCGGCGATGATGTTGCGCTCCATGGCCTTCACCGGCGCGAGCACCAGCGATTCCGGGATGTGCACGCAGAACCGCCAGTTCGCGCTGGAAACCGGGGTGTAGGCATAATACACGCCGCCGGAGGTCAGCGTGACGCCGGTCTGGCCGTCCAGGATGGGCGCGGATACCTCATACACGGCGCTGGACGCATCCAGGATGCTCTCAAAGCCCGCTTCCGTGGCTGTCATGCCGGCAGAGGCGATGATGTCGCCGCTGGCGTTGACCAGGAAGGCATACGCGCCCTCGCCCAGCGACACGTCGATCACATAGCTGGTCAGATCGCCAATGAGGATATCCATGCAGACGACGCCTGCAAACTGATCCTTGGCATCATAGAAGGGGGCGGCGCAGCTGATCATGAGTCCCCGCCCATAGGCATCGGGGTAGGTGTCCGTGAAGAGCACCGTGCCCGCCTCCATCGCCGCGGTATACCAGGAGGACTGGAAGTAATCAAAGTAGGATTCATCGCTGCCCGGCGTGACGCCCAGGTCCGCGCAGTCGTCATAGCTGAGCAGGAAGCCGCTCTGCGTGCCCACGTAGATGGTGGTGATCATGTCCTTGCTGCCGGAGAGCGCCGGCGCCCAAACCTGCTCCAGGTTGCCCAGCAGCTTGCGCTCCTGCGCGGTGGCTTCCACCGACACCTCGGGGCTGACAAGATAGCGCTGCATGGAGCAGACCCCGGCGTTGCCGGCATCCGGCGGGAGCACCTCGCGCTGCACATAGTCCTCCGGCTGCAGGTACAATCCGTGGATGTAGGCAGCAAAATCACGGATGTAAGCAGCGTATTTCCCCAGCTCCGAATCCGCCAGATCAGCCTTGTCCTTGACAATGTTGAGCAGGTTCTGATTCATCTGACGGATCAGCGCGTTTTCGCTGTCGCCCTTGATCCTAAGCATGCTGAACAGGCCTACAGCGCTGGTCAGGAGCAGCCCTGCAACGGAGATGAGCAATACGATCCTCTGCACCTTTTTGCGGATGGGCTGTCGCTTTTGTTCCATGGCGGGTTTCCTCCTAAATAACGATATGCAGCTGGTTTTCGCCGCTGTGATGGCTGTACATGGCGCGCATGGCCCGGTGCTTGATGAGCTTGAGGCTCATCACGTCCACCTCGTCCTCATCCTTGCCGGTGCGCAGCGGATTGTACTTCGCGCCCGCATAGGTGAAGCGGATGGAGAAGGCGTCGCCGAAGTCCACGCTGAGCAGGATGCGCGCGTCGGGCATGGCGGCAAGCACCCGCATGGCGACCTCCTCGATGCAGCTCTGCGCTTCAAAGACGCGCTTGCGGGGGATGCGTTTCTCAGCGGCGCTGTCCTCCAGCAGCTCGTTCATGCGCTCCAGACTGGCGGGGTCGGCGTCGATCCAGCCGGAAACGTCCTTTTCTGCCTGGCAGTAGGGGGGCAGCACCGGCTCCAGGCTGAACAGGCTGCCCAGGATGATGTTCACCGGCAGCCCCACCAGCAGCCCGAGGGCGGTATACGCGGTCACCGTGGGCCAGCATGCGTCCTGGAGGAAGAGCAGGCTCAGCGCGCCGCAAAGGAGCGAAAGCCCCAGGAGCAATCCGGCATAGAGCAGGATATGCCGGCCCCGCTTGAAGCTGACCTTGCAGCTCCCGCTGCATGGATACCATATCAGCCACATGCCCATGCCCAGCACGGCGATGCAGGCGCACTCAAAGGCAGCCTCCATCAGCGGCGTGTGCAGCAGGACGGCCGTTGCGATGCAGCCCAGCATCCCACCGGCGACGCCCCAGGGCCCGAAGAACAGCCCCAGCGTCACGGGCAGGAAGCATTTGATGCCAATCCAGGAGCCAAAGTCCAGAAAGCCGGTGAGCTGGATGGGAAGATCGGAAAGCAGATACGCTGCCGCGCAAAGCAGCAATTGGCGGAGCTTGCGCTGCACATCAGTTCTTTTCATGCCCCAGCCTCCTCTTGAGCGTGCCGGTCACCGACGGATCGGCCAGCAAAATGCCCGCCACCATCACGATGGCGCCAGCCATGCGCAGCGGCGTGATGGCTTCCGGCTGCGTGTGAAACAACAGCGAGAGCACCGGGGACATGAGCATGGTGATGATGATTTCCGTGGAGAAGATCAGCGAAGTGTTCAGCGGGCTGACATAGCGCTGGGCAAACATCTGCACGATGGTATACATCCCTCGGATGAAGAAGCCGATGAAGATGGCGCTGCCCCAAAAGGCGGAACCCGCGGGGAGGGTGGGCAGGGTTTTCTGGATGGCAGCTTCCCCCAGCCAGAACACCAGCGCGATCAAGCAGGTGAAGAGCATCTGCCCCATGGCGAGGATGGACGGGTTGGAACCAGCGCTGTATTTGCCCACCGTGAGGATGTACAGCGCGAAGAACACATCCCCGATCACCAGAAACAGGAAGTGAATGTCCCCAAGGCCGGCCAGGTTGTCGCCCATCATCAGAATCAGGCCACATAGTACCACGCCGATGGCGCAAAGGGTCATCCTGTCCGACTTAACGCCAAAGAGCAGCAGGGACAGCAGCGGCATGAACACAAAATAGGCGCTCAGCACACAGGCGCTGACCGTCGCCCCCACCGAGGAGCCCAGCAGCAGAAACACGTTGAAGCCAAACAGCTCCAGCGACAGCACCAGGCTTTGCAGAATCTGCTTTTTATCCACCCGGAACAGCTCGCTGGCAAAGACGGCCAGCGTCAGCAGAAAGCCGATGAGGTTGGTGATGCATAAAAACGCGAAATGCGACACGCTGTCGGGCACGCCCAGCAAAAAAGGATACTGGATAGCGGCAAAGAAGGTGATGATGAACAGCGATACATTGGCTTCCAGCTTATTCAACGGACAACAGCCTCCCGAGCGATGAATTTTTCCAGCAGCTGATCGGGCTTGTAGGACATTTTGGCCTTGCGCAAGCCGGGCGCGCCCACGTCCTCCTCCCGGTTGATCCAGGCGTAATCCCCGCAGCAGCGCCGCACGAGATCCCGGTTCAGCACGCGGTAGATGTCCGGGTAGCGCCGGTCGCCCTTTTCGATGATCACATCGTAGCAGTCCTTGGAGAGGGGCGCGCCATAGGCGTAGCCGGATAGCACATCGTCGATGAAAACAACGATGCCGGACAGCCCCAGCGCCTCAAAATGATCCAGCCCGCGCTGGATGGCGAGGTTCTCGCACTCCAGCTGCACATCCTCCTGGCCGTGGTTCTTGGCCTCCAGCCAGGCCTCTTGAAAGGCGCGGATGGGCGTCAGGTGCTCCGGGCTGATCGTTTCGATGCGTGTGCAGCTTCCGTAATCGCGGAAGAAGGTGCTGATGTCGTGGCGTTTGGAGGCCATTTCCGCCCCGGGGAGGTCGGCAAGCTTGCCATGGGTGTAGAGGTACTCCGCATAATCCCGGCAGGGCTCGATCACAAATTCACCCGGGAACAGCTCGGACAGCAGCTGTGCCGCGGCGCGGGTCAGCGTCTCAAAGCGGAGGGCGGCGCCATGGGCGTGGGCGTCCTGCCGCAGCAGCTCGACGGCTTGCCGCATGCAATCGCGCTCCCCCATGGGAAAGAGATAAACCCGCTCCTGTGCGCTGCTCCGATGAGCACGCAGGATATGGAGGCATCCGTCCCTTTCGCAGATTTGGTCGCCGTATTTGCGCTGCATGCAGTACAGGGAGACAAAGGAATGTTGACAGGAATTCTCCCCATAGCGGTAGAAATAGCGGTCCACCATTTCCTTGTCGTCCAGCGCGATCTCATGAAAAGCCAACATAGCTTCGATGCTCCCTTGTATTTACAGGAAGCGCCCCGGTTAAGCCGGAGCGCCTTTCAGGTCAGACAATGGTCAAAATATCCGAGAAGCCGGTGACCTCAAAGACCTCCATAATCACGTCGTTGACATGCTGGACGGTCATTGTGCCCTGCTTTTTCATAACCTTCTGGGCTGCGAGCAGCACGCGAAGGCCGGCGGAGGAGATGTACTCCACCTTGGAAAAATCCAGGACGAGGTTCTGCACGGCGCTGGTGACGGACTGTTTGAGCTCTGCCTCCAGCGCGGGCGCGGTGGTGGTGTCAACCCGCCCTTCAATTTCCAGGGTCAGATTCGTGCCATTGAGCTGCTTGTTGATCTGCATATGATTTCCTCTTTTCTATGAAGCGTTTCATTGCCAGCAGATGCTGGAATTTGATTCCTTCCTAATTATACACAATCCGGCCATGCGCGTCAATACAAGCCCGGGGACCGCTCAGGGAGGAGTTGCGCGGTCATGCACCGAACAGCGGACACAACGGCCAACCCTGCAAGCAGGGATCAGGCCTCCCCGAATTGTGTTTCCAGCGCATCGGCTTTCCCCGCCATCAGCAGCTCGGTGTAGCACATCAGGAAGGGCGCCAGGCCCTTGGCGTCGTTTTCCACAATGGGCTCGGAGATGTAGTACTCGTAGCTGCCATCGCGGCGGCGGTTGTTCTCCGGGCCGAGGCCGGCCACCAGGCAGATGCCGCCCAGGTTCAACTTGCCATCCGTCTGGGACAGGTAGCGCCGGCAGATGGCCAGGAAGATGTCCGCACCCACGTCGGCATAGGCGGCGTCCAGCAATCCCAGGCGCGCGCCCTTGAGGTAGAAGTAGGCCACCATCGCCGAGCCCGAGGTTTCCGGGTAGTTCCCCGCGCGGCCGATCTGATCAGGCACCTGCCAGAGCATGCGGGTGTCCGGGTCGATGTAGGGGCGCAGGTTTTCGGCCAGCTCCCGGGCGATGGCAGTCATTTCTGCGCAAAAGTCCTCATGGCCGGGAGCGATCTCCGCCGTCACGTCGATCAGCGCCGCGGAGAACCAGCCCAGGCTCCGCAGCCAGGGATTGCGGGAGCAGCCGGTTTCCTTGTCCGCCCAGAAGGCGGTCTTGCTGGCATCGTAGCCGTGGCGGTACAAGCCGGTTTTCGGGTCGAACATCCGCTTGCGGACAGTAGCAAACTGGCGTCGGATGTCCTCATAGCCGCGGCAGTCCTCCATCTCCGTGGTGTAGCGGGTGTAGAACACCTGCGCCATGTACAGCCCGTCCAGCCAAACCTGATTCGGGTAGATGGCCTTGTGCCAGAAGCTGCCCTCCCAGGTGCGGGGCTGGCGCAGCAGCTGCCCGTACAGGGTGGAGATGGCGCGGCGGTACTTCTCCTTGCCGCTGAGGCGGTATACGTCAAAGAGCACCCGGCCCTCGCAGATGCTGTCCAGGTTGTAGTCGGCCTCGTTGAAGCCCAGCAGGCTGCCGTCCTCCATCACATAATGGTCCAGGAAGTGCTCGGCAAACTCATAGTACCGCGCCTGCCCGGTGATGCGGTGCAGATTCAGAAGGGCGATCATCATGCACCCGTCGATGTAGTTCCAGCCGTTGGCCTTGCCAGCCTGAATGCGCTCGATATTCCACAGCGGCCTGTCCGGGGTGGACTCCGCCATCATGCGCTCCACGTACCTTTCGATGATATTCATCCGTATGCGACCTCCCGAGCTTTGTTGGATTCAGTATAACGGGTTTTGCCGGGAATTGCAAGGGCAGCGGGAATTTCGTGATGGATGCAGCCCCCACCCCAAGCAAAAAGCCCGCCGGTCACCTCGATCCAGCGGGCAAAATACACAAAGCCAATGCCTGAATGCCTCAGTAGCCACCGCTCATTTCCGTCAGGTCGGTCACTTCCCGGAGCGTGCCCTCGGCGTACCGCTTTTCGGCTTCCTCCATGATCTTCGCCGTGGCGGACACACCGCAGCGGCTGGCGCCCACCGCCCGGGCGGAGAGCACGGTGTCCAGGTCGCGGATGCCGCCGGAGCCCTTCACCCGCACATGCTCGGACACGGAAGCACGCATCAGCTTCAAATCTTCGATGGTGCAGCCCTTGGAGCCATAGCCGGTGGAGGTTTTGACGAAGTCCGCGCCGGCCTCCTCCGCCAGGTGGCAGCAGGCGACCTTCTGCTCGTCGGTCAAGTAGCAGGTTTCCAGGATCACCTTCAAAATTGCGCCCCGGGCGTGGGCCGCGTCCGACAGCAGCTTGATCTCGTTCTTCACATACAGGGTGTCCCCGGCGATCATCTTGCCGATGTTGATCACCATGTCCAGCTCCGTGCAGCCCTCGTCCAGGGCCAGTTGGGCCTCCTTGAGCTTGATGGCGGTTTCGTGGCTGCCGTGAGGGAAGCCGATCACCGTGCAGACCTTCACGTCGCTGCCCTTGAGCATCTCGGTGAGGATGGGCACGTCACAGGGCCGGGCGCAGACGGAGGCGCAGTCGTATTTCAGGGCCAGCTCGCAGCCGCGGCGGATGTCGTCCTCCGTCAGGTAGGGCTGCAGGGTGGAATGATCCAGCATCTTGGCAATATCATGGGGAGTCAGGGCCATGGGAATTCCTCCTTTTACACTGATCCGGCCCGGGGCCGGAGCGATTCATGCCGATGGATATATCATTCGCCTTTTTCCCGGGAAAACCCTCCTGCAGGCAGGGATTTCCCACCACGGCAAAAGTTGACAGATCAACAAAACCGTGGT
>JAQXLU010000137.1 GCA_029012285.1 Clostridiales bacterium | reverse complement strand
CCGTATCCATTTGCTGGATGGCCCGGGCGAATGTTGTTGCCCTTCCGGATGATTACTCCTTCACCATGAAGGACACCGTATGCGCTGGCTTGCCGTCAAAGTTCATCGTCACCAGGTACTCGCCCGTGGGCACGCCGCCGTAGTAGCGCTCCAGGTAGGAGAAGTACGCATCCAGGCTGATGAAACCCCACGCGGGCACCTCGGATTTGCCCCGGTTGAGCGTCATGGTGCCATCCAGCACCACATCCTTGAAGCCACAGGGCGCTTCCACCGTGACGGTGAAGGCATAGTTGCGGGTCTTGCGGAGCATGGAGTAGGCCAGCTTCATGTACAAGCCGTGCTCCTTGCCGTTGTCCAGCATGATTTCGCTGGCGGAGAAGGGGTACTCCAGCACCATTTCCTCGTTGCGGAGCTTGGTGTGGATGCGAATCTTCGCGCCAATCTCATTGCCGTTTTCCGGCGTGGTCGGGCAATAGACATACTCCGCCCTGTAGCCGGACGCGTCCGTCACCGTGAACACATAGCTCACCTCGGGCGCTAACTGCTTAAGGGTCACCGCATGATCGTGGACGTTCTGCGCTGCCGTCCAGCCAAAGGGGACAGGCGCAGCCTCCAGCAGCTGATAATACACCTGGTAGGGGCCGTTGTTGGCCTCATCCTGCCAGCCAAGGGTGACGCTGCCGTCCGCGTTGACCACCGCACCGGTGATGTCCAGGGCGGACGCCTTTTTGTCCGTCAGCAGCTCCAGCATGCAGGCGGGGCACAGGTACGCATCGCTCCCGGTTTCCTCGCCGCACAGGGCACAGCCCTCGGCCAAAGCGGGCAGGGATAGCATCATCAGCAGCATCGTCAGCGCAAGCAGACGAGTGACGGTTTTTCCGCGCATCATGGGGAGCTCCTTTCGTAGGGAGATCAATTTTTACCATCTTATCACGCAGGGGACAACGATGTCAAGGGAAGCGGGAAAAGTCAGCGCTTATCTGCGGGTGAAGCCGTAGATGCCGATTGCCGCGGCGATGGACAGGTTCAGCGAATCAATCCGCTCGTTGGAGGGAATCCGCACCGGCTGGCCCATTTGCGAAAACGCCGGGGGCAGCCCACTGCCCTCGTTGCCGAAGATCAGCGTCCAGCGCGGAGGAAGCGCCCCGGCCAGCACTTCCGGCAGGGACCTCGAACCATCCAGCATGAAGGGGTAGAGCATGTGCGCCGGATAATCCCGGCGATAGTCCTCAAAATCGTCGTAGGTATGGATGCGCAGCTGGAACAAACTGCCCATGCTGGCGCGCACCACCCGGGGGTCGAACACATCCACACAGGGGCGAATGAGCGCCACGTCCTCCACGCCAAAGCCCAGCGCCGTGCGCAGGATGGTGCCCACATTGCCGCAATCCGACGGGTTGTGGAGCACCACATGGGGGCGATCCTCGGCCAGCGCATCATCAAATTTGCCAAACACCGCCGCCGCAAAGCAGTTCTCCTTGCCGGAAATGCGGCCCAGGGCGCGATCCGCCTCCTCCACCCGCACATGGAGCTTCTCCGCCAGCTCGATCAGTCGGGCCGCGCCCTCCGTCCCAGCGGATTTTGAGTGCAGCAGCACCCGGCGGGCCTTGTCAGGCCGGTGCAGCAGGCATTCCATCGCCGGGAACATCCCGGGGGCGTAGGCATAGTCAAGGTCGCTTCGATAGGGGGAAAGAGAAGGCATAGGCTACCTCCCGGTCATTTGAAGAGTACGTTTTTGCGTTTGACCTCGTGGGGCATGTCAAACAGGGATTTGCCCATCTCGCGGGCGCGGATGTCCCTGCCCAGCAGACGGTAGATGGCCGAGGCCAGCGGCACGCCCAGCAGCATGCCGGGGATGCCCATCACCCCGCCGCCGATGGTGACGGCTGCCAGCACCCACACACCGGGCAATCCGATGGACGACCCCACCACCCGGGGGAAGACCAGATTGCCCTCGATCTGCTGAAGCACCACCAGGTAGATGACAAAGCCCAGCGCCTTGAGCGGAGAAATGACAAAGAGCATGAACGCCCCCGCCACCCCGGCGATGTACCCGCCGGCGATGGGGATCAGCGCGGTGAAGCCCACCAGCATGGAGATGGTCATGGCGTAGTCAAAGCCCAGGATCATCATGCCGATGAAGCACATCGCGCCCAGGATCAGCGCCTCGGTGCACTGCCCGACGATGAAGGCGTGGAAGGAATCATCCACCACCTGAATGACATAGAGCGCGCGTTCGGTCACCTTGTCGCCCAGGTAGGTGCGCATCATGTGGATGCACTGGGCGGCAAGCTTTTCCTTGCCGGAAAGCAGGTAGATGGCGAACACAATGGCCAAAAAGAGCGTCACCACGGTCGAGGCCACGCTGGACACCGCCGTCACCGCGACGCCCACCGCGCCGCCCACACCGGACATGACCAGGTTGATCGCCTTGGTGATGAGGCTGTGCCAGTCCACCTCCGCGCTCATCAGGGGCGTCTGGGCGGAGCCCAGCCACTGGCTGATCTGGAAGTTTTCCTCCAGATAGGCATAGGCCTTGTTCAGCGCCTGGGGCAGGCTGGCGACGATCATCTCCACGCACTTGCCCAGCTCCGGCAGCACCGTGGTCAGCAGCCACACGATGGCCAGCACCGCGGTCAGGAAGGCCAGCACCATGCACAATGGGCGGCGGAGCTTGCCAAGCAGCGGTTTCTTGCTCCTGCTAAAGAAGCGGCGCTCATAAAAGGACATGAGGATGTTGGCCACATAGGCAATCGCCGCGCCGACAAGGAGCGGCGTTGCAGCCGAAACCGCCACGCCCAGCATCCGGGTGAACACATGCCAGTAGGTGCACACCAGGTACACCGCCACCATGGTTACCCCAGCCCGGATACAGGTTTTCCAACTCAGTCTCATCCGCAAGCCCTCCTTCGTGCGGGAAACGCGGCCGCTTCCCGGGCTCGTCAGCATCAGAACAGCGCTTCCACAAACTCCTTGGCGTCAAAGGGCTGCAAATCGTCGATGCCCTCGCCCACACCGATGTACCACACCGGCACCTCCAGCTCCTGGCGGATGGCCAGCGCGATGCCGCCCTTGGCCGTGCCGTCCAGCTTGGTCAGGATGATGCCGCCCACCTCGCATACCTCCTTGAAGGCGCGGGCCTGGGCCAGGCCGTTCTGACCGGTGGTCGCGTCCAGCACCAGCATGCAGCGCACCTCCGCCTCGGGCCATTCCCGGTCGATGACGCGGCGCATCTTGTTCAATTCGTCCATCAGGTTCTTCTTGTTGTGCAAGCGCCCGGCGGTATCCACAATCAGCAGATCAGCGCCCTGCGCCTTGGCGGACTTGATGCCGTCAAACACCACGGCAGCGGGATCAGCGCCTTCGGCATGCTTGACGATGGGCACCCGCGCCCGCTGGGACCACACGGTCAGCTGCTCCGCGGCGGCTGCGCGGAAGGTATCCGCCGCACACAGGATGATCCGCCGCCCGATGGACTGGAAGCGCAGCGCCAATTTGCCGATGGTGGTGGTCTTGCCCACGCCGTTCACGCCCACGACCATCATCACCATGGGCCAGCGCAGCGGCGGACGGGGGATGTTCATCTGCTCCACCATGATCTGCTTGAGGATGCTGCGGGCCTCCTCCGCGTCCTTGATTTTGCCCGCCTCCACGCGGGAGCGCAGCTCATCCATGATCGCCATGGTGGCCTTCATGCCGCAGTCGGACAGGAGCAGAATATCCTCCAGCTCCTCATAGAATTCATCGTCGATCTTGCGCGTTTCCTTGACCAAGGTATCCACGCGGCCGGTCAGCTGATCGCGGGTTTTCTGCAAGCCCTCACGCAAACGGGCAAAGAGCCCCTTCTTTTCACCCATGGGGATTCCTCCTTCAAATGGATAAGGCCATTGTATCATAGAATCGGGGTTTTGGGAAGTCCTGTACAAGCTCAGACAGAGCGGCCTCGTGCAAATACGATCACCTGCCAGCTGATGGCGGAAGTTTGTCGCGCATTCTCA
>JAQXLU010000136.1 GCA_029012285.1 Clostridiales bacterium | reverse complement strand
GAGAACGGCCTGACCGACCGCTTTATCCGCATGCTGGCGGAGTCCGTGCTGTCCGTTGCGTCCTCCGGGAGCATGATCGTCATCAAGACGCTCTCCGGCTCCGCGGCGGTGGCAGCGGAGGCGCTGGACAGCTTCCACTGGCCGGAGGTGCTGGGCACCATCGCGGGTGACAATACCATCTTCATGGTCGTGCGCTCCCAGGATGAAGTCCACCTGGTGACGGAGCGCATCCAGGATATGATGAAGTGAGGCACAAGGAGCGTCAAGCCATGATCCTATCCATGCGGATGCACAACATAGCGCTCATTGAGGACCTGACGCTGGAATTCAGCGAAGGGCTGCATGTCCTGACCGGTGAAACAGGCGCCGGCAAGTCTATTGTGGTGGACGCGGTCAATCTCGTTCTGGGCGGACGGGCTGATCGCGAATTGATCCGTACCGGCACGGACAAGGCCTGGGTGGAGGCCGTATTTGACGCCGCCGAGAACGCGTCCGTCGCCGCGTGGGCGCAAAGCCAGTCCCTGGAGGACTTTGACGGCACGGTCACCCTGTATCGTGAAATCACCCGTACAGGGCGAAATCTCTGCCGGGTCTGCGGGGTGGTGATGCCGGTGGCCCAGCTGCGGGAGGTCGCTGCGCTTTTGATGGATGTGCACGGTCAGCACGATGCACAGTTCCTGATGAACGCCCAGTTCCACCTGCTCTTCCTGGACGCGGCGGGCGGAGAGGACTACCAGGCGCTTTTGTCCCGCGTGGACGAGGCGTACCAGGCGTTTATCACCAACCACCGCCAGTATGGGCGGCTGCTGAAGGAAAACGAGAAGAAGCAGTACCGGATGGAAACGCTGAAAAAGTCCCTGGAGGAGCTGAAAAAGGCCCGGCTCAAGCCCGGGGAGGAGGCGTCCCTCACCGCCGAAAAGGAGCGCTTCCGCCATTCGGAGAAGATCGCCACCGCCATCCAGACAGCGCACCGGGCGATTTCCGCCAGCGAGGACAGCGAATCCGTCCTCACCCGGGTGAAGGAGGCCATGAATGCCCTCAAGGGGTTGACGGCCCTGGGCGAGCCCTACGCATCCCTGTCACAGCGGTGTGAATCTTCCTATTACGAATTGGAGGAGCTCGGCTATGAGCTCAGCGCATTGGCGGAAAGCGGCGAGTTCGACCCCGCCCGCGCTGAACAGGTGGAAACCCGCCTTGACCTCATCCGGCGGCTGGAGCGTAAGTATGGCGATACCATCCCGGAGGTGTTATCGGAGCAAGCCCGCATGCAGGAGGAGTACGACAACTTCGCCTCCCTAGACCAGCAGCTGGCCCAAATGGGCGCGGAGCACAAGCGCCTCCTGGCGGCTTACCGCGCCCTGGCTCGGGAGTTGACCGCCGCACGCCACAACCTGGCGGATGCCTTCGAGCAGCAGATGATGACCCAGCTGAAGGATCTGGGCATGGGTCACACTATTTTCAAGGTGAACTTCGCTCTCCGCCCGGAGGGGAAGGTGCTCATGCCCCAGTCCGTAGGCGACGATGTGGTGGAATTCATGATTTCCCCCAACCCGGGCGAACCCCTCAAGCCCTTGTCGAAGATAGCCTCTGGCGGCGAGCTGAGCCGCATGATGCTGGCCATCAAGAGCCTGGAGGCCGAGAAGGGCGGCGTGGGCACGATGGTGTTCGACGAGATTGACACCGGCATTTCCGGCAGGATGGCCCAGGTTGTGGCGGAGAAGATGGCGTTCATCGCCCGCAACCGCCAGGTGATCTGCGTCACCCACCTACCGCAGATCGCCGCCATGGCCGCCCATCAGTATTTGGTGGAAAAGCGGGTGGAGGGGGAGCGCACCAACACCTCCGTCCGCTGCCTGACGGATGAGGAGCGCATCCGCGAGGTTGCCCGCATGCTGGGTGGCGCCGATGGCAGCGAGGCTTCCGCCTGCAGCCATGCTGCCCACATGCTGGATGTGGCCCGGCAGCAGCGCCAGCAGCAGACGGCGAAGGACGCATAGCACTGTCAACCTATACAAAATAATTCCTGCGAAATTGTCAGATATTTTTCTGTACGGAACGTCGCGGAGTATGGTATAATCACTGTGTATGGAAAATAGGAGGACTGTGCCTGACAGCCCTCCATGATATGGAAGGGGGACCTCCATCCGTGTTTCGCAAAAAAATGTTTCCCGGCGGCATGCATCCGCATGAGGGCGTGAACGGCAAGTCCGTCAACAGCGGCAACGCCATCCGCGAGCTACCCGCACCCCAGCGCGTGGTGATTCCGCTGAGCCAACATATCGGCGCGCCTGCCACCGCGCTGGTCACGAAGGGCGATACCGTCCTGATGGGCCAGAAGATCGCCGAGGCCGGCGGCTTCGTGTCCGCGCCCGTGCATGCCTCCGTGTCCGGTAAGGTCGTCGGCATTGAGAATGTGGAAGTCGCCAGCGGCGCGGTCGTTCCCGCCATCGTGATTGAGAATGACTTCCAGGATACCTGGGTCGAGCTGCATCCCGCGCAGCACCCCGAGACCCTCTCCGCTGCGGAATTGCAGTCCATCGTCCGGGAGGCCGGTATCGTCGGCATGGGCGGCGCCACCTTCCCGACCGCGGTGAAGCTGACCCCCGCAAAGGGAAAGACCATCGAAAAGCTGATTATCAACGGCGCTGAGTGCGAGCCCTACCTGACGGCCGACCATCGCCTGATGCTGGAGAAGACCGCCGAGATCGTCGACGGCATCCGCCTCATCATGCTGGCGCTGGACATCAAGGAAGCCATCATCGGCGTGGAGGACAACAAGATGGACGCCGTGCAGGCGCTCCAGGCGGCCTGCGAGGGCGTGGAGGGCGTCAAGGTGCAAGCGCTGCCCGTGATGTACCCCCAGGGCGGCGAAAAGCAGCTGATTTACGCCACCACCCGCCGCAAGGTGCCCACCGGCGGTCTGCCGCTGGATGTGGGTTGCGTGGTGAGCAATGTTGGCACCATTTACGCCATCCAGCAGGCTATCCGCGAGGGTAAGCCGCTCATCCAGCGCGTCACCACCATGGGCGGCCTGGTGAACAACCCCGGCAACTACCTCATCCGCGTGGGTACGCTGATCGAAAACCTGATTGATGCCTGCGGCGGTCTACAGCCAGGCGTGGTCAAGCTGATCTCCGGCGGCCCCATGATGGGCATGGCCATCCCCCATGCGAAAATCCCCATGACCAAGGGAACCTCCGGCGTGCTGGCCCTGGGCAAGGAAGCGGCGGAGAAGGAAGAGAATCCCTGCATCAACTGCGGCCGCTGCGTGCAGGCCTGCCCCATGCGCCTGATGCCCACCAAGCTGGATATGCTGGTGCGTGCCGGGGAATATGAGGAAGCTGAAAAGCGCGGCGTGATGAACTGCCTGGAATGCGGCGCGTGCACCTTTGCCTGCCCCGCCAAGCGGCTGCTGACCCAGTCCTGCCGCATGGGCAAGCGGGTCATCAATGCCAGGAAGAAGGCAGCCGCCGCAAAGGCCGCTGCGGAAAAAACCAAAGACTGAGAAAGGGGAGCGACATCCAACCATGTCCAACTTCGCTGTTACCTCCTCTCCGCATCTGCGGGATAAAGCCACCTCGCAGCGGATCATGCAGGAGGTTTGCCTCGCGCTGGCGCCCGCCGGCATTGCGGGCGTTATCCTCTACGGCTACCGTGCAGCGCTGCTCATCGCCATCTGCGTGGCGACCTGCGTGCTCAGCGAGTTCCTCTGGCAGAAGGCCACCCGGCAAACGGTCACCATCTCCGACTGGAGCGCGGTCGTCACCGGTCTGCTGCTGGCCTACAACCTGCCTGCCTCCGCCCCCTGGTGGATCGCCGTGATCGGCGGTATGCTGGCCATCATCGTGGTCAAGCAGTTCTTCGGCGGCATTGGCTCCAACTTCATGAACCCTGCCCTGACGGCCCGCGCTATCCTGTTTATCAGCTGGAGCGGCATCATGGGCTCCTACCCCAAAGCGAATCCCTTCCAGTTCACCGCGGATGTGGTGAGCGGCGCGACCCCCCTGGCGACCCTCAACGGCGGTTCCACCGAGGGCGTCAAGCTACTGGACCTGCTTCTTGGCAACCAGGGCGGTGTGTTGGGCGAGACCTGCGCGCTGGCCATCATCCTGGGCGGCGTGTACCTGCTCATCCGCGGTATTGCGGACTGGCGCATCCCGGTGTCCTTCATCGGCACGGTGTTTGTGTGCTTCCTGCTCAAGGACGGCGCACAGGTGGCCCTGTACGAGCTGCTGGCCGGTGGTCTGCTGCTGGGCGCGTTCTTCATGGCGACGGATTACGCCACCAGCCCCATCACCCGCACGGGCCGTGTGATTTTCGGCATCGGCTGCGGCTTCTTCCTGTTTATCATCCGCGCGTTCGCGAACTATCCCGAGGGCTGCTCTTTCGCCATCCTGTTCATGAACGTCGCGACCCCCATGATTGATCGTTTCACCATGCCGCGTCCGTTTGGGGAGGTGAAGAAGCATGGCTAAGAAGCAGAATTTCCTCAGCGTCCTCTTCAACGGCCTGGTCACTGAGAACCCGACCTTCACCCTGATGCTGGGCATGTGCCCGACCCTGGCCATCACCACCGCTGGTTCCAACGGCGTGGGCATGGGCCTGGCGACCACTGCGGTGCTGGTGTGCTCGAATCTCTTCATCAGCCTGCTGCGTAAATTCATCCCCGAAAAGGTGCGCATTCCCTCCTTCATCGTGGTCATCGCGTCCTTCGTGACGATGATTGACCTGTTCATGAAGGCGTATCTGCCCGATCTGTCCGCCTCCCTGGGCATGTACATTCCGCTGATCGTGGTGAACTGCATCATCTTCGCCCGCGCGGAATCCTTCGCGTTCAAGAATCCGCCCCTGCTTTCCATCGCCGACGGCCTGGGCATGGGCCTTGGCTTCACCTTCGCCATTACGCTGCTGAGCTGCATCCGTGAGCTGATCGGCAACGGCACCATCTTCGGCGCTGCCGTGATGCCCGCCAGCTACCAGCCCATGGCGATCATGCTGCAGGTGCCCGGCGGCTTCGTGACCCTGGGTCTGCTGCTGGTGGCGGTCAACGCCCTGCGCAAGATGATTGAAAAGAAGCACATCAAGAAGGAGGCTGCCTGATGTATACGTATTTCGTGATCCTGGTCAGCTCCCTGCTGATGAATAACTTCGTGATGAACAAGTTCCTGGGCATCTGCCCCTTCCTGGGCGTGTCCAAGCGCTTTGAGACCGCCACCGGCATGGGCATGGCGGTGACCTTCGTCATGACGCTGGCATCCTTCGCCACCTGGTTGGTCAACCAGTACCTGCTGGTGCCCTTCCAGCTGCAGTACATGCAGACCATCGCCTACATCCTGGTCATCGCCGTGCTGGTGCAGATCGTCGAGATGGCGCTCAAGAAGCTCTCTCCCTCCCTGTACCAGGCGTTGGGCGTGTACCTGCCCCTGATCACCACCAACTGCGCTGTGCTGGGTGTCGCCATCCTGAATACGGACAGCGGCTACAACCTGGCCGAGAGCACCTTCAGCGGCTTCTGTGCGGCGCTGGGCTTCACGCTGGCGATGCTGCTGTTCTCCGCCATCCGCGAGAAGCTGGCGCTGAGCAAGCTGCCCAAGTGGATGGATGGCTTCCCCGGCGCGCTGATCACGGCTGGATTGATGGCCGTAGCCTTCCAGGGCTTCGGCGGCTTGATCTGAGGAAAGGGGAGTAGCATTTATGGAAATCATCATTGCTGCCCTTGTCCTGGGCGTGATGGGCCTCGTGTTCGGCCTGGTGCTGACCGGCACCTCCAAGGTGTTCGCGGTGCCCACCAACCCGCAGCGTGACGCGGTGCGTGAGGCGCTGCCCGGGGCGAACTGCGGCGGCTGCGGCTTCCCCGGCTGCGATGGCTGCGCGGACGCGATTGCCTCCGGCAAAGCCTCTGCCGATGCCTGCCCCGTCAGCTCCCCCGAGGCCCGCGCGAAGATCGCCGCCATCATGGGTGTGGAGGTCGCTGATGCGTCCAACCGCAAGGTGGCCCGCGTGCTCTGCCAGGGCGATTGTGAAAAGGCCAAGCAGAAGTTCGACTACAAGGGCATTGAGGACTGCATCGCTGCCTGCACAGTCAACGATGGCTACAAGTCCTGCAAGTTTGCCTGTATGGGCCTGGGCACCTGTGCCAAGGTCTGCCCCTTCGGCGCGATCAGCATTGATCCCGTCAAGAAGCTACCCGTGGTGGACGAAGAGAAGTGCGCGGCCTGTGGCAAGTGCGTCGCTGCCTGCCCCAAGAACGTGCTGACCCTCGCTTCCCAGAAGAACGAGGTGGCGCGCCTGTGCCGCAACACGGACAAGCTCAAGGCCGTCATGGACGTGTGCAAGACCGGCTGCCTGGGCTGTGCCAAGTGCGCCAAGGCCTGCAAGTTTGAGGCCATCACCATGGTCAACAACCTGCCCGTGATCGACTACGACAAGTGCCGTGGCTGCCGCATGTGCGTCGAGGCCTGCCCGACCGGCGCGATGCAGTCCATCCAGCCCCGCAAGGTCGCGGAAATCAATCCCGATCTGTGCATCGGCTGCACCATTTGCGCGAAGAACTGCCAGTTCGGCGCGATTGAGGGCGCTCTCAAGCAGAAACACCATGTCAACGCGGCCTGTACTGGCTGCGGCGTGTGCGCCAGCAAATGCCCCAAGAAGGCCATCACCATGAAGGAAGCGACCGCTCCCCGCGACCCCAAGGCCGCCGTGGAGGCTGCTCCCGCCAAGCCCGCCGCAGAGGCGACCCAGGCTTAATTGCAACAATCGGCTGCTCCTGTCCTTTCTGGCGGGAGCAGTTTTTGTACTTTTAAACAGGAGAAATCATTTTCTTGTCAGTGCGCGGCGCCGTGAAAGCACTATCACACCCAAATTTTCGCAAATAGTTGAGGAAATGGGCTTTAACCATCTTGCCAAAAGGGCAATTTGATTGTATAATTAGATGCTGTGAAAGCTGGATTAGCCAGGAATCTGTGACGGTTTCAGGCTTTTTCCTACAGTGCGGAGAGCAATCTCTTCACAAATGCAGAAAAGGAGTGTTTCCCATGGCGAAGAAGTTTGTTTACCTTTTCACCGAGGGCAACGGCAAGATGCGCGAGCTGCTGGGCGGCAAGGGCGCTAACCTGGCCGAGATGACCAACATAGGTCTGCCTGTGCCCCAGGGCTTCACCATCACCACCGAGGCCTGCACCCAGTACTACGAGGACGGCCGTCAGATCAACGCTGAAATCCAGGCTGAGATCATGGAGTACGTGGAGAAGCTGGAGGGCATCACCGGCAAGAAGTTCGGTGACAAGGAGAACCCCCTGCTGGTCTCCGTCCGTTCCGGCGCGCGCGCTTCCATGCCCGGCATGATGGATACCATCCTGAACCTGGGCCTGAACGAGGACGTGGTCGAGGTGCTGGCGAAGAAGTCCGGCAACCCCCGCTGGGCCTGGGACTGCTACCGTCGTTTCATCCAGATGTACTCCGACGTCGTCATGGAGGTCGGCAAGAAGTACTTCGAGGCCCTGATCGACGAGATGAAGGCCAAGAAGGGCATCACCTACGACGTGGAGCTGACCGCTGAGGACCTCAAGGAGCTGGCTGGCCAGTTCAAGGCCGAGTACAAGGCCAAGATCGGCGTGGACTTCCCCTCCGATCCCAAGGAGCAGCTGATGGGCGCCATCAAGGCCGTGTTCCGTTCCTGGGACAACCCCCGCGCCAATGTCTACCGTCGTGAGAACGACATTCCCTATTCCTGGGGCACCGCTGTCAACGTGCAGTCCATGGCCTTTGGCAACATGGGCGACAACTGCGGCACCGGCGTTGCGTTCACCCGTAACCCCGCCACTGGCGAAAAGAAGCTGTTCGGCGAGTTCCTGACCAACGCCCAGGGCGAGGGCGTCGTGGCCGGCGTTCGTACCCCCATGCCCATCTCCGAGATGGCGGACAAGTTCCCCGAGGCCTTCGCCCAGTTCGAGAAGGTCTGCTCCATCCTGGAGAACCACTACCGCGACATGCAGGATATGGAGTTCACCGTCGAGGACGGCAAGCTCTACATGCTGCAGACCCGTAACGGCAAGCGTACCGCGCCCGCCGCTCTGAAGATCGCCTGCGACCTGGTGGACGAAGGCATGATCGACGAGAAGAAGGCCGTCGCCATGATCGAGCCCCGTACCCTGGACACCCTGCTCCATCCCCAGTTCGATGCGGCTGCCCTGAAGAAGGCCGCCCCCATCGGCAAGGCGCTGGCTGCTTCCCCCGGTGCTGCCGCCGGCAAGATCGTCTTTACCGCTGAGGACGCCAAGGAATGGGCGGCCCGTGGCGAGAAGGTCGTTCTGGTCCGCCTGGAGACCTCTCCGGAGGACATCGAGGGCATGATGGCCGCTCAGGGCATCCTGACCGTTCGCGGCGGCATGACCTCCCACGCTGCCGTTGTGGCCCGTGGCATGGGTACCTGCTGCGTGTCCGGCTGCACCGAGATTGCCATGGACGAGGAGAACAAGACCTTCACCCTGGCTGGCAAGACCTTCCACGAGGGCGACGAGCTGTCCCTGGATGGCTCCACCGGTAACATCTACGACGGCCTGATCCCCACCAAGGAGGCCGAGATCGCTGGCGAGTTCGGCCGCATCATGGCCTGGGCTGACCAGTACCGCACCCTGAAGGTGCGCACCAATGCCGACTCTCCCCGTGACGCCATTAAGGCGCGTCAGCTGGGCGCTGAGGGCATCGGCCTGTGCCGTACCGAGCACATGTTCTTCGAGGAGGGCCGTATCGGCGCCTTCCGTGAGATGATCTGCTCCGATACTGTCGAAGCGCGCGAGGCTGCCCTGGCCAAGATCATGCCCATGCAGCAGGCTGACTTCGAGGGCCTGTACGAGGCCATGGAGAAGTACCCCGTGTGCATCCGCTTCCTGGATCCCCCGCTGCATGAGTTCGTGCCCACCACCGAGGAGGACATCGCCGCGCTGGCTGCCGCTCAGGGCAAGTCCGTCCAGCAGATCAAGGACATCATCTCCTCCCTGCATGAGTTCAACCCCATGATGGGTCACCGTGGCTGCCGCCTGGCCGTCACCTATCCTGAAATCGCCGCGATGCAGACCAAGGCCGTCATCCGTGCCGCCCTGGCCGTGAACGCTCGTCATCCCGAGTGGAACATCGTGCCCGAGATCATGATCCCCCTGGTTGGCGACGTGAAGGAGCTCAAGTTCGTCAAGAACGTCGTGGTCAAGACCGCTGACGCCGAGATCGCTGCTGCCGGCGCTTCCCTGAAGTACGAGGTCGGCACCATGATCGAGATTCCGCGTGCCTGCCTGACCGCTGACGAAGTGGCGACCGAGGCCGAGTTCTTCTGCTTCGGCACCAACGACCTGACCCAGATGACCTTCGGCTTCTCTCGTGACGATGCGGGCAAGTTCCTCAACGCCTACTACGAGGCCAAGATCTACGAGAACGATCCCTTCGCCAAGCTGGACCAGAACGGCGTGGGCAAGCTGATGCAGATGGCCATCGAGAAGTCCAAGGCCACCGGCAAGAAGCTGCACTACGGTATCTGCGGCGAGCACGGCGGCGATCCTGTATCTGTGGAATTCTGCCACAAGATCGGCCTGGACTACGTGTCCTGCTCTCCCTTCCGTGTGCCGATCGCCCGTCTGGCTGCTGCTCAGGCTGCGATCGAGGGCTAATCCCAAACCTTCCGGCGGTTTCCGTTCGCAAGAGCGGAAACCGCTTTTTCATGCACAAAAATAGCCCGGAACAGGCCGCGCATGCGGTGTTCCGGGGCTCTTTATGTGTCGTCCTCGCTGACCACAGCCATGGCCTGTTCAACGGCTTCCTTGGCGATGTCCCAGCCATACCCACGGCGGGCCAGCATTGCAGAAATACGGCTCCTGGCCTTGCGAACATCCTCGCCGGGCTTGATACGCGCTGCAGCCTTCTCCGCCAGGGCGATGGCGCCCGACAGCTGATCCTCCTCGTCAATGGCGGAGAGCGCCTCCTCCGCGTCCTCCTGAGAAACGCCCTTGCGCCGCAACTCCTGCGCAATCCGGCTCCGGCCCATCTTGTGGTGCAAGCGGCTCTCTACCCACTGCCGGGCAAAATCAGCGTCGTCCAGCAGATTCTCCCGCGCTAACTTGTATAGCACCATCTCCACCGTGCAGGGGCGATACCCAGCTTGGAGAAGCTTCTGCTCAATCTCGTGGCGGCTCCTGGCCCGGGCAGCGAGGTAGCCCACCGCCCTGTCCAGCGCCGCGCGGTATTGGCGTACCATCAGCCAGTTATCGTATTCAGCCAGGTCAAGGGGCTGCCCCTCCTGCAGCGGCCGCTCCCGGAATAAAGGGAGCGGCACCAGCACGTCCTCAGATTCGTTCACCGTCACGCGAATGCGCCCGCGCTCCCTTTTGATGCCCGTGATCACTTCCATGCGGGGAACTCCTTTCGGAAGGCCCAGGTCAACACGTCTCGGTTGACCAGTCCCAGCTTGCCTTGTCGAGCCTCGCTTGCGCCGCCGTTGAGGAACACGACCTTCCGGCCCGTGCCTTCCTCGATGAACGCGCCATCCACGCAGCCATAGGCGAAGCCCTGATGCCCCAGCAGCCGCCTGTCCGAAATGCCCGGACGGTTCAGGAGCACCAGTCCCAGCCCGTAGGTGCGCGTGGGTGTGGCGGACTGGACGCGGCACATTTCCGCCATCATCCCGGCGGACACAAAGCGTTGTCCACCAGCCATGCCGCCGTTGCCGATCAGGTCGAGCAGCTTGGATAGCGAGGGTGCGTCGGTGTACATCGTGCCTGCCGTGTGCCCGAAGTGACATAGCGGGTCGGCGGCATCCAGCGGAATCCGCCCCAGCTGGGTGATGGTCACGGCCTGCCCGGGTTTGTAGGGCAGCACGCGTCTGATGGGCATGATCTGCCCCTCATGCAGCGTGGAGGCGTCCAGTGTGGCCCGCATGCCCAGCGGCCTGAACAGCTTCTCCTGGAACAGCTCGCTGATGCACCTGCACGTCGCGGCTTCCAGCAGACACCCCAGCAGCCCGAAGCCGAAGTTGCAGTACGCCATCTCCGCACCTGGTTCGCTGGTACGAACGCCGGGTGCAGATAGCACAGCGTCAAAGGATGCACCGCTTTGCAGCGCGGTGTCCATTGCGGGCACATCCCGCAAGCCGGAGGTGTGGCAAAGCAGCTGGCGCACCGTCATGCCAGATAGCACATCGGCGTGTTCCGTTCTCGGCAGCACGTCAAGGATGGGCGTGTCCAGCGTGAACAGCCCCTCGTCCACGCACATGAGCGTCACCAGGGCTGTGGCCATCTTGGTGATGGATGCGACCCGGAACAGCGTGTCCTCCGTTGCTGCATGGCGAGGGTTGTTCACGCTGGTGTATACCTGCGAGGTTTGCGTGCCGTCCGATAAAAGCAGCGATGCGCCCAGCACGCGGTGCTTTACCAGCAGCTGCTCGTAGCTGGGGAGGTGCGCAAGCGACCTGCCTGCCGCCTTGTGCGTTAGCTGCCCGCGCGTCCTTGGTGCAAATAGCGGCAGCGCCGCTCGGTACAGGGCGTTCTTGAGGGGGGTGGAAGGCATAAGCCCGGCCTCCTTTGTGTCAGGTGTTTTTCGTTTTGATGCTGCGGATCACCAGCACAGTCCCGGAGAACATCACCAACGCCAGGCTCAGCAGCTGGCTGACGCGGAAGTTCCCCAGCATCAGGCTGTCCGTGCGCAGTCCTTCGATGATGAACCGACCCGCGCCGTAGAGCAGCAGATACCACAGCGTCACAGTGCCGCTTTTCCGGCTGCGCTTGCGGATCACGAACCACAACACGATAAAGACGAGCATATCCCAGCAGGATTCGTAAAAGAAGGTCGCCATGTGCCAGGTATAGCCCGACCCGGCGGGAATCTGCACGCCAACGGGGAAGAACTGCCATCGGGGGTCGGTGATCTCCCGCCCGTAGGCCTCCATGTTGAAATAATTGCCCCAGCGCCCGATCCCCTGCGCCAGGGACAAACCGGGCACAATGGCGTCCGTCAGCAGCAGGGGATTCATCCGCCGATGCGCCGCGAACGCGCACACGCCGATGAGTCCGCCGATCACCGCGCCATAGATGGCGATGCCGCCCTCCCAGATGCGCAGCACACTCAGCGGGTCGTCCGCAAACACCTGCCAGTTGAACAGCGCATAGTAGACGCGCGCCCCAATGATCCCCAGCGGAATCACCCACAGCGCCAGGTCGATGGTGGTGTCCTGCTTCAGCCCCAGGCGCTTTTCCTCGTGCATGCACAGCGCAATGGCAAGGAATACGCCTGCAGCAATCAGCACGCCGTACCAGGGCAGGGAAGCGAAGATATACCGGCTGTATGGGATGGACATCGCACATTCCTCCAATCAATAAGGCTATTATAGGTTTTTCCGCCCCCTGTGTCAAGAATACAGGTTCTTGATGAGAATGGGAAAAAAGCCTTGCGCACGGGGGCAAAAAAGAGTATAATCAGAACAGGTCAATCATCCTTCATGCGTTGATGCAAGAGATTAGGAGGCGTTTCCCATGAGCAAGGTGCATATTTTCGATCATCCGCTGATTCAGCACAAGCTGACCATCATGCGTCAGACCTCCACAGGCCCCAAGGAATTCCGCGAGCTGCTGGAGGAAATCTCCATGCTGATGGTGTACGAGGTGACCCGCGATCTGCCCACTGTGGACGTGGAGATTGAGACCCCCATCTGCAAGACCACCCAGAAGATGCTCGCGGGCAAGAAGCTGGGCATCGTGCCGATCCTGCGCGCCGGCTTGGGCATGGTGGACGGCATCATGAACCTGGTGCCTGCCTGCCGCATCGGTCACATCGGCCTCTACCGTGATCCCCAAACCCTGGAGCCCGTGGAGTACTACTGCAAGCTGCCTGCCGACGCCGAGGAGCGCGAGCTGCTCCTGCTTGACCCCATGCTCGCCACCGGCGGCAGCGCCTCCGACGCAATTACGCTGATTAAAAAGCGCGGCTGCAAGCACATCCGACTGGTCAACCTGATCGCCGCGCCCGAGGGCATCGCCAAGGTGCAGCACGACCATCCCGACGTGGACATCTACGTCGCCGGGCTGGACAGCCACCTCAACGACCATGGCTACATCGTGCCCGGCCTGGGCGACGCTGGCGACCGCCTCTTCGGCACGAAGTAAACACGACACAGAGGAGGAACCTCCAGGCGGGGTTCCTCCTGATTTGGGGAAAGGGGAATGGCGCATGGAGCTTGTCCGGGAGCTGCTGGAGGCTGGTTTCACCCGCGTGATCGTGCTCAACGGCGCGGAATGTGGCTATCCCGAGGCTGCATCGGTGCTGCTGGCGCTCTGGCCCTATGCGGCGGAGAGATCCCCCGACACCCGGGATGCGTGGATTCACCCGTATTACTATGCCTCCCAGCGGGCTTACCGCGCAGCGGACAACCTGGCCAAGGCCCACGCTGCGGAGGGCGTGCGCTGGCGGGATGATGTGCTGGTGAAGCCCATATTCGCCCGCCTGCCCGGCTTCACCCAGGGGCGGAACACCCTGTCCTACGCGGAAGAATACGGCAGCCGCTTCCATGTGCAGATGCTGACCACGGATACCCCCCTGCCGCCCACCCACCAGCTGGAAAGCGAGGCGCACCCCCTCCATTGCGGCGACTGCCACAAATGCGAAGCCGCCTGTCCCACCAACGCCCTGGAGGACGGCGTTTTCCACCGGGAGCGCTGTTTGCGCAACTGGCAGGTGAGCGGGCAGATCTACCCCGAGGAGGTGAAGCGCCAGATGGGCAACCGCCTCATTGGCTGCGACAACTGCCAGCGCTGCTGCCCCCACAACCCGATGCCGGAAGGGGCGTCGCATCCGATCCCCGTCCCCCTGGAGGACATCCTGGATCACCCCAAGCAGGCGGCCATCGCGTTGCGCGACCACATCGGCGCGACCATCACCATGTTCAACCGCCTGCTGGGCGGCGCGTGCATCGTCGCGGGCTGCACCGGGCGCATCGACCTGCTGCCCCGTTTGGAGGAGCTGACCGAAAGCCCCTCCGAGGCAGTCGCAAACCATGCCCAAT
>JAQXLU010000135.1 GCA_029012285.1 Clostridiales bacterium | reverse complement strand
GTCTGCGCCTGGTTCAGGCCAAGCAGCTGGCGCATCTCGTCTGCAAAGCGTAGATAGAACACGGTGTTGTCCAGCTTGCTTTCGCCCGCGTCGTAGGAGAGGATGCGCAGCGGACAGATGGCCGTCAACTCGGTGAGCAGCGCGTCGATCACCGCGGAATCCTCGATGTACAGCCCCATCTTCAGCGATGCGGTGGGCTTGCCTGTGGCCAGGCTGGACAGATAGGAAATGCTGACCTGCCGCTTTTGCAGCGTTTCCAGCACGGGGATCATCCCGCCCGGTTCGTTGGGTACCTCCACCTCGACGAGCAGTACCTTGACGTCGCTGCTGTTTTGCAGAAAACCTGCCTGATTCAGCTCGGCCTCGATCATGTCCAGCGCGTCATCCTCGCCCTCCACGTCCAGGAAGAGGGTGTGCGCGTCCACCGCCTTGTTGTAGCTGGCGCGCACCATGTTGCCGCCGTGGGCCAGGATGATGCGGCTGGCTGTAAGAAACGCGCCGGAGGTATCCGGCAAATTGGTCATGAATGAGCGCTTCAAGGGCAGACCTCCTTCCTTGCAGGGTCAGACAAACAGCTCCGGATGCCATGCCCGGGCGTGCTTTTCCCATTGGGCATAGGCAGCCGTCCAGGTGTCCCGGGCGATGGGGCGGCGCGTGTCTCCGATGGCAGTGGCATAACGTTCGCAGTGGGCCAGGAACTGAAAGACCTTTTCCCGGCAGGTGCGCCACTCGGAGAAAATGAGCTCCGACCACACGCGGGCTGCGGCGTACTGCTTGCTTGCCCGAACCTGGGCGATCAGGGCTTCCACGTCATAGGGGATGCGCCGTTCCTCGACCGTCACGCAACCATTGTCGATGGTCAGCAGCGAATATGCCGCGCCGAAGGCCCCGCAGTCCAGCGGAAGTCCGCACGAGCCTGGGTTGACCAGGATGCGCCCGTCAAAATCCGCCCAGGTCTGGATGTGATTGTGCCCAAACACATACACCCCCGGTTGCAGTGCGTGAACCGTATCCCGGAACGATACTTGCTCCCACAGGCGGCGGAAATCCGCTTGAATGACCTCATGGCTGACCAGCCCGTCGGGGTAGAATCCCGGCAGCACCGAGGTGCGAAAGCGCTCATATAGCGCCTTGCCCAGAAAGGTCTGGGAGGAATGCGCCATGTGGATGGTCGTGCCCTCGCAGGCAATATCGAGCGTCGGGGGTAGCGCGGATAGCCAGGCCTTGTCCTCGTCGGAGAGCTTGGATGCGCCCCAGCGGGACACCTCGTATTGCCCGTCGTCTCCCGGCGGGATGGACAAGTGCTGATCGTCGTTGCCTGAGATGATGTGCGCGCCGGGCAAGCTGCGGAGCATGCGAACCACCTCGCGTCCCCAGGGCGCGCTGAGGCAGTAATCCCCAGCCAGCAGGTAGCCCTGTGCGCCGCGTTTCGCCGCGTCCGCCAAAACCAGGCCCAGCGCCGGCGCATTGCCGTGCACATCGGAGATGACAGCGTATTTCATGCGTTAATCCTCATGCCACTTGACGGCCTGGGGCATCTGGAAGGCCTCGTCGGGGTAGCGAACCTCGGTCAGCTCCAGCCCGTGGGCGGGGGCTGTCACGCCCAGGGACAGTCGGTCGAGGGTCGTGTAGGCCTCGGTGAAGGCGTTGACCGTCCGGCGGTGGAGGCCGACTTCAATCAGTGTCCCGGCGATGATGCGCACCATGTTGTACAAGAACGCATCGCCCTCGACCGTGAGGGTGATCTCGTCGCCCGCGCGGGTCAGCTCAGCCTTCGTAATCGTCCGAACGGTGGTTTTCGCCGTGCCGCCAGCAGCCTGGAAGGCGGCAAAATCATGCGTGCCCAGCAGCTGCGCGGCGGCCTCCTGCATGGGTAAAAGGTCAAGGGGCAGCGGCACATGCACATGGGTGTTGCGGCGCAACGCGCTGGCGTGGCGGCTGTTGACGATGCGATAGGTGTAGCGCTTCCCGCAGGTCATGAAGCGGGCATGGAAGCCCTCCGCTACCTCGCGGCCCGTATGCACCCGCACGTCCCGGGGGAGCATGGTGTTGAGCACGAAGGGGTATTTTTCCGGGGGAATGGCGCTGTTTGTGTCAAAGTGCACGGCCTGCCCCAGGGCATGCACGCCCGCGTCCGTGCGGGAAGCGCCGGTCACGACGATGCGCTCCTTTGTGGCCTTTTGCAGCGCCTCCTCCAGCACCTGCTGGACGGCCAGACCGTTGATTTGCCGCTGCCACCCGGCGTAATTCGTGCCGTCGTATTCGACGGTCAGCAGGATGCGCCTCATGCCAACAGCCCCTTCACCGCGTGCCAGATGGGCAGCGTGATGTGGTTCTCCAGCACCACCGCGACGATCAGCAGCAGCACGCCCAAGGCAGCCAGGCTGTCGTTGTTCGTCATTTTGAGCACGCGCAGCCGGGTGCGGTTCTCGCCGCCGTGGTAACAGCGGCTCTCCATGGCCATGGCCAGATCGCCCGCCCGGCGGAACGCGCTGACGAACAGCGGTACCAGCAGCGGTACCATAGCCTTGGCGCGGGCCAGCAGATTGCCGGACTCAAAGTCCGCGCCGCGGGCCATCTGCGCCTTCATGATCTTGTCGGCTTCCTCCATCAGCGTGGGGATGAAACGCAGCGCGATGGACATCATCATCGCCAGCTCATGGGCGGGGAAGTGAATCTTTTTCAGCGGGGAGAGGAGCATCTCGATGCCGTCGCTCAGCGCGATGGGGGAGGTGGTCAGCGTCATCAGCGACGTGCCCAGCACCAGGAAAACCAGGCGCAGCGAATAATGGATCGCGCGGGAAACGCCCTCGTCGGAGATCTTGAGAAAGCCCCATTCCAGCAGCATCGTGCCGCCGGTGTTGAAGAACAGGTTCAGCAAAAAGGTGAGGATAAGGATGAACCGCAGGGGCCTAATGCCCTTCATCAGCATTTTGAAGGGGATGTGGGACAATCGGCTGACCAGGTACACAAAGCCCAGGACCAAACCGTAGCCAACCATGGTTTTGACCAGAAAGACCGCGACGATCATGGCGATGGTCAGGAGTATCTTCGTCCGGGGGTCAAGCCGGTGTACCCAGCTGTCCACGGGATAGTATTGCCCCATGGTGATGTTGTTCAGCATGCAGCATTTGCCTCCTTCCACAGGCGCAGGATGTGCGTGCGCAGCTCCTCCTGGGTGTACAGGTCGTGGGGCAAGTCCAGCCCCTTATCCCGCAGCATCCCGCAGAGCTTCGCCATCTCCGGCACGCCCAGGTGCACCGAGGCCATCAGCTCGCTTTGGGCAAACAGGGCGCGGGGCGTATCGCTGGCAACGACCGTGCCCTTGCTCATCACGATCATGCGGGTGGCCAGGCGGGCGCAGTCGTCCATGGAGTGGCTGACCATCACCACGGTGACGCCCTCCTCGTGCAGCTCCTTGACCATGCCCAGGATCCGGTCACGTCCCTTGGGGTCAAGGCCGGCGGCGGGCTCGTCCAGGATGAGGTAGCGAGGCTCCATCGCCAGCACACCAGCGATGGCCACGCGGCGCATCTGTCCGCCGGAGAGCTCAAAGGGGCTGCGCTCGGCATACTTGTCGTAGTCCAGGTGCACATGCGCCATGGCGCTGCGGACGCGGCGGTCGATCTCCTCCTCGCTCAGCCCCTGATTCTTCGGGCCAAAGGCGATGTCCTTGGCGACGGTTTCCTCAAACAGCTGGTATTCCGGGTACTGGAACACCAAACCGACCTTCTGCCGGATCAGTCGTTTGTTGACGCCCTCGCCGTTCATATCCTCGCCATCGACCAAAACCAGACCGGAAGTCGGTTTTAGAAGCCCGTTCAAATGTTGCACCAGGGTGGACTTGCCGCTGCCGGTGTGCCCGACGATGGCGACGAATTCGCCCTCCTCAATCGTCAGGCTGACGTCGCGAATGGCGGTGGATTGCATGGCGCTGCCAGCGGAATAGGTGTGGGTCAGATTCCTTACTTCGAGTGACATACGAGCTTGCACACCTCCTCTGCCATTTCCTCCACCGTCAGGATGCCAGTAGGTAGGGGCATTCCTGCCTTGCGAAGCTCCTGGGACAAATCGGTCATATGGGGCACGTCCAGGTGCATCTCCCGCAGCGCGTCCACCTGGTCGAACACCTCGCGGGGCGTGCCGGAAAGCACGCTCGTGCCCTTGTTCATCACCACGATGCGATCCGCCTGGGCAGCTTCTTCCATAAAGTGGGTGATCCAAACCACCGTGATCCCCTTCTCGCGGTTCAGCCGACGGATGGTCTGAAGCACCTCCTTGCGTCCGGAGGGATCCAGCATGGCGGTGGCTTCGTCCGCAATGATGACGCTGGGCTGCATCGCCAGGATCCCCGCAATGGCCACACGCTGCTTCTGTCCGCCGGAGAGCATGTGAGGCGCCGCTTCGGCATAATCGGTCATGCGTACTGCCTCCAGCGCCTCGTCGATACGGCGTACCATTTCGTCATGGGGCACGCCGAGGTTTTCCATGCCAAAGGCCACGTCCTCGCGTACGATGGTCGCCACAATCTGGTTGTCCGGGTTCTGAAAGATCATGC
>JAQXLU010000134.1 GCA_029012285.1 Clostridiales bacterium | reverse complement strand
AGCCCTTCCTGATGCCTGTTGAGGACGTGTTCTCCATCACCGGCCGCGGCACCGTTGCCACCGGCCGTGTCGAGCGCGGTACCGTCAAGGTGCAGGACACCGTCGAGATCGTCGGCCTGATGGAGAAGCCCCGCTCCACCGTCGTCACCGGCGTCGAGATGTTCCGCAAGCTGCTGGATCAGGCGCAGACCGGTGATAACATCGGCGCTCTGCTGCGCGGCATTCAGCGCAACGAGATCGAGCGCGGTCAGGTTCTGGCCAAGCCCGGCACCATCCATCCCCACACGCACTTCATCGGCCAGGTGTACGTCCTGACCAAGGAAGAGGGCGGCCGCCACACTCCTTTCTTCAACGGCTACCGTCCCCAGTTCTACTTCCGCACCACCGACATCACCGGTGACATCAAGCTGCCCGAGGGCGTCGAGATGGTCATGCCCGGCGATAACGTCGACATGGAGATCACCCTGATCAACCCCATCGCCATCGAGGAAGGCCTCCGCTTCGCTATCCGCGAGGGCGGCCGTACCGTCGGCTCCGGCGTTATCGCTGAGGTCATCGAGTAAGTAGAACGCCAACAGGCTTCTTACGCTCTATCCAAGGGCGCTCGTCGCAAGGCGGGCGCTCTTTTGCGTTCCATCAAAATTGCCTCTTGACCTTCTCGTCGCGTGAGGGTGTATATCCTATGTGGAGGTGATCGCATGAAGATCAGCAATTTTGCCCGGGAACACGGCATCAGTGCGCGCACGCTGCGCTACTATGACGAGATCGGCCTGCTACGGCCGACGCGGGTGGACGATGAAAACGGCTACCGTGAGTACGACGATATGGCTGCGGAACGGCTGCGGGCCATCCGTTTCTACCAGACGGTGGGGTTCTCGCTGGAGGAGGTGCAGGCCCTGCTGGACGCGCCCGAGGATGCGCGATTGGCAGCCTTTGAGCGGCAGCGGGCGCGGCTCACCCATCAGCGGGACAGGCTGGACAGGCTCATTGCCCTATTGGGTCCCCAGGAGGAAGCCAAGCCCAAGCAGGCCAGCCTGACGTCGCTGCTGTCGGCCTTTGCCAGGGCCTTCCACGCATCGTCGGACGCACCGCTGTTCCACGATGATGTAATCCGGCAGCTCATGACCGACGAGGAGTATGCACAAATCAGCCGCTACATCCTGGATGGGCGGGCCTTCCTAATGCCCGATCTGCTCGATTTGCCGGATGCGGAGGCGTTGCAGCGCCTGGTCAACACCCAGTTTGCGCCAGCCACCGTGGCCCGCACCTGCTTTAGCGAGGCATGCCTGCAAACGGCCATCCGCACCGGCACGCAGCAGGCGGTGATCCTGGGCGCGGGCATGGACACGCTGGCCTTGCGGGGCGTGGAAGTGCCCGTGTACGAGGTGGATCACCCACTCACCCAGGCGGACAAGATATCGCGCATCCGCCGGAGCGCCCTGTCATCCGCCGCGACCTATGTGCCCATGGATTTCACCTTGGACGATCTGCCCTCGCGCTTGCGGGAGGCAGGCTTCGATCCGGCCCGCAAGACCCTCTTCACCTGGCTGGGCGTGAGCTACTACCTGCCCCTGGATGTGGTGGACGACATGCTCGCAGACCTGGCCGCCCTATCCACGCGAGGGACGGCTGTCGTCCTTGACTATGCGGATGAGGGCTTCTTCACCTCCAAGGTGCGGCGCGTGCAGAACATGATTGCCATGGCTCAGGCGGCGGGCGAGCCGCTCAAGACAGCCCTCTCGGAGGCCCAACTGACGGCGCTGTTGGAGCGCCATGGCTTCAAGGTGTATGAGCTGCTGACCTGGCGCGAGCTGCAAGCGCGTTACTTCGCCGGGCGCAGGGATGGTCTGTCAGCCTTTGAGCACATCGGCTGCGTGCTGGCGGTGTACAATGGCGCTTAACCATCCCCGGTGAAGATGGCCATGCTCACATCCCCCCGGTACAGTACGGACACGCTGGGCCGGGGGGATGCTTCTGCCAGCGCGCATATGCCCTCCAGCGGGTCGGTAGCCAACGCGGCGCTGCCCCGTGCGTCCAGGTGACGAATCAGCCCGAAGCCACGAATCACCGCATCTGGTTGCGCATCGTCGAGGGAGAGGTGCATCAGCACCTCGCTGGCGGCGACCCACAACCCGTCGGGTGTGGCGCAGATCGCCCCTGGTAGCCCTGCAAAGCGCTGCAATTCCTGATGCTTGCCTGTATTCAGATCAAGCTGCAACAGGGCCGTATGCACCTCGGGCTCCGGGAGCAGCGTCAGCAGGTAGGCGTTGCCGCCCGATACGCAAATGCGCTCTGGCATGCCAGGGACGGAAAAGCTGGCGAGCAGATCAAGCTGTGGCAATCGGACGACATGCACCTTGCCGTCCACGCCGCCGCAAACGACCGCTGTACGCCCGTGAAGCGCCATGTCCTGGGGGTACACGCCGATACGGAGCGTCCGCAATGGCCCTTCCGCGTCCCAAAGGGACAGGCAGTCGGTGTCCGAGGAGAGCAGCAGGGCATGGTGCTCCCAGGACAGCAGCGCCTCGATGTCCCGGTCGCAGGGGTGCATCTGTCCGCCGTGAAGGAGCAGATGCGCGGTGTTGTCCACCATGGCGCCGTCAAGCGTCAGCAGATCCACGCGGGGGAGGGGGCAATCCACCTTCCGGGGCGCAGCGAAGGTCTCCCCGCGCTGCCACTCATACAGAGCGGCCCCACAGCCAAGACGCATGCCCATCAGCGCCACCTCCTGCGTCAAACTATGCGATTCTCCGCATTCCCGTGCAGGATTTATGCGCTTTCATGTAGAATGATATAAGCTGGTAGTCTATGGGCTGCTTCTGTGCGACATGGCAGGACTGCCATGTGCGCCACCGTTGAGATTCTGCATGAAAGGAAGTACACCACATGTTTACCTACAAAACCAATGGCACCTGCTCCACCCAGATCGACCTGGAGATTCAGGATGGCGTGATCACCTACTGCAAGTTCACCCGCGGCTGCAAGGGCAACACCGAGGGCCTGGCCCGCTCCGTCATCGGCCGCAAGGCGGAGGAAATCGCCGAGCTGCTGCAGGGCATCGAGTGCCGTGGCAACACCTCCTGCCCCGACCAGCTGAGTAAGGCGATCCGCGCCTATCACGACTGATTGTCCCCTGGCTGAAAGGAGCAACACCTTGTCTGAATCAAACACCCAAGTCACCTTTGAGTCCATGGATTTGTCCCGGGAGATCATGCTCGCCATCAAGGACATGGGCTTCACCACCCCGTCCACCGTTCAGGCGCGCACCATCCCGTTGATGATGAACGGTGTGGACATCAACGCCATCGCGCCCACCGGCACCGGCAAAACCTGCGCCTTTGGCATCCCCATGCTGGAGTATGTGCAGCTCAATGACCCCAGCGTACAGGAGGTCGTGCTGGCCCCCACCCGCGAGCTGGCCCTTCAGATTGGTGATGAGCTGACCAAGCTGGCCAAGTACATCAAGGGCTGCCGCATCGCCGTACTCTATGGCGGTCAGCCCATCCCCAAGCAGCTGTCCGCGCTCAAGCGCAAGCCACAGATCATCGTTGCCACCCCCGGTCGCTTGCTCGACCACATGAACCGGGGCAACATCCACCTGAACGCCGTGCATACCATGGTGCTGGACGAGGCGGACGAAATGCTCAACATGGGCTTCGTCAAGGACGTGACCAGGATTATCGAGGCCACCCCCAAGGAGCGCCAGCTGGTGCTGTTCTCCGCCACCATGCATCAGGACGTGCTGACCATCGCCTGGAAGTACCAGAACGACCCGGTGGAAATCACCGTGGAGGCGACGAAGGAGGATCGTCCCCAGATCGCTCAGTACGTCATTGCCACCGAGCAGTCCAAGAAGATCGACAATCTGCTCTACCTGCTGGACGCGGATGTGTATCAGCGCATCATGATCTTCTGCAACACCAAATTCATGACCGACCGGCTGACCTCCAAGCTCAAGAAGGAGGGCTATAGCGCCGAGTGCTTGCATGGCGACATCCGCCAGAGCCAGCGCAACGTGGTGATGAGCGACTTCCGCAAGGGCAAGTTCTCCATCCTGGTGGCTACCGACGTGGCGGCCCGTGGCATCGACGTGGACGACGTGGAGGCGGTCATCAACTTTGACCTGCCCGAGGAGAACGAGTACTACCTGCACCGCATCGGCCGCACCGGGCGCGCCCACAAGCACGGCGTGTCCTTCTCCCTGGTGACCTTCCGGGAGAGCGTGCGCATGGACGAGATCCTCAAGTACATGATTGCCCAGCCCACGCCGCTGCACTTCGAGGACGATGTGCTCCGCTGCGAGGACGGCACGCCCTTCTTTGACCATATCTGACTGCACGAAAGCTGCCATGGGGGCGATCCTCCGGGCAGCATTTGTTTTTCGTGCCGGAAAGGAGACGCCGCATGCGCAGAGGAAAACGATGGGGATGGCTGCTGGTGATGTTCCTGGCGGTCCTCCTGCTGTTCGGGCTTGATCAGCGCCTGTCCACCCGCGTCTATCGCGTGGAAACCGACAAGCTGACCGCACCCGTCCGCCTGGCGGTGATTGCGGATTACCACGGCTGTAGTTATGGCCCGGACGCTGCTGACCTGGTGCTTGCCGTGGCAGATTTGTGTCCTGACGCGGTGCTGCTGGTCGGCGACATCTTCGACGATGTGCTGCCCTGGGATAGCTCAGCGGCGCTCCTGCGCAGCCTTGCCGAGCGCTACCCGTGCTATTACGTCACGGGCAACCATGAACACTGGACGAAACGGATTGACGAAATTGAGCAAATTGTCACGGAGGCAGGGGCTGTGGTGCTGGAGCGGCAGTGCGTGGAGCTGGTGGTGAACGGACAGCGCCTCAACTTGTGCGGTATACCCGACCCCTATGCTGGCGTAGCGACGGAAGCGGCCCTGCAATGTGTGGTGGAGGATATTCATCAGCCGGGCTACACCGTGCTGCTGGCCCACCGTCCGGAATTGATCGGCAAGTACGCATCGACAGGGCGCTTCGACCTGGTGGTGTCCGGCCACGCCCACGGCGGACAGGTGCGCATCCCGCTGCTCATCAATGGGCTGTATGCGCCCAATCAGGGGATTTTCCCGCGGTACGCCGGGGGTTTGTACACGGTGGAGGACACCACGATGATCGTCAGCCGTGGCCTTGCCCGGGAGTCGACCTCCTTCCCCCGCATCTTCAACCGACCGGAGCTTTTGTTGATTGAAGTGACGCCGGCGACGAAATGATTGCACTTTCTGTGAGATTTTGCCGTATTTTCCTTGTTTTCCGAAAAAATCCCCCTTGCTATTCTGACGGAATTGGGCTATAATGAGCGCGGTTGAATTCTTCGGGTCTGTGGTTGCAAGCCGATGCCAGTCGCAGGCGAAGCGGTCCACGTAACCCGGTCAAAGCACCGGTGAGCATGGTGCGGTTTAGAAGTAAGTCCATCCGGGGCGGATTCCGACCCCGAGAGGAGTGCGTGAGGGCGCGATGGCGCAGAGCAACCTCCCAGATGGCGAGTGTGGGGTCAAAAACCAGGTCAGCCGAGGAAACAGCCTATTTCAAAATTTTCAGGGGGTTCCATTACCATGTACGAAGACAAGACGCTGGTATGCAAAGACTGCGGCAATGAGTTCATTTTCTCTGCCGGTGAACAGGCGTTCTACGCCGAGAAGGGCTTCCAGAATGAGCCCACCCGCTGCCGCGACTGCCGGATGGCTCGCAAGGCTTCCCGTCCCGCTGCCGGCGCTCCCCGCGAGATGTTCGACGCTGTGTGCGCCGAATGCGGCAAGGCCACCAAGGTTCCCTTCCAGCCCCGTGAGGATCGTCCCGTGTACTGCAGCGAGTGCTTCGCTGCTCGCCGTGGCTGATTGACCCTCTGATTTGGTCGGGTGATTGCACCCGGGAAGGCTCCCTCCCTGCGAGGGAGCTTTTTGTATGCAAAAGGCTGCCCCCGCGTGGAGGCAGCCAATTGAGGTTAGAACATCCCTGCATTGCCAGGTGGCTCGAAGCCTGGCACGATGACGGTGAAGGAATCATTCTGCTGGTTTTTGTTCGGGTTGCTCACTGTCCCGGAGGGATAGCTGACTTCCGACAGGGCGTAGTTGAGCTGGAACAGCTCCATCCCGTCAGGGGTTTCCGCCATAAGGGTCAGCTTGTCGCACTGGGCCAGGGTGGTGGTAAAGATCTTCGCGGTCAGCAATGAAGGATCAGTCCCGGTCAGATTGGCCTGCTCCACGGGGGCAGAGCCGTAGTCACCGGGCACACCGTCCGCATGGGTGACGCGCAGGCGCGTGCCCTCGGGGAGCGTGCCGTTGTAGAAGAAGAACACATTCAGCGTGTTGAAGTTCTCGTACAGGCGCAATGTGGTGTTGTACTGGGAGTAGTTCTTTACCCGATCCGACATGCGGTAGGTGCACTTGACCAGCGCCGTGTTATAGGGCGGCTCGGTGGGGGCAAGCGTCGGCGCTACTGTCGGTGTCGCAGTTGGCGTAGGCGTAGCTGTCGGAGTCGCCGTCGGCGTTGCGGTAGGTGTGGGCGACGGAGTCGCCGTCGGCGTTGCGGTAGGTGTGGGCGACGGAGTCGCCGTCGGCGTTGCGGTGGGCGTGGGCGACGGGGTAGCCGTCGGTGTTGCGGTAGGCGTGGGCGACGGGGTAGCCGTCGGTGTTGCGGTAGGGGTGGGCGTCGGAGTCGCTGTCGGCGTTGCGGTAGGTGTAGGCGACGGAGTA
>JAQXLU010000133.1 GCA_029012285.1 Clostridiales bacterium | reverse complement strand
GGGCTTGTGGTACATCCGCTCCTCCAGGCCGACGCGGGACAGCAGGGCCTTGGCCCGGGCGGTGCGCTCCGCCTCCCTCGTGCCGCAGAGGATCATGGGCAGCATGACGTTTTCCAGCGCGGTCAATCGCGGAATGAGCTGGAAGCCCTGGAACACGAAGCCGATCTGCTTCCCGCGTACCCGGGACAGCTCCCGGGCTGGCAGGGCGGACACGTTTTCTCCCTGGAGCAAATAGGTGCCCCCCGTGGGCTGATCCAGGCAGCCGAGCAGGTGCATGAGGGTCGATTTTCCCGAGCCGCTGGGCCCAACGATGGCCGCGTATTCCCCCTTGGCGATGTGGAAGGACACGTCGGATAGCGCCTCGACCGTGTGCCCGTTCATGACGTAGCTGCGCCTGAGATGCTTCGCGGTCATCATGGTCATTTCCTCCGGTCAACAAAAACTCCCGGTGCTACTATGCCCCGGGAGCGGTTTGCCTATTGATTCACTTGATGCGGTCGAAGTAGTCCACCAGGTTGCGTCCGGCGATCTTATCAATCGCGTCCTCGTTGTAGCCGTAGTCCCGCAGCGCGCGCAGCAGGTTTTCCAGCTGCCCAGGATGGCGCAGATCCTCCGGGTAGCGCTCGATGCCGTCAAAATCGCTGCCCAGGCCCACGATGTCCGCGCCGCCCAGTTGGCAGATGTGGTCGATATGCTGGGCCAGGGTGACGGTGTCCGCCTCCTTGTCCTGGGACAGGAAGGCCGGATAGAAGTTCACACCGATGAAGCCGCCGTACTGGATCATCATGCGGATCTGATCGTCCGTCAGGTTGCGGAAGTGGTCGCATAGCGCGCGGCAGCAGGAGTGGCTGGCCATCGGGGGACGCAGCCCCTTGAGGAACAGATCGTAGAAGCCGCGCTCGTTCAGGTGGCTCACGTCCACCGCGATGCCCTGGCGCTGCATCTCCTTCACGACCGCCACGCCATCCTCGGTCAGGCCGTCCTGGGCGTTCTTCTTGGCGGGGGTGCCCAGCTTGTTTTCGTGGTTCCACACCGGCGCGCCCATGCGGATGCCGCGCCTACGCCACAGGGCGACCGCCTCCAGCCCATCCTGGAACACCTCGCACCCCTCCAGGCTCAGCATGAAGTGGGGCTGGCCCGCCGTGGCCTCGCTGGGGTCGTCCACCTGGGGGATCCCCGCGTCGATGAACTGCTGCCGCGCGGCGTATTCCGCCTCGGCAATGGCGCGGTAATCGCCATCCGGGCCCTTGGGGCCGCTCCACAGGGCAAAGGTTTGTAGCGTTACGCCGCCCTGGCGCAGCCGGGCGGGGGTGATGTCCACCTGCTCCAGGGTCTTGCCGCCCACCGACAGGTTGAACAGCGTATCGGAATGAGTATCTGCAATGTATCGCATCGAGGTTGCCTCCTTATTCGTTCTCGCTCGTCAGGACGCTGAACAGCTGCCTTTCCACCGGGAAAACCATCAGCTGGAACCATTCGGGGTGCTCGCGGATCATCAGTAGCCACAAAAGGGTCTGGGTGGGCAGATCGCCCCGCTGGTTCAGGTAGGTCAGGCAGCGGGCTTCCATCTCCCGGGCCAGGGTGAGGATCAGCTGATCCGGCACGCAAAACATGGTCGGGTCGGGCTGACCGTTCACCATGGCGATGACGATTTTGTCCGTGCAGAGCTTCTCCCAGCGGAACATCGCGTTGGGATACAGGGGCATCTGCACGCAGTCCGCGTCCAGCCAGATGTAATGGCTGCGGGTCAGCTCCCGGTCGCGGGCCTTGGCCAGGATCGCCGTCTTCGACAGGGGCAGAATCGCCTGGGGCGCGTCCACCGGCAGCTCCATCATGTAGCGGGGCTTGAACTCCAGCACATTGGGCAGGAAATCGGTGATCCTGCGCAGCACCAGCGGGTCGGCGTAGGCCAGCAGCGGCAGATGCTTCAGCCCCGATAGCCGCTTGAGCCACCGCTGAGTTTCCTCGGGCATGTCGGAGGAGCACAGCGTCACGCACAGCGGCTGGGGCCCCTGCCTGCGCCAGGGAAGGCGCTGCCCGGCGCGGTAAAGCCTGTCCCGCATACGAACATTCATCGGCACGCGCAGCTGGAAGTTCAATTCCTCCGACACCATGCCGCGGCGGCTCTGCGCGCTGAGCGTCCCCGTGCGGAAATCCACGCCGAACACCTGCTGGAAGCCCTCGCATAGCTTGTGCTCCGGCGAAACCCGGCAAGGCTGTACGGGCAGGCTCCACACCAGGCGAATGACCGGCACGGTCAGCGTGTAGAGGCTCCAGCCCTCGCCAAAGGCCCGCAGAAACAGGGGCGCGTCGTCCTCCTTCGCCATCGCCCGGAAGAAGCCCGCCGGGGCAAACACGAAATCCGGGTGGAGGAAGGGCCCGCGCTCCAGGCCGCGGGTGTATTTCAGCGGCGTGCCGTGGTGGAAGGTCAATTCGCCATCCACCGTGAAGGCGTCCGCGCCCACGGGGCAGACCGCGTCCAGCGGGTCCTCCCGCACGGGCAGGCAGCCGGTGAGGGCGTTTTGCCCCTTGTTTGCGTTGGGGCAGCGCTTCAATTCCCGTAAAAGCGCCCTGTCCCAGCCTTTGGTAAAGCGCATGGCCGGGTGGGCCATCAGCACATGGCTTTCCCCCTGCCAGAATTCGGGCATGGCGCCCCAGGCGTTGCTCTCCGGGCAGAGGAATTGCAGATGCTCCAGCGAGGCCATCAGGGCCTGGGCTTCCTCGTCCGGCTCGCTTTCCAGCATCACGCCAAAGGAGAGGGCTGCGGGGGTCGCTGCATTCTCCTTGGCGGAGAGCAGCGCGGTCTGCGCGTCCGCAAACTCCTCGGCATGCATCAGAACCAGGATGCGTTCCATGGGGGTGACCTCCTTGCAATCGGATTATTTCACATAGCGCCTCGCCAATAGCGAAAGGAAGTAGCACGCCGCCGCATACAGCACGATGGCCGCGCCGGCGGAGGTATCCCAGGCATAGGCGCTCAGCAGGCCCGCCACGCCGCTGACCATGGCGATGCCGACGCTCCAGGCAGCGTGGCTGCGGCTGGAACGGGCCAGGTTACGCCCGGCGGCGGCGGGGAGAATCAGCAGGGCGTTGATGAGCATCACGCCCACCCACTTGATGGATAGCATCACCGCCACGGCAACCAGCACCACAAAGAGGCACTCCACAGCGCGGGTATGGACGCCGCGCGTCCGGGCCAGGGAGGGGTTGACGGAGCTCAGCAGCAGGCGGTTGTACATCGCCGCCCACAGCAGGACGCCCACGAGCAGCGCGATGAGCAGATAGCCCAGATCCCGCGGGGTGACCGCCAGCACATCACCCACCAGCAGCGCGGAATACTTGGCAAAGCCGCCGCCCCGGGAGAGAATCAGCAAGCCCGCTGCGATGGAGGTGGAGGAAAACACGCTGATGACCGTATCGGTGGAGGCTGCGCCGGTTTGCTTGATGCGGCAGATGAGCAGTGCCCACACCACGCCAAAGACGAGCATCGCCAGCAGATCGCTGGACACCCCCAGCACGATGCCCAGGCCGATGCCGGTCAGGGCGCTGTGGCCCAGCGCGTCGGAGAAGAAGGCCATCTGCTGGTTGACCGCCATGGTGCCCAGCAGCCCCAGCAGGGGCGTGAGCAGCAATATGGCGAGGAAGGCGTTCTTCATGAAGGTGAAGGCAAGCGCCTCGATGGGCAGCAGGGTATCCATCAGGCTGTAAATGGTTGCCATCAGGCGTCGCCTCCTTCCTGATTGTCGCCGGTGACGCGGGGCGACCAGCGCTCCACCCCATGATGGCGTGTGGAGGACAGATTGCGCGCGCCCACGCCGAACACCTTCTGGAACTCGGGGGAGGCATACACCGCATCCGGCGGCCCCTGCACCAGCACGGACTTGTCCAGCAGCACCACATGATCGGCGTACTGGCGCACCAGGTTCAAGTCGTGGCTGACCAGCAAAATGGCCATGTGGTGCTGTTCCTTCAGACGCACCACCGTGTCCAGGAACATCCTTAGCCCGTTCTGATCCACGCCGGAGACCGGTTCGTCCAGCACCAGCAGATCGGGGGCAGGGGAGATGGACAGCGCCAGCAGCACCCGCTGCAATTCTCCGCCGGAGCAGCGGCCCAGGGGACGCTTGAGCAGCTCCTCCCCCTGCACCTCCTGCAGCGCATGACGCACCTTGTCCCGGGTGGCGCGGCGAATGCCCGTCCACACCGGGCGGTTGGTGAAGGCGGCGGCCATAAAGTCCTCGACGGACACGGGCATTTCCTTGTCAAAGTCCAGGTGCTGGGGCACATAGCCCGTTCGCAGATGGGGCATGCTGCGGCCCTGCTCGTCCACATGGCGAATCACGCCGCCGTGGGGGATTTCCCCCAGCAGCGCGCGGATGAGGGTTGTCTTGCCGGCACCGTTCTGGCCGATGAGCACCGTCAGCTGTCCGCAGTGGATGTGCATGGACACATCCTGCAGCAGTGTCTGACCGCCGCGCGCGACCTGGACGTTCTCCAGCGCGATGCGGCAGAGGGAACAGGATTCATTGGGCATGGTTGCCTCCAGATTGATTATGTCAAAAAAGGAGATAATCCTACAAATACAGTATACCACAAGCCGTCAAGCCTTTGTGGGAAAATCTCCGCCCCATGCAGGAATTATCCCCCATATGCCGTATTAATACGGGGAAGAGAGCCGGTTGTAACCGGTCATGGGGGAGGAAGTTGCAATGATCGCACTGGCAAGCGACCACACCGGAATCGAACTGAAGAATGAAATCAAGAAAATGCTGGACGAAATGGGCCTGGCCTGGAAGGACTTCGGCACCAACGAGGCTGTCTCCTGCGACTATCCCATTTATGGCTACCGCGCCGCCAAGGCCGTAGCTGACGGCGAATGTGACCGCGGTATTCTGATCTGCGGCACGGGCGTGGGCATCGGCATCGCTGCCAGCAAGGTCAAGGGCATCCGCGTGTGCACCTGCTCGGATGTGTACAGCGCTGAATTGTCCAAGCGCCACAACAACTCGCAGATTCTGACCATGGGCGCCCGTGTGGTGGGTGTGGACCTGGCCAAGATGATCGCCAAGCATTGGCTGACTGCTGAGTTTGAGGGCGGACGGCATCAGCGCCGTGTGGATATGATCGCCGCCATCGAGAATGGCAAGGAGCTGTAAGTCTCAAAAAGGCTCGTCCCGTGTGGGATGAGCCCTTTTTGTATGACAGATCCATCCGCAGCCGCACGCCCTCCGCTGAGTCGATGGACAGCAGCGGAAGTCCGCCCATGAGATAGCGGGAATCCTTCAATGCGGTGAAGCGCTCCAGCGTCTGCTCCCGGGTGATGGGGGGCGACAGCTTGTTGGCGGCTTGCACATCGTCGATGGATACCACCGTATCCAGGTCGCCTGTTTTCCACAGCTCGTCGACCTTTTTTTCGTATTCCTTGCGCGCGCCTGAAACCAACAGCTTGGAGGTGACATACATGCCCACGCGGCTGAACAGGAAGCCGGTGGAAATGGTCAGCATGCCATACAATGCGCCCAGGCGGAACACGGTGAAAGGCAGACGGAGGCAGATGCGGCTGCCCTCATCGGTGATGGAGAAGCGCACGATCAGCTCCTCCGGCTTCTTGCCGGGTGCCCCAGGGCGCGTGACAGCGGGTTCCCTGGAGAGCAAATGATCCGCGGTAGTATGCAGCTCCGTGGCCAGCCTGGGAAGGGAAATGATGTCAGGGTAGCATTGATTATTCTCTCACTTGGAAACAGCCTGGGGTGTAACGCCCATGCATTCTGCGAGCGCCTCATGGGTGAGGGCTTGCTCCTTGTGCAGTGCTTGAACCCGTTTGCCGAGAGTTTGTGATTGATTGACTGTCATGGAAAGCTCCTTCCCCACCGGACTACCGATGCACGCTCAAGATAGCACAACGGGCGGTTGAGTTCAATGGAACATCGGTTGAGATGATGCGTCAGGTGCTTCCAATCCGGGAATTTCATGCGTGGCGCAGGAAATCAACAACTTCCCGCACGATTTCGTCATGCTCAGCGCCGGCCAGACCGTGATTCAGCGTGGGCTTCTCCACCATGCGGCAGCTTGGCATGTATGCCCCGTAGCGCCGGATGCTCTCTGTCGCGACTACGCCGTCCTGCCCAGCAATCACCGCCATCGCCGGGCCGCGAAAATGCGCCGTCACCTCGTAGATGGGCAGCGTCTGCGCCATGCGGAAATACAGACCGCCGACCTGTTTCTCCCCGATCAAAACCGACTCCGGTACCTTTTTGGGGTCATACTTGACCCCCATACAGGTGCCCTGCTGGGCGTCGGTTTTCAGAGAGGCGGCAGGAACGAGCATGACCAGCTTCTTCACCACGTCATGATAATAGCCAGACAGCATGCCTGCGATCACCCCGCCCTGGGAATGCCCCAGGACGAAAATGTCCGTCACATCTGGCAGCGTCATGGCGTATTGCAGCAAGGTGGCCGCGTCCTCAATCTCGTTGTAGGGGGTCATGTCCCGGAAGCGTCCCTCGCTCTCCCCGTGCCCGTTGAAGTCCATGCGCAACGTCGCCATGCCCGCCTGGGTCAACGCGTCCGACCATTCCTGCATGAAGCCGCCGCCCACGTCCATCCGCCCGCCAAAGCCGTGGAGCATCAGCACCAGCGGGCAGGGGCCGTCCACCTTTTTCTCCAGGCAGGCGTGCAGGGTCAGCCCGCCGCGGCGCAGGGCGATGCGCTTCCTGTGCGGGGTATCCTCGCTGTACAGGACAATGTCGATGTGGCCGTCCGCCGTCTCGATACGCCCCGTCAGGTCAGCAGTCTCCAGCCAGCGCAGGGCCGGGCTGTCCGTGCGGATGCAGGGACGGGTGAGGGCCTCCGCACCCGGGCTGGTCACCGCCATGTTCTCGATGAACAGACGGCACGCCCGGCCCTCGCAGTCCGTGCCCGCCAGGGCGTAGCGGGCGGACAGGGCGCAGCGTCCATCTGCCTCGATGCGTTGGGTGTCTACGCCGCCGGGGAGGATGCTACCGGTGAACAACGAGCCCTCACACGTCCCGGTGAAGGGCAGCATGACCACCCGCTGCGCGTGGCCTTCCACCGTGATGCAATCCGACAGGACGACATGAATCCGCAATATTTCCATAAGACGCTCCTTATCCCATGTGAATGATGGACGACAAGTTTTCGACGATTTTCCTGGCGATCCAGGGCTTGTTCATCGTGTAAAGGTGGATGTGGCGGATGCCGTTGGCCACCAGGTCGATGATCTGCTCGGTGGCATAGGCGATGCCCGCCTGCGCCATGGCCTGGGGGTCGTCCGCGAAGCGGTCGGCAATGGCGGCAAAGCGGGGCGGCATGATCGAGCCGGACAGCTGCACCGCCCGCTTGACCTGCTTGGCGTCGCAAATGGGCATGATGCCCGCGCACACCGGCACGTCGATACCTGCCCGCAGGCAGCGGTACAGGAAGTTGTACAGGATGGCGTTGTCAAAGAACATCTGCGTGGTGAGGAAGTCCACCCCCGCATCGACCTTCTGCTTGAGGTGCCGAAGATCCTCCGCGCGGCTGGGACATTCTGGGTGCCCCTCGGGATAGCAGGCCGCGCCAACGCAGAAATCCCCCTGGCTGTGGATGTAGGCCACCAGCTCGGCAGCATAGGCGAAATCCCGGCAGGGCTCGCCCGTGGCTGGCAGATCGCCGCGCAGGGCCAGGACGTTCTCGATGCCCGCCGCCTTCATGTCGAAAAGCACCTGGCGCACGTGCTCCTTGGTGGATTGTACGCAGGTCAGGTGGCAGAGCGGGGTCACGCCCGCCTGCTGCACAGCCTGGGCCACCGCCAGCGTGTGCCCCGGCGTGGAGCCTGCCGCCCCATAGGTGACGGAAATATAGGCAGGCCCCAACGCGGCGATCTCCCTGGTGACCTGGCAGGCCTGGGCGATGCCCTCGAACCGCTTGGGCGGGAATACCTCGCAGGACAGGCGAACCTTCTCGTCCGCCAGGATGCTTGAAATCCGCATGCTTCGACTCCTTTTTACAATTTTCCAACCTATCATACACCGCAAAGCTCCGCATGTCAATTTGTATTGCATTGTTATGCATATTTACCGCCTTAATTCTACCAGGAAAACGTTTTCTGCTATTGCTTATCTTGTGCTTTTGTGGTAAGATTAGCTTGTAAATCTTTGCATAGACTTCAATGTTGAAACGTCAGCATGCGCGAACGATCGTCCTTGCCCCAAAACGGCTTCCATAATCGTTTGTCGTGTGCATGCGTTTGTCAAGCGTGCAAAAGATACGGGGAGGATCATACCATGATTCGTCGCAACACAATGAAGAATCTCATTTGCATGCTGCTTTCCTGCATGTTGTTTTGGGGATGCATGCTGCCAGCCATGGCGGAGGAGATCTGCGCTAACCTCAACGAATTGGTCAAGCCGGTGCTGACCATCCGGGACGATCAGAATCAGCTGATCGAATGGAAAAACGGCGTCAAGCTGGACAGCTCCCGGCCCTATGAGGTGATCCTGAGCTTTGCCGAGACGAACACCCAGCAGTTCGCCGAGACGGGCCTTGTTTACAAGGTGCCTGAAGGCTTTGTGCCGGAAGATTTCACAGGCGAGCTGAAGCATGGCAGCAAAACGGTGGCGAACTATACCATCGACAAGAAGAATGGTACGATAACCATCGCGCCCTGGTACACCAGCGATGGCGGCGCTACCTATCATAAAGACAAGCAAGAAAATGACCGCAGCTTCACGGAAAATGGTACCGTGGCCTGGATGGAAGTGACGATGAAAGGTTACTTCAACCAGAACGCGGATAATTCGGCGATCCAGTTCGGTACGGAAGCTAAAGTAATCGTGGACATCCGCGATGGCAGTCAAGACCCCACTGGCAGTGTCAGCAAGCGGGTGGCGAGTGCCGCTGTTGATAATGGAATGCTTTATCTGGACTACGAACTGGTTGTGAATGCAAGCGGCGCGATTGATGATCCTGTGATCATTCAGGATGACCTTAAAGACGCTACAGCGAACTATGTTGAGGGCAGCTTTGAATATGATCCGGCCGTATCAGACGCGTCCACGGTTGTTGCGGATGATCAGCGGCGCGTCACATTTACCCTTCCTAAGGGTGTGTATTCGAATCAGAAAATCAAGTACAGATGTACTGTGCCCTATAACGGCAACAACACCTCCACGATGACCGTTGGCAACAACGACGTGACGTTGAACCTGACCGGGAATGGTGGGGAAACGTTTGAGAATAAGGCCAACGCCAGCTACACCGTTGAGCCTGTCTTGACCAAGAACGCCATGGGCGGTTCCATTGCTGACAACGTGGCCACGATGAACTGGCGGATTACTGTTGGCAATGGCCTGACGGATATCGCAGATACAGTGGTGACAGATAACTGGGATGCGTCCATTAACGGTAAGAATGAAACAGCAGCGTTGATTGGCGATGTAACAGTCAAGGTTGTCGACAGCGATGGAAAGACCCATACAGGAACTGCACCCTATAGCGTGTTGACTCCCAGTGACAATGGCAATGGCTTTAAGCTCTCTGTAAGAAATCTGTTGGATAAAACAACATTTCCCGAGGGTAGCATGGACTCCGCTACACCTAGGAAGTGTGTTGTTGAATATACAACCAAGGTTGATCTTCCGTCCAATGCGGGCGACGTGACAGTCGAAGTGAACAACACAGCCACAGACAACAAAGATCACACCACTGGCCCTGTGAAGAACGTCGTGGTTGCCAAATCCCCTGCAACCCCCATGACCAAGTCGATTGTTGCAATCGGCGAAAACTTCAGCACCATTAGCTACAAGATCACCATGGAACTGCCTGCGTTCTACAATGGGCAGGGTGGTGTGTGGATGAGTGATGCGATGGGGTTGAATTGGTTTGCCTATTTGGTGAAACAGGACGCGAAGATTACCAGTGTGACGATTAAACCGAAGAATGGCAGTGTTACCCCAGTGACGGATTACACAGTTGTTCATAATAACGAACCCGGTAATGTGGAAAGCAATAAGTTGCTGGATAGTAACAAGAATGGCGGCTTCTACCTGTTTTTCGGTGTCAATGAAGTTTCAAATATTGAAGAAGCAAAGATGCTGTCCAATCTGAAGTGGGCAGGTAGTGAAGGCGCAACACTTGAAGTCTATTACACTGCAGAAGTACAACAACTCAAGGATTTGTCCTATGGTGTTGACAAGGTTTTCCGTGACATCACAGAGGAAGAGAGAAACGACGAAAACAAGCTTGCAGGTAAGGCTTTGCAGAACAGAGTATACTCACCGCATGGGGAAGCTTCAGTAAGAGTTGATCTACCCAGCAAAAGCAGCACAATGACGAAAAGTGCTTCGTCCAGTGAGAATGCCCCGTACATCTATTGTGAAGTTACCCTGAACGCCGGCCACATCAGCAGGATTGCAGATGGTTCCCTGTTTAAGGATGTGTTTGACGAGCGGCTGGAATATGTGAGGGATAGTTTGCGTGCTAAATCAATCATATCATTCCAGCATGATGGCGCAATCTATGATGGCTGGAGTGGATCGGCAGTTTACAAGTTGAAAGACGATGGCTTCAATAGCAATATCATTGAGTTCAAATTCTCTGAATCCGAATGGGAGAATGTAAGCATTGATGGTTATGGCTATACCTATGCGCAGCAGTTGAATGGTTCTACGCCATGGTATTCCTGGGCTGGCCTTTCTCGCCCCTACGATGGCAATGCACAGGAGAAGCCTGCTCTTAACCAAAGCTGCTTCTCTAAGGTTGTTATCACCTACACCCTCAAGGTCAAGGACGAGGTGTGGAACGATGCTGCCGCGCGGGAGGAGACAATCGCCGATCTTGAGAACTATGCGTCCCTGGATTGCTTCAGCGGTATCACCCCCAGCGTGAAGGTAAATAAGAAGCCCCGCATCATGAACAAGACCTACGTGGGTAAGGATGGCGAAGGCAACCGCGCCAACTATAAGATTGACATTAACCCCGACGCGCTCGAGCTCATGGGCGGAGACAAGCTTGCCCTGACCGATACCATGAGTAGCGCGATGTTCCTGGACGACGCTACGTTGTGTGTGTATGTGGTCGATGGGGACGGAAATCGTAGTATTCTGCCCATCACACAATACCATTACACCTATTCCACCTCGGGTGATCAGCATGTGCTTGAAATCACCGGTTTGCCCAACAAAACGCATTTGCAGGTGGAGTACACCGTGAATGTGGTGTCCTCTGATAAGGCGGTGACGCTGACCAATTCTGCCAAGCTGAACAGCTACAGCAATCCTGCTCAGGTTAATAACTATTTCAACATGAGCAGTAACAACGCTACTGCTGGAAACAGCAAGTATGTCCTGTATTTGTACAAGCGCGACAAGGCGGATGGTAACAAATTGCTCGAAGGGGCAACATTCCAGCTGTCCAGGTGGGATACCACTAATAAGAAATGGAAGGTTGTTACAGACACAGAAGGTATCGAAACCGACGCCAACGGCATGGCTACGATTCATGACACGGATGCGGTCAACGATGAAGAACAACTGTATTACGACGAGCTGTATCAGTTGAAGGAAACGATAGCACCCGATGGCTACGACCGGGCTAATGCTGCGTACTTCTTCGTCCCCTTTAGACACAGCCTCGTGAATGAGACCGACTTTGCAAAGCAGGTGGAGGACATCAGCAAGGCTGACGGCACAGAAGCTGGCTTTGTGCTGTCCTGGGTGCGGACGACCACGCCCACATTGAAGGAGGGGCAATACGCAGTCAACCTGACGGTCTATGATGTCAAGAGTCCAGTTGAAGCAAATGGCACACTGAAGGTAACCAAGACAGTTACGGGCAAAGCGCTGACGGCGGAAGAGGAAAAAGCCATCACGTTCACAGTGACCGGCTCGAACTACAGCGCAACAAATACGTACGATAAGTTCATCAATGGCGGCTGGGAGTTGAAGGAGCTGAAGCCCGGCACATACACCGTGACCGAAACGAGCACGTTGCCGACCGGCTACACCTGCGTGACAACCTATAAGGTTGACACAGGTGATGACAAGACTGGAAATGCTGCAGAGGTTAATGTCACAGACGATAGCACGGTGACGGTGGCGTTCACGAACGCCTACACTAAGGACAAGTATTCCGTCACCGTCAGCAAGCAGGATGTCGCGGGCAAGGAGATTGCCGGAGCAGTCCTGAAGGTCGAGAAGGTGGAGGGCAACAACAAGAACCTGGTCAAGACCTGGACTTCTGTGGCTGACAAGAGCGAAGAACTGTCCCTCGAACCCGGCACATACACGCTGACCGAAACCACTGCGCCTGCTGGTTACAAGGCGGCGAACAGCATCACCTTCGTGGTGGGCATTGACGGTAAGGTCACCGTGGACGGCAAGGTGGCCGACAAGGTCACCATGGTGGACGGCTACGCCGCGCACAACGTCACCATTAGCAAGCAGGACATCGCGGGCAAGGAGATTGCCGGTGCAGTCCTGAAGGTCGAAAAGGTGGAGGGCAACAACAAGATCCTGGTCAAGACCTGGACTTCTGTGGCTGACAAGAGTGAAGAACTGTCCCTTGAACCCGGCACGTACATCCTGACCGAAACCACTGCGCCCACTGGTTACAAGGCGGCAAACAGCATCACCTTCGCAGTGGGCATTGATGGCAAGGTCACCGTGGACGGCAAGGTGGCCGACAAGGTCACTATGGTGGACGGATACGCCGCGCACAACGTCACCATTAGCAAGCAGGACATCGCGGGCAAGGAGATTGCCGGTGCTGCTTTGAAGGTTGACAAGGTTCTGAGTGATACAATCTCCATCCCTGTGGCAAAGTGGACTTCCGTCGCTAATCAGAGCATGGAACTGTCCCTCGAGCCCGGCACGTACATCCTGACCGAAACCACTGCGCCCGCTGGTTACAAGGCTGCGAGCAGCATCACCTTCGTGGTGGGCATTGACGGCAAGGTCACTGTGGACGGCAAGGCGACCGACAAGGTTACCATGGTGGACGGCTACGCCGAGCACAAGGTCACCATCAGCAAGCAAGACATCGCGGGCAAGGAGATTGCCGGAGCAGTCCTGAAGGTTGAAAAGGTGGATGGCAACAACAAGAACCTCGTCAAGACCTGGACTTCTGTGGCTGACAAGAGCGAACAGCTGTCCCTCGAGCCCGGTACATACACCCTGACCGAAACCACCGCGCCCTTCGGCTACGAAATCGCGGAAAGCATCACCTTCAAGGTTGATGTCAACGGCAAGGTCACTGTGGACGGCAAGGCGACCGACAAGGTCACCATGGTGGACGGTATGGTGAAAACTACCGTCGAGGGCAAGAAAATCTGGGATGATGCGGGCAACACGGACAAGCGTCCTGATAGCATCGTCATCCGCCTGTACGCCGATGGCGCAGAAATCGCCAAGAAGATCGTGACGGCGGATACCGGCTGGAGCTGGATGTTCGACGAGCTGCCACAGGTCGGCAAGGACGGGCACGAGATTGTCTACACAATCACCGAGGATAGCGTGACCGGCTACAAGACCAAGGTGAACGGCTACAACGTCACCAACACCTATGATCAGCCGGAGGTGAAGTATGACTACAAGTTCACCTTCACCAAGAAATGGTTCGGCGGTATCGAGGAGAGCATCGACTGGACGCTGTACAACCCCAATGGTGCGGTGAAGCACAAGAAGTTCAACAAGCATGTCGTCAGCGAGGATGAGTGGACCTACGAGGCCTGGTTTGAGACTGACACGGACTACTACATCATCGAGAATGTGCCTGAGGGTTATCAGGTTGTGTACCAGAATGTGGGCGCTCATGCGGATGTGACGGATCGCTGCTACAACGGCGGAACCATCATGAACTACAAGACGCCCCAGACGGGTGATAACGCAGCTTTGCCGCTGTGGATCGGCATGATGCTCTTTGGTATGACAGGTATGTACCTCGTGCTGCGCACCAGGAAGCGCAAGGCATAACTGAACCGCCCGAAAGGGCACAAAACAGGCGGGCTATACAGGCGAAAGCATGGTATAGCCCGCTTTTCCAGAGGGGAGGGAATCGCGGTGAAGGGGTGGAATCAGCCCGGGCGCGGGGCACACAGCGGCAGCAATAGGCCGCTTTCCATCAAGCGGGAATTGGTGCTCCTGCTCCTGATGGGGATCTCGGTCTTTGGGGCGATCCGCCTGATGGGCTATGCGGTGGAGTACCTGCGTTCCCGCCGCACCTCCCGGGAAATGCGTTATGCCTACCTGACGGTAACGCCCACCCCTCTGCCGACGGAAGTCCCCATCCCCACGACAACCCCGCAGCTGGACGAGACGCCGCTGGTCATTGTGTGCACCCCGGTCGCCGCGACACCAATGCCAACAGCCGTTCAATCGCAAACGCCGTGCCCATACCCGAACAACCCGAAACTGATCGTCAATGATCGGTTCAAGTCGTTGCGGAGCATCAACCGGGACATGATCGGCTGGCTCCACATCGACCATCTGCTGGATGAAGCCGTGGTGCAGCGCAACAATGTGTTCTACCTCGACCACGATGTGAAGGGGGAGCCCAACAGCAACGGCGCTATCTTCCTGGATGCCATGACCAGCCTACGAAGCCGCCCGGGCGCGCTGATTCTCTACGGGCATAATATGAAGAGCGGCGCGATGTTCGGCAGTCTGCGCAACTATGAGAACGCCGACTTCTACCACCGCGCGCCGTTCATACAGATGGACACCCTCTATGAGGATGGCGAGTATGTCGTCTTCGCGGTGGGAACAATCAGTGTGAACAGCATGGATGCCGCTTATGTGGATTTGTATGCCATCCAGGGCTGGCGCGCGGAGGAAAAGGAACGTGCCATCCGGGCCTTGCAACAGCAATCCATCTACCAGTCGACCATTGAGGTGCTGCCGGAGGATCAGCTGTTGCTGCTGGTGACCTGCGTGGATCGTGCCGACCAGCGCCGTGTGGTGGCTGCGCGCCGTATCCGCGACCAGGAAAGCAAGGACGCCCTGACCGCACAGGTGAACAGAAGCCAGCGCAGACGGTAGAACGCTTCTGCGCACAAGAAAAGCCCGCGTCGGGTTGCCGGCGCGGGCTCATTTTGTTGCTTGCTTACTCAGCGGCAGGTGCGTTTTCGCCGCTATCGGTGGTTTCCGCGGGGGTCTCCGCGGGGGCTTCTGCAGGAGTCTCGGCAGGAGTCTCGGCAGGAGTCTCGGCAGGAGTCTCCGCCGGGGCTTCCGCAGGTTCTTCGGTCACGACGGGACCGGCGGCGATGATGGCCTCCAGCTCGGCGATCACCTGGCCCATTGCGGAATCATCCAGCGCCGGGGCCTTGTTGATCTCCAGGTAGATCAGACAGTTTTCGTTACCGGCCTGCAACGCAATGGTCGTATCCTTCAGGCTGATTTCGCCGGAGAACAGCTTGCCCAGATCGGTGTTGAAGATGTTGGGCCGGGCGTACTGACCCGCGTTGACGACCTCCTGGAAGAACTCGGTGGGCTTGACGTAGACGTACACCACATCAGCAACCTCGCTGCCTGCATAGGCCAGCATGGTGCCGCCATTGCCGTTGGTGCCGTCCTCGTTGCTGGCATAGTAGTTGATGAACTTGTCGGTGTTGGAAGCCAGTACCTTCCAGTTTTCAGCGATGTTGTTCAGGGATGCATCGGCGGGGGCGGCTACCTGGATGTCGCCGGTGGTGGAATTGTTGTACACCACGATGCCGATCACGATTGCGGCAATGATCGCGACGATACCGATGATCCAGCCCAGCGTCTTTTTCTGATTGCGCTGGAAGCCATACTTCTTGCTGCCCTTGTGGGCCTTGTGAACCTGAGCCATGGGAAACACTCCTTTTCTATGCGCGATATGAGCCGCGCACGTTTCAACTGAAGAATATCATACCACTGTGAACTTGATGTGTCAAGGGTGCGAAGCCTTTGACAGAACTACTGAGAATTATTGGGGCAACACCCCATAATGGGCCAAGAAAGGAAGCGATACCCAAGAAGGGCAACCTGAAGAACACCCCGTCGCTTTTGGCAAACCTCAATCAGACAGCCAGCGAAGGGCGGGCAGTCAGAACGAGAATCGACAAAGCGAACAGTATATACAGTTGTACATCAGTCTTGGTCAAGCCCCGCCAGCGTGTTCTTCGGAAACGGGACATTCAAATCCGAGGGACAGATTGAGCTCGAAATCGACAGCAAAGATGAGGACATTGATAAGGTGTTCCGTATCGTGACCGTCGTGGACATCGGCTGGTGGGAGGTTCAAGAGAGTGACCATGACCACACGAAGGTGACCACGCAGAGCTGATCACGTTTTGACCACGCACCACGGAAGTAAAGGGGACAACGGGGACGAAAGTGACGAAATCTGTATGCCGTGAGGGAGGTGCAGAGAAACATAAAAAAGCCCGGTATTTCAGGGGTTTCCTGATTTACCGGACTTTAGATTCTGGTCGAAGTGGCGGGATTCGAATTATAGTCCTGCCGTCCACTGCATGATTATCCATGCTTCCATGCAGCCTGAAACCTGTTGATTTCGCTATGTTTTCTCTTATCTGTTTGTATGTGTCCATTGCTTTCCGTTCGATAAAGGGTAAAAATAAGGGTGCTAAAGGGTAGAGCCTCCACCAGGTCTTAAGCGTGGTGGAGGCTCTTTTTATGATTGCCGATGTGTCAGTTCACAGCTTCACTTTTCAAGTAAAGCGTATCGGGGCAGATGTCGATATCTCCCGGCCAGACCGCCGTACCATATGCTACGCGAACGGCAGAGAATACCTCTTTCAGCCCCTTATAGGCAGGAAGATCAAGCAGCGGCGTCATGTCGTAGCGTTTCCTTTCGCCGTTCTTGAAGGTCAGCAACAACTGATAGCCGGGGCAAGCCTCCACCGCTGCAAGACGCGGCAACAGGGCCTCTTTGCCAGTGATGTAATCCATGAAGATACCTCCTTATCGGAGCGGGTCAATGCGGAAGGTATTCTCGCCGCTCTTGGCAAGCACCCAATTGGCTTTTAGATCGTCCTCATGTACAAGCGCCCAGGCTTTGACAAGGGCAGTCTGCTTGCGGGGGAAGGAACCTGCAAGGATTTCGCCATCAAGGGTGAAGGTGGCTTCATCGTCACCATAGTAGGCGTGGAAATGGGGCATCTTGTGACGGTCGTTGTCCGTCCAGTACATACGGATGATGATTCCGAAGAAAATGCTCAACGTTGGCATGCTTTATCCCTCCTGTTGTTTGTATTCGCCGTTGAACGTAAGGTTCCTTCTTTGATAAATCGCGTTTTGCGCTTCCTTTAGGGAAGTGAGTCTTTGATGCTCTTCCCTGTAATTCTGTGCGTCTCAGGTGACAATTAGCGGATGCGTTCCCACTCCCGTATATCATCTGGTACATCTTCTTCCAGATATCCATGATCATCCCATGATTCACAGCCGGTAACACCACAGCGTATATCGTCTATTGCCGCTTCTATGGTTCCGCATGCAGAATAGCACATGTCGCCGTTTATATAGATTCCCCATTCACCAGTTTGAATCTGCTTAAGAATGAATGTGCAATACTTCGTTTTATATCGAAAAACCATAGGTTCTGTCGTCATTTCCTGATTAGTCAGCAACTTCTTCCTGCGCCTTCCACTCACCCTCAGAGAGGCCCATATCAGCCCGCAGGAGCTCGTTTACAAGACCGTTGATAGATTCCCCTTTGCGTTTGGCGTGGGCTTCTACGGCCCTTTTCAAGCCCTTAGGGATAACAATTCGAAGATTATCATATTTCTTTGCATTGTAGCGGTTGGTGGCATTCATTTGCGCTTTTGATACAGACATAAATACTCCCCCTTCAGTTGTTTATTATAGCACATAAGGCATAATTGTACAATTATACAATTTCCACAATATAATTGTACAATGTTTGTCTATTTAGTCAATTGATATAATTGTACAATTATAGTATGATGATATTGTCAGAAAGGCAATCGGTTGTTGACCGGGAGACCGGCAGCGTAAAACCACCTTCTCCAGAAGGATAGACGGGTACCACCCAGTAGCCCTGGAACTGCACTAACCGGCCTGATCTTGACGGACTACACCAAAGGAGGCATCACGGAATGAAGTACAACCTTGCAACGATTATGCATCGCGCATGGGAGCTGCGCCGGGAGAAGGGCTACACGATGATGACGGCTCTCCGGCTGGCCTGGCGGGAAGCGAAGGGCGAGAAGGGCTACACCTTCAAGCTGGACAACGCCCGCGCCTTGATCACGGCCTATCTGGTCAAGCTGATGGGTGCGATCTGCGACATCCACGACCAGCACAAGGTGGAAATCCTGCGCAATGCGCTGCTTTTGCCCTGCGACGCCGCGGGGATCGCAGTCACCGATGGCAAAACCGTTGGCGTGTGCAAGTACGCCATGCGGAATGCTTGATGGCGGTGGAGGGGTGAACACACCCTCATACCTCGCCATGATTCGCGCAGAAAAGGCCTGTGCAGCAGTTCTGCAAAGGCGGCAGGAGAGATGGGCGGCTCTTGCGGAAACGGCCACAGCGGCCTTTCTGGCCGTCTTTGTGGGTCTGATCGCAGTATGACATAAAAATCCCCGGTGGCGGCAGGGTCGAGCTGCTTCCACCGAGGAAAATGTCATCACGGAATGACAAGAATAGTATAGCACACTGAGGAGGAATTTGCAACGATGAACGCTTACGATGCTATGATGACCGGTCTCTACGATGCCATTCAGCGGTCTGCTACCGAGGATAGACTGCAACGGCTTTTCGAAGCCCTTGAGGAGAAAATCAAAGCAAAGGATGACTGCACGGATACGTTGCTTGCCATTGACGATTGCATCAGCACGGTGTTCGTTGAACACTTCGACGCAGGTGTACGGGCTGGAATGCAGATCATGGCAAAGATAATGCTCGATCATAGATGACAAAAATGCCTGCTGACGAAAGAGTAGCAGGTATTTACTTTGTTCGCAATGATTACGCCGGGGGTAGCTCTATTCCCTACCATTGCTCTCAATGATGATTTCAACCTCGGAATTGCCGTCCTTTTGTTGGTTATCCCAATCCATTCCCGCTTCATACAGCCTGCACATGCGTTCCAGCTCCGTAGCTTTTGTTATGAAATCAAGTATCATTCGGGGAGTAAGGTTCGCTGCTGCAAGGTTTTCTAAAGCGGCAGATGCTTTTTCCTGGAGCTGCATTGCCATTTGGATATGACGATCGTTCATCTGCTGGACGTTGTGGACGGCTTGCTCGTGGGCCTGCCGGTCGAGGTCGCGGTCATACGCGCGTGCTCTTTCAACCCAGTTGTAGGTGCTGCTCCATTTGCGAATCACCGAGTCGCTTTTGGTCAGCTTTTGAGCTACCTTGCGCGTAGACCTGTCTGCACCCATATCACGGTAGGCTGTGAATGCCTCAAACGCCTTTGCACTTTCTCCCGGCTGCTGTTCCCATGAGAATAGCTGTTCATCACAATTAGACATTTATTCACCTCGTTACCTGTGTGGTTAGAAATTGAACTCTCAGGATCAGCGGGCAGACATTACCGGTGGAGGGACTCTATCCTGATTCACCTCTCGGAGGGTAACCTCCATTTACGTCAATCCAACCAGTCTTCGATAGAATACATACACATCGTCGAGGTCGTGAATGCAGTTGCTCACATATTCGTCGAGCGAAGGTCTGACCCGGCGTTCAAATTCTTCCATGGTGAGCTCTGTAAGCTTGAACTGTGGTTTGATAGCGCCTTTGGTTCCGTCGTCCCATTCAAAGATGACTCCGTTGGGCAGCTCCTTGATGATCCTTCCCGGCAAATCATGCCCCCTCTCGCTACCGATGTCGTAATAGATGAGGTATGTTTTGCGCTTGTCGTAGTACTTGTCATCAACCTTTCCGCAGCTGGCTCCAATTGCAATAGAGGGCAAACCACGGCCTTTGCCCTCCCAGGCTTCGAGATCGTACTGCGTTATTTGGCCGCTCATTCCCTTTGTGACAAGAATATACGGCTTTCTGAAATCAAGCACGCGTGTATTCCTCCCTCTGACCTATATCGCGCTGATTAGTAAAAGTCGCCGATAATCGCGGGCGGTCCCTTTGCCGCCGTCCTTATGCCCTTCCCGTCATCTATTTTCCCTTGTAACTTCCACGACCGCAAAATTCCCTTCACCACGCCCCAGTTGCGATCGCGATCCTGAGCACGGTTGATAGCAGCCAGCACCCATTCGGCAGAGTAGTCCGCAATCAGCTGCTCCACCATCAGGAAATCGGAGGATGCGAAAGGCAAACCAATCCCCTTGGCTGCATCCTCAATGGCAGCGAGGTTGTCCCGATATGCCTTGGATTCTTCGTCAGGTACGGTCAGAGGGTCGCAGTTGTCGCTATCAGCTACCACTTCCGCTACGTTACATTCCGTTACAGTTACGTTCCGTTCCGTTAGTGTGTTGTTGTCAACATCACCATGCTTAAGTTGACTTAAGTCAACTTTTGACGAGTTGCTCCGTTTGTCACAGGTGGCCTGATACTTCCCGTGATCACGCAGCAGCTTCTCCAGCATATTTCTACAGGTAATTGCCGTCGCACCGTTCAGAGCAGGTATCTGGGGTATATCCGCCCCGGACGCAAGTGCCTGTGACGCGTCCGCAAGAAAGCAGACAATTTCCTTCACCTCCACCGCATCAAACACGGAAAGATAGGCCAAATCATCATGATACAGCATTATCCCCTGTCTCTGCCGGCGTTCATATTTTGCCATTCCGCGTCACCCCAATTACGCCCTGCAGCGATGAACTGTCTGTTCATCCAACCATTTTTCCAGAGCATCTACACGGACAAGCACACGCTTGCCAATGCGGAAAGCGGGATAAAAGTCCGTTGCGTTAGCCAGGTTATACGCAGCGGAACGGGAAATATGAAGCCGCTTGCCCATTTCAGGAATCGTAATGCAAATCTCATTCATGATGTACCCTCCTTTGATTTGCTGTTCTTGCATATACATTATATCATAATCGACATTATAGTGTCAACTATCTCTTTTGAAATTTATTGAGTTTTTTCTATTTACATTTCGAAATTTATGTGTTAATATGTCCAAGGAGGTGCAAGCCATGAATAAAGAAGTATTTGTAGCCAGACTGAAGGATGCCAGAGAGCGAAAGGATCTTACGCTTAAGGAACTCGCAGAAAAATGCAACGTCTCGTTGTCTGCAATAAATCGCTATGTCGCCATGACAAGTATGCCGACTATCGAAGTGGCAGCTTCCATAGCAGAGGCCCTTGATGTATCCCTGGATTGGCTTTGCGGACTGAAACAGCAAGAAAACGACCCTGGCGAGATGTCAACTGGTAAACTTGTTAGAATGCTTTCGCAACTACTGATCACAGAGACATATGAGTCGAAGAACGCGCCATCCCGATATGCTGCAAACTTTATCAATTGGGAAAGCGGCGGTGTATACATCGAAGTATCACAAGCCGATATACCCCATATCATGGATTTTACTGCTTGGGATAAATTTATGTCTTTATACAGAGACGGTACAATTGACCGGGAAATGTATGAAGGTTGGATTGAAAAGAAGGCAGAACAATTAGACAGCATAGCCTTGCCGGTATATACTCACAACAATTCTACCACCGCTGAACCCAGTGAGATTCCCAACTAATCAGGAGGCGCTTCATGCCTAAAACATCCACCCGTAACGCCTCTGGCAGCGGCTCAATCCGCCAGCGCAAGGACGGTACCTGGGAAGCACGTTACACCGTTGGCCGCGATCCTGGCACAGGCAAGCAGATTCAGAAGTCCGTATATGGCAAAACTAAGGCTGAGGTCGCCCTGAAACTGCGTAAAGCCACCGCAGAGATTGACGAAGGAATTTACACAGAGCCCTCTCGCTTAACCGTTGGTGCATGGTTCGATATATGGATTGCAGAATACCTCGGAGGTGTTAAAGATACAACCCGCGAGCAATACCGCTATCTGTTGCGAGTCCACATTAAACCGCGTCTTGGTGCTGTTAAACTGGGAGCTCTAACAGCACCAATGATTCAGAACATGTATAACGCTGCGCAGGCAGAGAGGCTTTCTGCCAAGTCTGTCCGCAATCTCCACGGCGTTGTACACCACGCCCTTGACAAGGCTGTAAAGCTGGGATACATCAAGGTCAATCCCTGCCTTGCCTGTGAGCTGCCCCGTGTCGTCAAAAAGGAAATGAAAACTATTTCTGGCGATCACCTGTCACGCTTCCTTCAAGCAATCAAAGGAAATCCCTATGAGGATTTGATGTTTGTTACCGTGTTCTGTGGGCTGCGCCAGGGAGAGGTAATGGGATTGACCTGGGATTGTATTGATTTTGACCGGGGCAACATCACGATTAGTAAGCAACTGCAAAAGGAACGCCGGGAAGGCGGTGGAGGCGAATACCGCTTTGTTCCTTTGAAGAACGACAAGCAGCGGACGCTTACACCCGCGCCGGAGGTATTCACTGTCTTACGTCACACTCAGGTTGAACAGATGAAAGCCCGTTTGAAAGCCGGTCAGAGCTGGAACAATGCGCTCAACCTCGTATTCACACGCCCGCTGGGTAATCATCTGTCTAGTAGAACTGTCTACAACAACTTCAAGCGTGTAGCTCAGGAGATCGGCCTCCCGGATGTACGCTTCCACGATCTCCGCCACACCTATGCAACCTTATCCCTGCAAAACGGCGATGACATCAAAACCGTTTCGGAGAACCTGGGCCATGCCACCGTAGCTTTTACCCTGGACACCTATGGGCATGTCACCGAAAAGATGAAACAGGACAGCGCCAATCGCATGCAAGCCCTCATCAATGCCAGCAAAGCATAAAGCAACCCCGGTAGCATTTGCCGGGGTATTTCTACGCCGTAAAGGGTAAAGCAAAGGGTAAACGCCCGTTTTTGAGCATCAAAAAAGCCCGCAATCGCAGTGATTGCAAGGCTTTTCATCGTGTCGAAGTGGCGGGATTCGAACCCGCGGCCTTTTGGTCCCGAACCAAACGCGCTACCAAACTGCGCTACACCTCGGAAAAGGCCCGTTACCGGGCCAAGCGAGCCAATAGAGGGACTCGAACCCTCGACCTGCTGATTACGAATCAGCTGCTCTACCAACTGAGCCATATTGGCACATACTGAAACAAGTTTCAGCCTTGATATGATAGCAAAGAACCTGCTCTTTGTCAAGGGGTATCCCGGATTTATGGAACTTTTTTGTTGTCTCTAAATTGCAATATCAAATAGGACAGTCTGAAAAAGTTCCGCAGCGGAAGCGTAGGAGAAGGATTTACGAGGGAAACGGTTGATCCAGTCCTGAACTCTTTGGACGGCGTCGGGGGAGACGCCGTCCAAAGAACAGCCCT
>JAQXLU010000132.1 GCA_029012285.1 Clostridiales bacterium | reverse complement strand
GCCTTCCCCCCGGACCCCCTTCCCGCTTTTGTGCGGGTACGAAGGCGGCTATTGGGGTTGGCGGCTCTGGCTGCGGAGCCTTGCTTTGAATTTCCGCTAAAGCGGAAGCAAGGCTCCGCAGAATCGCCGCTACTGCCTTTGTGCGCCCTGCGCGGCAGCCGCTGGGGGCTGGGGAGGACGGGTTAGGTGACGGTTTGAGATTGTATCCAGCCCGATATTTGCCCAATTCTGCGCACATCTTGCTCCCGCCTTGACGCGCCATCGGCCATCATGTATACTGGCATCAACACAACCCCAAGGAAAAGTTCATCGCCAGAAAGGAGCCCTCTTGCATGAAGAAAATCCTGCCCCTGCTGCTGATGCTGCTCTGCCTGACCATCGCGCTGGCAGAGGACACCGCCATCGACTATACCTCCGACTTCTCCGAAGGCACGGACGGCTGGTATGCCCGCTCCGCCGGGGGCGCTGAGGTGTCCGTAACCGCGGAAAAGGGTCTGCTCATCACCGGACGCACCGCCACCTGGAACTCCCCCGGGCGCGACTTCGACCTGGTGTGCGGCAAGACCTACGCCCTCTCCGTGCTGGTGAAGCAGGACGAGACGGCCTCCACCGGCTTCATCCTGTCCATCGCTCACACGGCCAATGGTACAGAATCCTACGAGAACCTGGCCAAGTGCACCGCCAAGCAGGGCGAATGGACGCTGATGCAGTGCACGTATGTGGCCGGGCAGTACGACCGCAACGTCCTCTATGTGGAGGGCGGCGCGGCGGATACGTCCTACCAGATCAAGGACTTTTGCATCTACGAGCAGACCCAGGCCTACGGCAAGCCAGGCATCCCCAGCCTGAAGGAGGTCTACGCGGACAAGTTCGACTTCGGCACCGCCGTGGTTGCCAACGAGGTGCTGGACAGCGACCGCATGGATTTCTACAAGAGCCAGTTCGGCATTTTCACCTACGGGAACGAGATGAAGCCCGACGCCCTGCTGGACGTTGGCGCCAGCATGAAGGCCGTGCGCGCCACGGGCGACGAAACCCAGGTGTGCGTCAAGTTTGACCGTTGCAAGCCGCTCTTGGACTGGGCGCAGAAAAACGGCGTGAAGGTGCACGGCCATACCCTGGTGTGGCACAGCCAGACGCCCTCCGCTTTCTTCCGGGAAGGGTATTCCAGCAAGAACCCGCTGGTCTCCCGGGAGGTCATGCTGGCCCGCATGGAGAGCTACATCCGTCAGGTGCTGGAGTGGACCAACGAGAACTACCCCGGTGTGATCGTCTCCTGGGACGTGGTGAACGAGGCCGCTGCGGATTCCGGCCGCAAGCTGCGGGATTCCCTGTGGACGCAGGTGGTCGGCCAGGATTTCGTCAACCGTGCCTTTGAATACGCCCGCAAATACGCCGCCGAGGGCACCAAGCTCTACTACAACGACTACAATTCCGAAATCAGTATGAAGGCCCTGGTGACCCGCGACATCGTGGACAGCCTGATTGCGGACGGCACCATCGACGGCTACGGCTTCCAGAGCCACTACACGGCAGGGCAGACCAACCTGTTCTACGTGCAGGTCGCAATGAAGGAGATGGCCAAGCGCACGCTGCAGGACGGCACGCCCATCCGGCTGCGCATCTCAGAGCTGGACGTGGGCATCCCCTCCAACACCCAGGACAACTGGCAGACCCAAGCCCGCTTCTACAACGAGCTGTTCCAGCTCTACGGGCAGTACGCCGACCAGATCGAGGCCGTGCACACCTGGGGCACGGTGGACAGCCTGAGCTGGCGTGCGGACAGCTATCCGCTGCTGTTTGACAGCATGTGCCAGCCCAAGCCCGCGTTCTTTGCCATTGTGGACTAAAGCAATCCCCCGGCGGTTCGTACATGAACTGCCGGGGGTTTTTGACGGCTGCATCCCTATTCCTGCCTGGCGGATGCGGCCCTGCGCGCGTCCGTGCGCTGGTTGAGACGGTCAAAGCCCCGCTTGAGCGCCCATGCGCAGGGTTTCTCCACCAGGTAGGTGATGGCGATGGCAACCAGGATGCTCAGGCCAAAGCACAGCGCGGTGTACTGGTACACCCAGGGTCGTTCCGGGCCGCCAGCTGCCATGTTGGGCAGCTCGTTGACCGAGGGCGGGAAGCCGATGCGCTTCAAATGCACCGCGATGTTCTGATGCATCAGGTAGTAGTTCATGCTGATGGCAGCCAGGAAGCCCATCAGCCGGTTGCCCGCCAGGAAGCGGATGGGCCGCACGGCAAAGGGCAGGCTCAGCGTGAGCAGTGCCAGCAGCGCCGCGAAGAAGGGGCGGCGGATCATCTGCCCCGCCTGGATGGCGGCTTGTCCGCTGGAGCCCGCCTGATCCCGCAGCAGCTCCGTCAAGCCCCAGAAGGCGGCTATCACCGCCGCCGTCGCCGCCGCCTGCCACAGGAAGCGGCGCTTGTCCGCCGGGTATAGCGTGGTCAGCTTCACATACAGGAGCGACGCCGCCATGCCCATCGCGTATACATCCAGGAAGTTGATGAGCTGGTTGACCACCATGTTGTAGTCCTTCATGCCCCACACCACGCAGCTGCGGAACAAAAGCGCCACAGCCGCCATGGCAGACAGCGTCCCCAGGGGATTGCGCCTGGCCCACCGCGCCAGCAGCGGGAAGATGAGGTACGCCTGCATCTCGATTGCCACCGTCCAGGAGGCCACGCCGATGGGGGTGGCGATGTAGGTGGAAAAGTCGAAGGTCTGGGTGAAGGTGAGGTGCATGAGCACATCCTTCCACAGACTGGCCGCGCTGCCGTGGTACAGGTCGTAGGGAAGGGCCACGGCGAAGAGCATCAGCAGCGTCACAAAGACGTAGCTGGGCACAATGCGCATCAAACGGCGCTGATAGAAGGCGCGCGTCTCCGGGACGGGTTCCCCCAGGAGCATCGCGCGGGCATGGGGCAGGAACAGCAAAAACCCGGAAAGCAAGATGGTGCCGTCCACCGGCACATACCCGGCGCGCACCAGGAAGTCCAGCGAATACGACCCCACATGGGGCGTCCACCAGGATTGCTGCCAGATGTGGTACCAGCTGACGATGAACACGAGCAGCACCCTGAGTCCGTTCAGCTCCGGAATGTGCCGTGCAGAGGGGCGGTAAGCCTTCATGGATGCGCTCCTTTCCGTGATGGTATCATCAGTATAGCATTGTTTGGGCGACTTGTCACGGGGGAATTCTGCCATTCCCCGCCCTCACTTAACGCAAAAGAGAAGCCCCGAAACTGGGGCTTCTCGATGGCTTGGGGAGATGGGTTACTCCGCCGTCTCCTCCTGTGCCTGCGCCGCGGCGGCATCCAGGATGGCCTGGGCCTCGGCGGAATACACGGGGGTGACAGCAGCCAGCCACTCGTCGATGGCGGCGTAGAAGGCGGCCTTCTGGGAGTTGTCAAGCAGCGTGGCCTGGAAGGAGGCGCGCAGCTCGTCGGTCAGCTCCACAGGGCCGGAGGGCACATCTGCCACATACTGGATGATGTGCACGCCGTAGTCGGTCACGACGGGGGCGGTCACAGCGCCGATCTCGTTGACGGTGAAGGCCTGGTCGCGGAAGGGAACGACCCAGTTGGTGGAGTCCATATGCACTTCATAGCCCTTGGCGATGGCGGCTTCGTCCTGCATGCCGGGGTCGGAGGTGTACTCGGGAATCAGTTCGGCAAAGGTCTTGCCCTCGCTCAGCTTCTGGTTGATCTCGTCCACCTTGGGCTGCACGCTGTTCAGGATCGCCAGGCGGGCGTTCTCGATTTCCTCGGCGGTAACGAGGGTCTCGGTCACCTCGCCGCCCTCCTCGATGGTGTTCTGCTGCTCCTCGTAGGTGGCCTGCAGATCGGTGTAGGCATTCAGCAGCTCCTCATCCACCTCCAGCAGGATGTGGGTGACCAGGCGGTATCCGGCGGGCTTGTAGTACAGCTCGGTGATGTAATCCGCCATGCCGTACATGGCGTACAGGGTGTTCATGTACTGGGCCTGCTCATAGGCGGGCACATTGCCCTCGAACTTCTCCTTGTCGGTTTCCACCAGGTTGTCGTAGTAGGCCTTCACGTCCTCGTCGGAGACGGTCACGTCCTTGGTCACCACGTCGTAGAGCTTGTCGTAGGCCGCGTTCTTCACCGCCTCGGCCTCATAGCTCTCGGCGGTGTAGCCCATGCCCTCCAGCTCCGCGAGCACCTGGAGCGTGGTGTTGTTGCGCTCCTCCTCGGTGCTTTCCTCGGTGATGCCATAGTAGGCCAGGCCGTCGGCGATGGTGCTCTCCCACTGGGTCTTGGCATCGGCGATGGCAGCGTTCTTCTCGTCCTCGGTCAGGGCCAGGCCCAGCTCCGCGATCTTCTGATCCATCACGGCGTACTCCAGGGCAGTGCGCAGCGCCACCTCCTGGAGCATGGTCATCATCTGGGCGTCGCTGGTGTCATAGCCATAGTTGGCGTAGAAATTGACCAGCGTGTTCATGCACTCCTCATACGCGGCACGGGTGACGGTGTCGTTGCCGACGGTGATCATCACGTCGTCGGGGTTACCGGTGGGGGCGGCAGGGGCATCGGTAGCCGTGGCGGTGGGGGTTTCGTCCTTCTTGCAGGCGCTCAGCGCGCAGCACATCGCCAGCACCAACAGGCATGCCAGCAGTCGCTTCATCGTTTTCATCGTGTTGATTCCTTTCCTCTTGCCTGCGTCCCGCGCAGGCGTCAGATACCATTATGACACGTTTTTGTGATTTGTGCAATGCCTGTTGAAAAAAGTTACAACGCATTCACAGTTTCAAGGCCATTTTTCACCAGGGGAACACATTTCCTCCACACAAGAAAGAAAAGACGGCGGGGTGCTCCCATTCTGCGAGAGGCGCCGCGCCGGCTTTTGTGTCATGCCCTGCTTTCAAAGAGCGTGCCCGTGTCCTTCGAGCAGCCGCAGTAGTACCTTGCCCCCGGGATGCGCGGCAATCGTTGCTCCTGCGCGCCCTCGGCATACAGGCGGACGATGTGCACACAGTCGTACCCGACCGCCGCCAGGAAGGTCAGGTGATGCTGCTTCTCCATCGGGTGCGCCCAGGTGAGGAGCTTCTCGGTTTCGATGTCCGCCACATGGATGCGGTGCGCCTCGTCCGCGGGGACGACGGTCATGGGGGACAGCCGCCGCCCGCAGCAGGACAGCTCCGCGCCGATGGTGGCTGTGAGCAGATTGCCGCATTCCGGGCACTGGAAGAATTTGATGCGTTTCATATTGCCTCCGTCAGGAGGATTCTGATTGACCTGACCATTGAGCAGACATTCCGCGCTCACGCCCAGCGCCGCGGAAAGCGCCGGCACGATGGACGCGTCGGGCAGCCCGGCGGCACGCTCCCATTTGGATACGGCCTTCGCGCTGACATGGATGCGCTCGGCCAGGGCCTGCTGGGTCAGCCCGAGCGCCCGCCTGCGCTGCTGAATGATCCGGGCGACATGGGTTTGCATGGGGGTCACCTCCTGACGGTAGCTTATCACAGCGGCGATGCCCCGTCAACCGACGCAGCGTCGACTCCCAGGCAGACGTCCGCCCCCTCGGGGATGCGGAAGTGCGCAAAATACGCCTCCTCCATGGGAATCCAGCGCGTGCGGAAGCTTTCCGCCATCTGCGCACCGTTGCGGCGGAGGATGCGCGCCATCTGCTCCTGCGCATCCACAGAGGAAAAGATGGCCAGGTCGGCATAGCGCCCGAAGGCCGGGTGCAGGGCATAGGAGCCCTCCACCACGCGCAAATGCCCGGCGGGAATTTCCCGCACGCCATGGTAGTCCATTCGTCCGCAGTCAAACACCCGGTAGGAGAAGGCCTCGCCGGTGGTCAGGGCGGGCAGCACCTCCTGCATGAAGCGCTCGGCATGGATGTTGCCGCCGGGCTGGGCCAGGCGCTCCGCCGTGCGCAGGGCCGAGGGCAGGAAGAAATCGTCCATGTGGACGACGGGCGCATCCAGCATCGCCCCAAGCAGCGCCGCCTTGGTGGTCTTGCCCGAGGCCGCGCGCCCGTCGATGGCAATCACCCGCACAGATGGCGAGATCCGCCGCAAAACCGGCAGAATGCATGCATAGCGCCCGTCCACAACGCGGTAGGCGGGATGCGCCGATGCGCGGTAGGCCTCCGAGTGATGAATGGCCGGCATGCCCTCGCTGCGCCAAGCGGCAAGCGCATCCGCCCAGCCGGGCATGACATTTGCCAGCAGCCCCTCGGCCTGGGCCAGGTAACGTTCCAGATGGTCCTCGCCATCCCGGGGGAGGCGCGCAGTGTAGGCAAACATGCGAAACAGCCAGTCCGGCGGGAAGGCAGCAGCCTTCCACGCGGCGATGTTCACCCGGGCAATCTCCGGGGAGATGGGTTCAAAGAGGGGCAGCGCCGCGTCCACCGGGGTGGCGGCGTATTCCCGGTCAAAATAGGCGCGGGCGCGCTCCGCATCCGTCAGCAGATGCTCCGCGCCACGGGCAGCCTGGTAGCAGAGCTTGAACACATCCTGGGGCTGCATGCCAGGATGCCGGTGCAGCTGCGTTTGCAAGCAGGTAAGAAAGTCCATGTTGATTCCTTTGTGCGTTATTGCAGTTGAAGCGTCGAGGTGAGCGTGCGCAGTGCCTGGGCGGACAGGGCGGGCAGGGTGACCACATAGAGGGCCTCCGCGCCCTGGGCGTGCATGCGGACGGCATGGTCGTTTTCCATGCGCACGGAGCGGTAGCCCGCCAGCGTCAGCCCCGCTGTGGCAGAAAGGGTGTAGTCCCCCTTCCCGACCAGGGACAGCGCCCGGGCGGGATAGATGCTTTCCACCGTGATGATACCGCCCTCCGCCGTGCGGTAGGTCAGCGTGACGGTGCGGGCCAAGCCATTTTCAAAGGGAACATCCCGGCACGCGCCCTCTACCAGGGCCATCGCGCTGCTGTTCATCGCCGCCATCATCGGCGCGGGGAAGGCGGCCCTCAGCTGGCTGAGCTGACTCTGCTCCCGGATGGTCACGGGGGCGGGCAGGGCGGACAGCAGCGGCTGCTCCAGCGCAGCCATGCCGCCCTCACCCTCCTCCTTGTGGGGATTGCCCATGATGACCGCCAGGTAGAACGCTGATAGGAGCACCACCGTCAGCAAGGACGCAAGGACGGCCTTGAGCATCCGCCGCCAAAGGGGAATGTCTTGCATGGAAAACCTCCTGATAAGGGAAACCGCACACGGGATGGCAGCATCCTGCGTGCGGCATAAACATGTAAGAATCAGAATTCGCAGTTCATGGGGGTACGGGCGTAGGGGATCACGTCGCGGATGTTGTCCACGCCAGTGAGGTACATCAGCAAGCGCTCAAAGCCCATGCCGAAGCCGGAATGGGTGCAGCCGCCGAACCTGCGCAGATTGATGTACCAATCCAGGCTCTCCTTGGAAATGCCCAGGGCATCCATGCGCTCGGTCAGCTTATCCAGGCGGGTTTCGCGCTGGGAGCCGCCCATCAATTCGCCCGAGCCGGGCACCAGCAGGTCCACGGCGGCGACGGTCTTGCCATCGTCGTTCTGATACATGTAGAAGGCCTTGATGTCGCGGGGCCAGTTGTAGACGAACACCGGGCCATGGAAGTATTCCTCGGTGAGGTACTTCTCATGCTCCTTAGCGGTATCCTGGCCGTATTCGGGCTTGAACTGCCAGTCGCGGTCGGCGTTTTTGAGGATGGTGATGGCCTCCTCGTGGGTGATGCGGGCACATTTGGCGTCCGAGAGGGCCGTCAGCTTCTCCACCAGGCCAGAGGTGCCCTTGCCACCCGCGGCGAAGGCATCCAGGAAGGCCAGCTCGTCGGGGCACTTTTCCAGCACGGTCTTGACGAGGAATTTGAGGAAGTCCTCCTCCACGTCCATCAGCTGGTTCAGATCGCAGAAGGCGATTTCCGGCTCAATCATCCAGAATTCCGCCGCATGGGTCTTGGTGTTGGAGTTCTCCGCGCGGAAGGTCGGGCCGAAGGTGTAGATCTTGGAGAACGCCATGGCGAAGGTTTCGCCCTCCAGCTGACCGGTCACGGCCAGGGAGGCCTGCTTGCCGAAGAAATCCTGCTCCCACTTGCCCGCGTCCTTGGGCTCCAGGGTGGTGACGGTGAAGGTGTTGCCCGCGCCCTCGGCGTCATTGGAGGTGATCAGGGGGGTGTGGACATACACATAGCCACGATCCTGGAAGTAGGTGTGGATGGCCATGCTGGCGACGCTGCGCACGCGGAACACCGCCTGGAACAGGCGGGTGCGGGGCCGCAAATAGCCGATCTCCCGCAGGAATTCGATGGAATGGCGCTTGGGCTGGAGGGGGTAATCCTCGGGGCAGTCGCCCTCCAGGACAATGGATGCAGCCTGCACCTCAGGGGTGGTGGGGTCCTTGTAGGAGGGCACGACCGTACCGGTCACGGTGATGGCGCTGCCCACGCGCAGGGCCTGGATATCCTCAAAGCCGGCGATATTCGCATCGTAGACCACCTGGGGATTCTTGAAGCAGGTGCCGTCAAAGAAGTCGATGAAGCCCATGTTCTTCTGCTTGCGGTGGTTGCGGATCCAGCCGCGCAGGGTCACAGTGGAGCCTTGCAGTTCGCTCAGGCGTTCCTTGAGCTCGAGGGTGGACAAAGCGCTCATGGGTAATACCTCCAATCGGCGTGGAGAAGCGTCACCGATGCTTCCCGCTGCCGCGAAATGACTGGTTTTCATCATACCACAGTTTGGGAAAAAGGGCAAGGGAAACCTTTTCAAAGCGGGTTTGATGAACGGTTTTGGAAACG
>JAQXLU010000131.1 GCA_029012285.1 Clostridiales bacterium | reverse complement strand
ACGAACGCCCCTTAAGGGGCGGCAAAAGTGACAAAGGCAATAGGCTTGAACATTGTGAAAGCCAGCGCCTTTAGACGCTGGCCGGTAATAAAGGCTTTTAGCCTTTGTGGAAACCACCCGTTTGACGGGTGGTTATCTTTTTGATGGTTGTGGTCGGGGAAGCGCCCCGCTTTCACAGGAATCCGCGCCGTTTGGCCTCTGCCATGAGCGCGGACTGTATCTCAGGATAGGTGAGCGCTTCGGGCATGTCCTGGAACGGACACACCTCCGCGATCTCGCTGTGGATATCGCCATAAGCCCCCACGTCCGCCATGCATAGCAGCCCCAGGCTGTGGGGCTTGCAGCCTTGGGCATACGCGCTGTACCAGCAAATGGGGGTGAGGGTGAAATCCACCGCGCCGGTTTCCTCCCGCAGCTCGCGGGCGGCAGCTTCCAGGGCGGTTTCGCCTGCTTCCACGTGTCCGCCTGGGATTTCCCAGGTGCTTCGCGCCCGGTGGCGGCACCAAAGCAGCTGCCCCTCGTGCCGGGCCAGGATGACCGCGTACTTTGGCCTGAGCTCCCGGGGCGCGGCATCGAAGAAAACCACATTGACCCCTGGCATCGCTTATCCCTCCCGCACCATGCACACATCGCACACGTCGCGATTGCCGATCCTGTATTGCACCTTTTCATCCGTCAGGCGGAATCCGTGCTTCCGGTAGAAGCGCTCGGCCTGCCCGTTGCCGCGGATGGCCCACAGGTACACGCGGTCATAGCCGTCCTCCCGCAGTGCGCACAGGGCCTGGCGCAGCAGTGCGCTGCCCACGCCCCGACTCAGCACCTCCGGCAGGACGTAGAGCGATACGATTTCGCCCCAGTTGGCGCGTTCCTCATCCCGGCCGCGCCCGTAGATGATACTGCCCACCACCTGACTGTCCATCTCCGCCAGCAGGCCGTACATCCGCCCGCTCCCCAGCCAGGAGCGCATCGACGGCAGCCAGTATTCCTCCGGCAGCCGGGCCAGGTATACCGGGTCAATCAGCTCCTGATAGGCGCCGCGCCAGCTGCACGCGATGATGCGGCTGATCAGCGCCGCGTCCTCCGCCCTGGCCTCACGCAGGTCAAGCATCGTAACACCCCCTTCTGACTCCAGTATAGATGGATTTGCTGTTCGCGTCAAGGGGAACATTCCCGGCAGAATTCGCCCGTCCGTGATTGATTTTACCGCCGCACTCTGCTATAATGATCCCGACTGATTTTCGCAGGGGAGGTGTGCCCGTGCATATTCTGTTCCAGGCAGCGGTGCTGGTGCTGGCCGGGGCCATCGGCTGGGGGCTGGCGAAGGACAAGTACGCGCCTTCACCAGAGGAGGACATCCATATGGATGCTGTGGATGCTGCGGATTTGCCCGCCGAAGCCGATGATGCGCCGGGCGTCCCTGCCCAGGTGCTTACCTGCTACCGCCGGATGAATCCCCTCACGCTGGAGAGCGCCAACGAGGCGGTCTTTCTGCTGGAGGACGGCGAGGAAGTCAAGCTGAACTTCTCCGGCGAAGGCGGGCTGCACCTCCAGGCGGGTGACAGGGGGCTGCTGACCTGGCGGGGCATGCGGCTCATCCGCTTTGAAAAGGAAAACGGCGATGTGATCGGCGGCATGTTCTACGCGCCCGCCGGGGAGAATGCAGATGAATGAAGCGATCAGGCTGGCCCTGACGATGCTCGGCGGCGGCATGCTGGCCATCCTCCTGCTGATGCTGGTGGCCAAACTGACCGCCGGGGTGCACACGGAGGAAAAGCAGGGCCGCGAACCGGTCTATAACATCCAGGCCACGGTGAAGGGCAAGCGCACGCTGGTGGAGGGCGACCCTGACCACCCCGAGCTGCCCCGTACCCGCTATTTCGTGACCTTCCAGAAGCAGGACGGGCTGCGGGTGGAAATGGAAGTTCCCGGGGAGGACTATGGCTTGGCCGCCGAGGGTGACGAGGGCATCCTGGTCTATGCCGGGGCGAGCCGCTTCATCGTTTTCAAGCGGCTGTGACGACATCCTGTGCGCGCGATTGTACCTTTGGGGTGTAACCCCTTGCGCGCAGCATGGAAATGTGCGATCATCCCTGGGAAAGGGGAGATAACCTATGATGATCAATACCAACAGCTTTTTCTTCGGCCTGTTTCCCATCCTGTTCCTCATCATCTTTGCGCTGGTGATCGGCATGTTCGTGGTAACTGCCATCCGCGGGGTGAGCCAATGGCATCGTAACAACCATTCGCCCCGGCTGACGGTGGCGGCCCGGGTGGTTAGCAAGCGCGAGGAGGTGCACAGCCACCATCATCATCAGGAGGCGCATCTCCATACCCATTGCAGCACCAGCTATTACGCGACCTTTGAGGTGGAAAGCGGCGACCGGCTGGAGCTGGCGGTGTCCGGCGAGGAATCCGGCATGCTATTGGAGGGCGACCAGGGACTGCTGACCTTCCAGGGCACGCGCTTCCTCGGCTTTGAGCGCCAATAAGAAAAACAGGGAGGCCAATCCCATGGCATATCAAGCCCTATACCGCCAGTGGCGGCCCATGGACTTTTCCTCGATGGTTTCGCAGGAGGCCGTCGTGGCGACGCTGCGCAATCAGATCAACACCGGGCGCATTGCCCATGCCTATCTGTTCTGCGGCAGCCGGGGCACGGGCAAAACCTCCACGGCGAAGATCATGGCCCGCGCCATCAACTGTTTGTCGCCCGTCAACGGCGACCCCTGCGGCCAGTGCGAATCCTGCCGCCGATTGCTGGCGGAGGAATCCATGGACGTGATGGAGATCGATGCGGCCTCCAACAACGGCGTGGACGAGATCCGCGACCTGCGGGAAACGGTGAAGTACCCGCCTCAGCACGGCAAATTCAAGGTGTATATCATCGACGAGGTGCACATGCTGTCCGCCTCGGCCTTTAACGCGCTGCTCAAAACCCTCGAGGAGCCCCCGGCCCATGTGTGCTTTATCCTCGCCACCACCGAGCCGCAGAAGCTCCCGGCCACTATCCTCAGCCGCTGCCAGCGCTTCGACTTCGGGCGCATTCCGGCCCATCAGATCGCGGGGCGGCTGCGCCAGGCGGTGGAGGGCGCCAACGCCACCGCCACGGACAATGCCCTCCATATGATCGCCCGGGCGGCGGAGGGCGGCATGCGCGACGCGCTCTCCATCCTGGATATGTGCCTGGGCTACCGTAGCGATGTGGATGAGGAGCTGGTGCGCAGCGTCCTGGGCACGTCGGACAGAAGCTTCCTGTTCCGCTTTGTGGACGCGCTGGCCCTGGAGGATGCATCCACTGTGTTGGGCATGATTGACGAACTGATGCGCAAGGGCCGCGAGCCGATGGTCTTTGCCAAGGATGTGAGCCAGCACCTGCGCGCGCTGCTGATGGCCAAGGCCTGCCCGGACGATCTGCCCTCCCTGCTGGACGTGACCCAGGAGGACGCGGCGGAATACATCGGCCAGTCGGACACGATGACCGTGACGCGCCTGATGAAGATGCTGGACATCTTCATGACCACCGAAACGGAGCTGCGCTGGGCCTCCAGTCCGCGCATCGTGTTGGAAAACACCGCGCTCAAGTGCTGCCTGCGCACCAAGGAGGCGGACACCGCGGCGCTCAACGACCGCATCGCCCAGCTGGAAAAGCAGCTGGCCGAGTTGACGGAGAAGCTGCAAAGCGGCGTGATCGCGGCAGCTCCCGCCAAAAAGAAGAAGGACGACGCGCCTGCCCCCCAAAAGGCCGAGCCGCCCAGGCCCAAGGTGCTCACCCCCACCGGGCGCAGCGCCGACGAGGCCTGGAAGGAAGCCCTGTCGGTGCTGAAAAAGACCGACATCCCGACCCATTCCTTCCTCACGCAGGGGCGCCTTGTGGGCTGCGACGGCACGCTCTACCGCTGGGAGGCCCCCGTGGGCATGGATTTCTTCGCCAACGCGCTGAACAAGGAGGACAAGCGCCGCGCCATCTGCAACGCGCTGACGGAGGCTGCTGGCGTGGAATGCCAGTTTGAGGCTGTCACCGCAGGGGCCAGCAAACCGGCGGAGGAAAGCGTGGAGAGCTTCGTCAGCGGCCTGGAACAGACCTTTGGCAAGGCCAATGTTCTGGTACAGGACGAGCCCAAATGAGATGGGACAGGGGAGCATCATCAATCCGCCGGGTTTCCCAGGATATGGGAAGCCCGGCTTTTTTCATCCCCCATATGCTGTGGCAACGCGACCGCTGCCATGCAAAAGAAAATTTGTGAAATTGCAGATAAGCAGGCAGGAAATAGGGGACATATGTAGAATCTGAGAAGATGGGTTAAATTGAGGTATGTCTTTCAGTTTCCACCGAAAGCATGCCTTTCCCTATCGGAATACCGTTCCCTGATTACGCGGCAAAACGCCGTTTGCTGAAAGGATGGTGTAAAACATGTCTTTTGCGAATTCCCTGCTGGTGGCAGTGGTCGGCATCGCGGTGGTGTTCTTCGGCCTGGTCATTCTGATCGTGCTGATCAACCTCATGGGCGTCCTGACTGGCAAGCTGGGCAAGAAGGAAGCGCCCAAGGCAGCCGTTGCGCCTGTGGCGGCAGCGCCCGTGGCAGCGCCGGTGGTCGAAGGCAAGCTGTCCCCGGCCAAGTTTGATGACCAGACCGTGGCTGTCATCACTTCCGCAATCGCCGCTGTCCGTGGCGAGGGCTATCCCTTCCAGATCAAGCGCATCGTGCGCGTGAAGCAGTAATCCCTGTTCCATAAGCCTTAAGCCATCCATACATCAATCAACGATTAGGAGGAAATATCATGCGTACTTACAAGATCACCGTCAATGGCCAGGTCTACCATGTGGACGTAGAGGAAATCGGCGCTTCCGCCCCTGCTGCCGCTCCCGCTGCCGCGCCCGCCGCGCCCAAGGCTGCTCCCGCCCCCGCTGCTGCGCCCGTGGCTTCTGCCGCCGGTGAGGGCGTCAAGGCCCCCATGCCCGGCACCATCCTGGATGTGAAGGTCGCCGTGGGCCAGAAGGTCAACGCCGGCGATACCCTGGCCGTGCTGGAGGCCATGAAGATGGAGAACGAAATCCCCGCGCCCAAGGCCGGTACTGTGGCCCAGGTGAACGTGGCCAAGGGGGCTTCCGTCAACGCGGGTGACGTGCTGGTCGTGATTGCGTAAGCTGTTCATCCACAACGGACAAATGGACGGAAAGTGAGTTGATACAATGAGTTTTATTGTCAACGCGCTCAAGGGCCTGTGGGAGACCTCCGGTGTCTTCAACTTCCTGCAGGATCCCATGGCGCTGATCATGGTCGGCGTGGCCTGCGTGCTGCTGTATCTGGCGATTGTCAAGCAGTTTGAGCCGCTGCTGCTGCTGCCCATCGCCTTTGGTATGCTGCTCACCAATCTGCTGGGCAGCGAGGTTTTCCACGAGGAACTTTTCGCCGGCGGACATGTTAACTGGGGCTTGTTCGGCGGTGCGGTGATGGTAGACGGCAACCATTTGCTCAATGGCGCATCCTATATGGTGAACGCCGCCGGGCAGATCATCAACGAAGCCGGTACGGTCGTGGGTCATTTTGTGAACGCGATTACCGCCGACGCGGCTCAGCCCATCGCCCTGGCGGATGCCCTCAGCCAGCTGGCTGCCAACGGCAACGCCGCCTCCGTGGTGATGGAGCATGCCTTCATTTCCGGCGGTGCGGTGTATTCCGAGGCTGGCGTGCTGCTGGCGGAGACGGGCAAGACCATCTCTGCCGGTCTGCTGGACTACCTGTACCTTGGCGTGAAGCTGGGCATCTACCCCTGCCTGATCTTCATGGGCGTGGGCGCGGGCACTGACTTCGGTCCGCTGATCTCCAACCCCAAGACGCTGCTGCTGGGTGCTGCTGCCCAAGCGGGGATCTTCGTGACCTTCATTGCGGCCATCGCCCTGGGCTTCTCTCCTGCGGAGGCGAGCTCCATCGGCATCATCGGCGGCGCGGATGGCCCCACCGCCATTTGGCTGACGGGTAAGCTGGCGCCCCATCTGCTGGGCCCGATCGCCGTGGCGGCGTATTCCTACATGGCGCTGGTGCCCGTCATTCAGCCCCCGATCATGCGCGCTCTGACCACCAAGAAGGAACGGGAAATCGTCATGGAGCAGCTCAAGCCTGCCACCAAGACGCAGAAGATTCTCTTCCCCATCGTGGTGACCATCCTGGTCAGCCTGCTGCTGCCCTCCGCCACCCCGCTGGTGGGCTGCCTGATGCTGGGCAACCTGGCCAAGGAGTGCGGTGTGACCGAGCGCCTGAACAAGACGATGCAGAACGAGCTGATGAACATCGTCACCATCTTCCTGGGCGTGACCGTCGGTGCGACGGCGACTGCCTCCACCTTCCTCAAGCTGGATACGCTGCTCATCATCGTCATCGGCGTGCTGGCCTTCATGGGCGGCACTGCGGCTGGCGTGCTGCTGGCCAAGGTGATGAACTGGCTCTCCGGCGGCAAGATCAACCCGCTGATTGGCTCTGCGGGCGTGTCCGCCGTGCCCATGGCGGCCCGCGTGTCCCAGCGTGAAGGCCAGAAGGCCAACCCCGCCAACTTCCTGCTGATGCATGCCATGGGCCCCAATGTGGCTGGCGTGATCGGCTCCGCCATCGCCGCGGGCGTGCTTTTGTCCATGTTCGGCGGCTAATGTGACTGGAGGATTGAACAATGGCCAAGTTTATGATTACCGATACCATCCTGCGTGACGGCCATCAGTCCCAGGCTGCCACCCGCATGACGACGGCTGAAATGCTGCCCGCCTGCGAAATGCTGGACAAGGTCGGTTATTATTCCCTGGAGTGCTGGGGCGGCGCGACCTACGACAGCTGCCTCCGCTTCCTGAACGAGGATCCTTGGGAGCGGCTGCGCGTGCTGCGCAAGGCCCTGCCCAACACCAAGCTGCAGATGCTGCTGCGCGGTCAGAACCTGCTGGGCTACCGTCCCTACGCGGACGACGTGGTGGACGCCTTCGTCAAGAAGGCCATCGAGAACGGCATCGACATCATCCGCTGCTTTGATGCGCTCAACGACCTGCGCAACATGCGCACCGCCGTGAAGGCCACCAAGAAGTACGGCGGTACGGCCGAAATCGCCCTGAGCTACACCGAGTCCCCCGTGCACAATGAGGATTACTTCGTCGCCCTGGCCAAGGAAATCGAGGAGATGGGTGCAGACCTCATCTGCATCAAGGATATGGCGAACCTGCTTTTGCCCTACAAGGCCTACAGCCTGGTCAAGCGCCTGAAGGCCGCCACCAAGCTGCCCATCGTGTTACACACCCACAACACCACCGGCACTGGCGATATGGTGCTGATGAAGGCCATCGAAGCCGGTGTGGACGTGGTGGATACCTGCCTGTCCCCCCTGGGCTCCGGCACCTCCCAGCCCGCGACCGAGACCCTGGTTGCCACCATGGCCGGCACGGAGTACGACACCGGCATTGACATCACCCTCCTGGCGAAGCTGGCGGAGTACTTCCGCGGCGTGGCGGATCGCCTGACCAAGGACGGCTGGCGCGATCCCTCCCGCGTGCTGGGCGTGGACGTCAAGACGCTCCAGTACCAGGTGCCTGGCGGCATGCTGTCCAACCTGATCGGCCAGCTCAAGCAGGCCAACGCCATGGACAAGTATTACGACGTGCTTTCTGAGGTGCCGCGCGTTCGCAAGGACTTCGGCTATCCGCCCCTGGTCACCCCCACCTCCCAGATCGTCGGCACGCAGGCCGTGATGAACGTGCTGGGCGGGGAACGCTACAAGATGGTGCCCAAGGAGTCCAAGGATCTGCTTGCCGGCCGCTACGGAAAGCTGCCTGCGCCTGTGAACGAGGACGTCCGCAAGAAGTGCATCGGCGATACGCCGGTGATCACCCATCGCTATGCGGACGATCTTGCGCCGGAGATGGATCAGCTGCGCGCTGAGGTCAAGGCGAATGGCTGGTACACCTGCGAGGAGGACGTGCTGAGCTACGCGCTGTTCCCCAAGGTCGCGCCGAAGTTCTTTGAGTATCGTGCCGCTCACCAGCTGATGGTAAACACCAACAACATCGAAATGTGCGACATGACCTTCTAAGCCACGAACGCACACCTCGCGAAGCGAAAACGGGTCAAGGGGCTAAGCCCCTTGCAGGGTCCAGGGGCAGCGCCCCTGGCAGGGTGAAGGGACAGCGTCCCTTCCTCCGCGACCGCAGGCGCCGCCCAATCCGCATGCGCCTTTCGCGAATCCTCCGGATTCGCGAAACAGCCAAGTCAGCCCCACAAAGGCGCGGAACACCAAAATCAATCACCCCGCAAAGCCGGAAGCCCCAAACAAGGCTTCCGGCCCTTTTCATTCGCGAAACAGCCAAGTCAGCCGATCAACCTGCGCAATCCTCAACCCGTCTATGCCACAAAGAAAGCCAGAAGCCTCAAACGAGGTTTCCGGCCTTTGAGATTCTGTCAAATTCACTGTGCCTGAATGGCATTGCCCGTATACAGCTGGTAGTACTTGCCCTTCTGCCCCAACAGATCCTCGTGGGTGCCGCGCTCGATGATGCGGCCCTGCTCGAGCACCATGATGCAGTCGGAATTCTTGACCGTGGACAAACGGTGCGCGATCACGAAGGTCGTACGCCCGTGCATCAGCGCGTCCATGCCGTGCT
>JAQXLU010000130.1 GCA_029012285.1 Clostridiales bacterium | reverse complement strand
TCCGCGATGGATGCCTGCATAGCAGATGAAGCATGTGCCCCGAGATGCTGCCGGAGGAGATGCGCGGCGGTAGGCTCTTGTTTGCTGTTTGTTGTTCATGTATAATAGGAACAGGGGCTTTTTTCACAGCCCCGTTGATTCTGGAGTTTGCGCAAAAAGGAGGCTTCCGCGGTGCCTCTGGTCTTGAGGATTGACCGCTACTGTGTATTCTTCTGGACAAACGAAGGGGAACCGCTGGAACCCGTTCATGTGCATGTGCCCGAAGGGCGTCCTGTCCCTCTTATGCTGCAGCAGGATTAGAATTCGTTATCTAGAAATGCACCAATGCTCCTCGCATCCCGAACACCCTTCTCGTACATTGCCTTCAACTTCTTCTGATCTTTTGTGAGAGTGGAAAGCCCGCAGATATCATCCGGTGCGACGATCAGCACCTTTCCCTGCGCTTGAAGCCTTTGGGCAAGCGCTACGCCTGCATTGTACGTTTGATAACGGATGCGCATCCTTTCACCGGCCTTTGGGTAGGAGCGCGAAAGCAGGTCGGCAATCACGCGATCCTTTCTTGCTTGACGGGGCTGGTCGATCGGGCGGGTCAGGATCAGAACAACCTTGTCACATCCGTCGTTGAAAGCCTTATCCAGAGGAATCGGATCAGAAATGCCGCCGTCCAGATACGGAATACCCTCAATCGTGTAGGGACGACAGAACACCGGAAGGGCGCAGGAGGCCTTGAAGATATCGTAGTGATCCTGTGCCAGATATGTCCTATCGAAATAAATCGGTTCGCCCGTCATGGCGTTGCACGCGCCGACATAGAAGCTTGCTGGATTCCTTTCTATGGCAGAATAATCGATCGGGTTCTCTCCGTCGCTGTTGGAAAGCGTGCCGTAGACGTAATTAAGGTTTACGTAGTTCCGGGTTTTCAGCCAGTTATCTAGGCTGGCGTATTCCCTGCGAAAGACATACTCCATATAGAAGGTATAACTGCGCCCCGCCTGCCCGGACAGATACGAGGCCAGATTGGCGCTTCCTGCCGAAATACCAATGCAGTAATCAAAACGGATACCCTGCTCCATGCACACGTCCAGCACGCCTGCGCCGTAGATGTCACGGAAGCCGCCGCCCACGTCGATGATGCCGATCTTCATACCTGTTCTCCTTCCCCTAAACGCTGTGATTCAGTATACCATGCTTTTGTGGCTGAAAGAAGCAGCCGTTTGGGTCAGTCGGTCATGAACATGACGCCGATGGTATTCGCTCCGCAATGGCAGGCCACGGTGCATCCCGTACGGGCTTCATAGACGGCCCTGAACCGTCCATCCTCCTTCAGCGTGCGAAGGGTCGCCTCAACGGCAGCGCGATCCGCGGCGGGATGGACGACAATGGCAATGTCGTTGCGGCTGTCGGGATGCTGTGCCAGGAGCTCCTTTGTGTACTGAACCATGCAGTGCTCAAAGGAGCCGCGGTATTTCTTCACGACGCCCATTTTGCCCTCCTTGACGGCGATGCAGGGCTTGAGGTGCATGAGGTTGGCGCCCAGCGCGGCGACGGCGGAGCAGCGCCCGCCCTTGCGCATGTAGTCGAGCCGGTCAAGCAGAAAGCTGGACTGCACCCTGCCGGTTTCCTCGTTCAGGATTCGCGCAATTTCGCAACCTGAGAGCCCCTGCAGGGCAAGTCTTGCAGCCTCCAGGGCAATCAGGCCCTGTGCGCTGGACAGGTTGCGGGAGTCCACCACATAGACATTGGGAAAGGATGCGGCAGCCATGCAGGCGTTCTGATAACAGCTGGACATCTCCGCGCTGATGGTCACGCAGATGACCGCATCGTACGCGCCGCTGTACTGGGCAAAGCAGGCTGTAAACTCTTCGATGTTGACAGCCGCTGTCGAGCAGAGCGCGCCGCCCGCATCGACATGCGCAAAGATGTCCTGCGGCGTGATTTCGACGCCGTCCTTATAGAATTGCCCATCCCTGTTGATGGACAGCGGCAGAATGGTGATGTCGTACTGTGCCAGCAAATCCGCAGGCAGATCACAGGTGGAATCTGCGATAATCTTGACGGACATGATAACCTTCCTTTCGATTCTCCCCTGATGCGCGGAGAAACAAAGCCGGAGCATCAGGACAGTGATGCTCCGGCTGTTCCTGTGTGGATGAAAGCGCCGGATTATGCGCAGTGTATACGCGTCTGCTGAAGCCACACGGCAGCCAACTCCATCTGTTCCCAAGGCATCTCTCTGGCATGCTCTCCAAAGTGACCATAGCAGGAAACCTTGCTGTATATCGGTTCGCGCAGTTCAAAGCGGCGGATAATCGCTGTCGGGCGCATGTCTACGCTGTCAAGAATCAGCCTGCGAATCTCCTGGGTGGGCATGGATTCTGTTCCAAAGGTATCCACCAGCAGCGAGACGGGCTGCGCCACGCCGATGGCATAGCTGAGCTGCACCTCACAACGGTCCGCAAAGCCCGCGGCAACGACATTCTTGGCCAGATAACGCGCCATGTAGGCTGCGCTGCGGTCCACCTTGGTCGGATCCTTGCCGGAGAACGCACCGCCGCCGTGGCGCGCATAGCCGCCGTAGGTATCCACAATCAGCTTGCGGCCTGTCAATCCGCTGTCACCCGCCGGGCCTCCGATCAAAAAGCGGCCGGTCGGATTGATCAGCATGTGCGTCTGCTCGTCCAGCAGATTGTCCGGCAGCGCCTTGAGGATCACCTCGTCGATCACCTGCGCACGCAGCTCTGTTTCGGAGATGCTGTCCGTGTGCTGGGTGGAGACCACCACCGTGTCGATGCGCGTGGGGATGCCATCCTCATACTGAACGGTCACCTGCGCCTTTCCGTCCGGCAGAAGCTCTGGGATGATGCGCATCTCGCGCACATCGGCGAGCCGGCGCGTGAGCGCATGGGCCAGCTCGATGGGCAGCGGCATGAGGCTTTCCGTCTCCCGGCATGCATAGCCGAACATCATGCCCTGATCGCCGGCACCGCTTTCCTCCTCGTTTTCACGCTGCACGCCCATGTTGATATCGGGTGACTGCTCATGCAGGTCAACCACAATCCGGCAGGTGTCGGCGTCAAAGCCGTGGCCGGGCGTTGTGTATCCAATGGTGCGGATTGTCTCACGCGCAACTGCCTCATAATCCACATGGGCACACGTCGTGATCTCGCCGAAGATGTGAACGGAATCGGTGATGGCCGTCACTTCACAGGCGACATGGGCATACGGGTCGGCGGCAAGCACTGCGTCGAGAATCGCGTCGGCAATCTGGTCGCAGACCTTGTCGGGATGACCCTGTGTAACGCTTTCGGACGTGAAATAGGTG
>JAQXLU010000129.1 GCA_029012285.1 Clostridiales bacterium | reverse complement strand
AAGTGCAACAAATCACCTTCCAAGATCATACACACTGCGGACTCGGAGATTCTTTGCTTCACCCCGCAGGATACGGATGCGCTTCGCACCTGCATTCATGTCGAAGGCGTTGTCAGAGAGCAGCAGATCCGCTCCGGGCGTCCCGGCTCGATCATCAGACTCCACCCACACCTGGCGGGCGAAAGCAGAGGCATGCACGACGATCTCGTCTCCCTCCACACAGGCAGTCAGCTGCGGGTCAAGGAAATCGAAGTGCTTGGGCGCGCAGAAGAGCGCCGTACCCTCGCTGACAACCTCTCCATCTACGTTGAACTCAAAGCTGACATAATGCCCGGTGAGGGTTGCATCCTCAAAGACAAGCTTGTCCAGCCACTTTGCAGACAGGGCGGGGACGGTCAGCTCGACGCTGCCCTCCCGGACAATGTCAGCATCCGCAGTGCGCAGCGCCCAGTGTACCACACCGGTCACATCCTGCATGGTCTCATTGGCCACGTTCAGACGGATGGAGCGCTCAATGGGCGTGGTGCGGTATTCGTTGATCTTCGGGTTCTGGCTCAGTTCGCCTTCCTCCTCAGCGGAGATCATGATGGGGGCGAAGAATCGCTTCGCCGCATAGTGCATAGCCTTCCACCGACCGTAGTAATCCAGAGAAGCCCAGCTTGCCACGGGCCAGCAGTCGTTCAGCTGCCAGATAATCGCGCCCATGCATCGGCCACGGTTGCGCCGCCAGTGCTCCACGCCGTAGCGGATGGCCTCCGCCTGCAGGAGCTGCGAGGCATACAGCAGATCATCAAAGCTGTTGGGGTACTTGTAGGTTTGGGCCAGGTAGGCCATGATCTTGCCGTTGGCGGCACCATTGCGCTGGTGGCGCTCCATAATGCGGCTGAAGATATTGCGGTCGCCTGGTTCTGTGAAGCTTTCAACAGTCTTCAGGCAGGGGAAGGATTGGAAGCCGAACTCGCTGGCATACCGGAAGAAGAATTTGCGGTATTCGGTGAAAGGTTTCTCGCCGTGCCACACGTCCCAGTAATGCACATCGCCGCGATCATAGTCATTGGGACCGTCAAAGTCACCACCCGAAGAGGGACTGGCAGGCCACCAGAAGGTGTCCGGCGCATGCGCTTTCACAATGCGGGGAAGCAGATACTCAAACATCTTCACATAGTCGGTGACATGGCGATGATTTTTGGGATTGTAACGGTCATCTCCGAGCACAAGGCTGTCCTTAGCATAGCCCATGAACACTTCCATCTCATTATTACCGCAGATGAGAGCCAGGGAGGCATGATGACGCAGCCGCTTGACGTTCTGCTCGGTCTCCACGCGGATGGAAGCTTCAAAGTCCTCCGTCAAGTCATAGAATGCGCATGCATACATCAGATCCTGCCAGACCAGCAATCCAAGTTCATCGCAGATGTCGTAGAATCCGTCGAAGGGAGCCGAAGCAGCCGAAGACGGGTAGTAACCGCCGCCCCAGATGCGCACAGTATTCATGTTGGCCAGAGCCGCATCCTCCAACAGACGGCGGGTTCGCTCCGGGGTGACGCGGGCGAGGATATTGTCCTCGGGGATGTAGTCTGCGCCCATGGCAAAGATCTTGGCGCCATTCACGATGTGACAGAACTCTTCGCCCCACTGATCCTTCTCCCGGCTGATGGAGAGCGTGCGCAAGCCGATGCGGCGCACCCAGGTATCCACGACAATGCCGTCCACAATGGCGCGGACTTCAACCGTGTACAGGGGCTGCTCGCCATAGCCGCGGGGCCACCAGAGCGCGGGAGTTTCAATGATAATTTCCGCTGTAGCAGCATTCGTCACCGGAGTGGTCAGCACGGCGCCGTCGGGAGCGGTGATGATCGCTTGCCAGTCGGCCTGACCTTTCATCTCCGGTGCGATGGTCAGCGTGACCTGGTCATCTGCGTGCTGTTGGGTAATCAGCGCTGATTCCACACGCGCCGCATCCCAGCAGCGCAGGTAAATGGGCCGCCACACGCCGGCGTCGGGCAGCCGGGGACCCCAGTCCCAGCCGAACATACAATGGGCCTTGCGCAGATGGCGGAAGCCGGGCGTCGCGTCGGAGGACTCCCAACCAGGGGCCTGCGCATGCTTCTCTGCACAGAAATTGATAGGGCTGCGGAAAATGATGCGCAGTTCGTTCTCACCCCAATGTAGTAGGGGCTTCACATCCCATTCCCAGGTGATGTGCATGTTGTCTGCATGGGCAATCAACACGCCGTTGAGAAATACGTCCGCCAGGGTATCCAGGCCCTCGCAGACCAACTCCAGATGGGCAGGCATCAGGGCTTCCTCCGCCAGGCGGAAGGAGCACACATACTCCCATTCCTTCTTCATCAACTCGAAAAAGGCAAACTCATTATCCCGATAGAAAGGATCGGGCATGGTGCCATCAGCCATAAGGTCGGCATAGACGCTGCCGGGGATATGGGCTTCGTGCCAAATATCGCTGCCACATTCGTGCATGCGCCACGTTCCAGCAGCCAAATTGATCAGCTTTTTCATTTGCAACGCTCCTTTTAAGTAAGCGCTGATTGAATGAGATGGTGCGATGGCGGAAAAGGCATCGCCAGCGTCGCCGCCAAATAAACCAGCGCTTGCTTAGGTTGTGAAATCAGCATAACACAGTGGAAAGCATGTGTCAATACAATTGCCCTATCCGCCAATCGTGCTCTATTGCGGTTGGCAGATGGCAAGCAGCCCTTTTTCCCTCAGGCCTTTTCGAAGCAATAGATCCAGCTTTCGTGATCCTGCCATGCCCTGGGTACAGGAATGCCAATGCTCATCAGTGCTCCGCCGGAGCAGCGCAGGCCGTGGGCTTCGTCCACATAGACTACATTTTCATCCAGGCCGGTCAGCTTCACATGCCAGGGCTGGGGATTGGGTGAAGCATAATCCTGATAGATGCACACGATCACCCGTTCATCATCGGTGAACTGCCATGCGCTGCGTCCGTTGCTGGTCAGCGGATTCACCAAGCGGGAATACTCACCCTGCTGCATGGTGGTGCGCAGCTTCTTTACGGTGGCAACAGCATCCTTGGCGCAGCGGAGTTCCTCCTCGCTGATCTTGTTCAGATTCAGCTCAAAGCCGAAATTGCCGCCCATGGCCACATTGCAGCGGGTATGGAAGGGTGTGGTGCGACCGGTCTGGTGGTTTGGCACCGCACTGACATGAGCGCCCATGCTGCTGCAGGGGTAGATCAGCGACGTGCCGTACTGGATGCGCACACGCTCGGAAGCATCCGTATCGTCGCTGGTCCAGGTCTGGGGCATATAGTGAAGCATGCCGCAGTCAAAGCGTCCACCGCCGCCGGAGCAGCTTTCAAACAGTACTTTGGGGAAAGCGGAGGTGATCTCCTCCAGCACGCGGTAGAGGCCCAGCATGTAGCGATGCTGGGTTTCCATGCGCTGGGCAGCGGGCAAGGCGGCGCTGAAGCCCTCCATCATGTTGCGGTTCATGTCCCACTTCACATAACTGATGGGCGCAGAGCGCAGCACACTGCTCACGCTTTCGATGATGTAGTCCTGCACCTCTTTCCGGCTCACATCCAGAATCAGCTGGTTGCGGGCGGTGGTGCGCTCCCGGCCCTCCACATGCAGGCACCAGTCAGGATGTGCACGATACAAGTCGCTGTCCGGGGAGACCATCTCCGGCTCGAACCACAATCCAACCTGCAGGCCCAGGGCGTTGATGCGCTCCGCCAGCGTTTTCAGACCTCCAGGGAGTTTATTTTCGTTGACCACCCAGTCGCCCAGGGAGCAGTTGTCCGCATTGCGCTTGCCAAACCATCCATCATCGATAACGAACAGTTCGCAGCCGATCTCCGCGCCGCGCCGGGCAATCTCCACCAGCTTGTCGGAATTAAAATCAAAGTAGGTGGCTTCCCAGTTGTTGATGAGAATGGGACGGGACTGGTCGCGCCACATGCCGCGGCAGATGCGCTGACGGATAAACGCGTGCATCCGGTGGGACAAGCCGTTCAGACCATCATGGGCATAGGTCAAAAGCGTCTCGGGCGCCTGAAATGCCGCGCCCGGCTCCAGCTGCCAGGAAAACACATCGGAGCACAAGCCCATCATCATCCGGGGCGCAGCGTCGATCCCCACATCCACCGACGCACTAAAGCTGCCGGAATACACATGGGTCATGGCGTAGACGTCTCCGCCGTGCTCGGTGGTATGAGGCTTCACCAGTGCAAGGAATGGATTGTTCTCATGGCTGGACGCACCGCGGCGGCTGCTGATGGAAAAGGTGCCCTGGGGCATGGGAATCCGCTGTGCAAAGCGTTCACGGGCCCACGCACCCTTGAGATGGATGATCTCATAATCGTCCATGGGCAGCGGCACGGAGGTCTGCACTTCCGTCAGGGTCATGGGCTGATCGCTCTCGTTTCGGATGACCATACTGCGAGCCAGCACATCAAAATCGTGAAACACGGTGTAGGATAGGGTAACTGCCGCACCGGTGAGTGCATCCCGCAGATCGATCTCCAGGGTATCGGCTTCCGCGTCGCTCTCCACATAGGAGGCAGGCAGCCCCTGCAGCTTTTTCTTGCCCGCAAAAACACGATGGCCTTCATAGCGCAGGGAGAGTACGTCATCCCCATGGGTATTGATCAGGTTCAGCGATCGCTGTCCAAAATAACCCTTTTCCTGGGTGAGAACCTCCCGGGGATGCCGGTTGCAGGGCGGGTCAAAGGAGGCTGCTTCGCCGGAAAGAACGAAAAGTCCGGCATGATCGCCTTCGGGGAGCTTTTTGCCCCAGTACATATGCATCAGCACACCATTGTAGACACTAAGGATATAGCTAAAGGTCAATCCTTGCAGATGAAAGATCTGGTTTGTCTGGTCGTACAGAATCATGTCATTTCACCTCTTCATGTTCAATCCAATTCATTGGCAATAATGCCCATCACGCTATGGTACTTCCACTACTTTGTATCTTCTATCACAGCGTATCGCATCAAAGTGAAACTTCTCCCGAACACAAACGCCCGGGAGAAGTCGGTAATTCTTGCCTCAGCAAGACACCAGCTTGCACAGGTAGAGCTTGCAGTCGTGGCCCTCGATGTGGGGGTTGAAGAAGTCCGTCACCTGGCCGATGTGCTCGCCGGTGAAGGCGTCGGTCATGTCCAGGGCCACGCCGCTGGTCACGGGCAGGCCCATATCCACGAATTCGCCGTGGACTTCCGCGCCCTGATCCGCCAGGTTCATGTAGAACAGCGCGAACTCATTGTCAGACAGGTGGCGCAGGAAGATGAAGGCGGTCTCGGGGATGTGCATCCAGGGATCCTCGCCGGGGCCGGGATTTGGGTTGGGCACGCACACGCTGTCGCGACGGACGACGTAGGGCGCGCGGCATTCCTCATCCTGGTTGATGCGAAGCAGCGTCTTGTTCTGCATCAGCTCCTTGTATTCCGGGGCCAGGGAGCGTAGGTCAGCGCCCATCATCAGCGGTACGCCGCACAGCGCCCGCAGGGTGAACTGCAGCCGGTACTCCTCGTAGGTGCACACCTTGCCCAAACCCACATTGCCCTTGCCGCACATGCCCACGGTCATCATATCCATGTCGTTGAAGCAGCCGGGGGCAGACATGCACAGCTTGTTCAGCTGGGACTTGACGATATTGGTAAAGGACAGGTAGTTGTCCATGATGTCGCCGGTGGAGCGGTACATGTGGGCGCCGATCTGACGCATCCAGGTGCCAGGCTCCTGCTGGCCCCAGTTGCAGGCGGAGAAGAGGATTTCCCGCCCCGTTGCCTTCAGCGCCATGGACATGGTCAGGTAGCGGGCCTTGCAGTCGCCGGAGGAGGGGAAGTTGCAGTAGTCGTACTTGAGAAAATCCACGCCCCAGTCTGCAAAGGTCTGGGCGTCCACGAACTCATGGTCATAGCTGCCGGGATAGCCCGCACAGGTGCGCGCACCCGCGCAGGAGTACACGCCGAACTTCAGGCCTTTGCTGTGGACATAATCTGCCACGGCCTTCATGCCGTTGGGGAACTTCTCCGGGTCGGGCACAATGCGACCGTCTGCGCCGCGCTGGCGCAGGCTCCAGCAGTCATCGATGACCAGGTATTCATAGCCCGCGTCCTTGTAGCCTTCGTTGACCATAAAGTCCGCCATCTCTTGAATGAGGGCTTCGTTGATATTGGAGCCGAAGGTATTCCAGGAATTCCAGCCCATCGGGGGCGTGCGTGCGATCATAAACGATCCTCCTCTTTGCATTCAGTTCCGCATTATTCGCATACAAGCTCTGCTGCCATGCCAGCCGGCCCGGTTGCCCGGATGGTGACCTTCCCAGAGCCAGTGCGCTGCACATAGGCAATCGCATGGCCATCCTTCACGCTGCAATGATTGGCATGCGGATCCACTTCGCGCATGAAATCACCATGATCCAAGCCCACCAATGCGGCAGGTCCTTCGACTTCCACATGGATCTCCGGGCATGTATTGACCCAAGGCTGTTCATGCTCATCCAGCAGCCAGCAATCGACCTGCAGAAGGCCGTCATCCATGGCAGGATCGCAAGTCAGCTGCAGCTTCTCCGGCTTCGTGCTGGTCTTCAAGGTGGTTTCGATCACCTTCTGGCCATCCTTCCAGCCTTCTGCGCGAACCGTTCCCTGCCTGTAACGGACATACATGTGGATCATGCGGTCCAGGGCGCCGGCATGACCAACGCGGACAAAATCGTTATTCTGGTATAGGCGCACTTCATCACAATTGGTCATGGCAACTACATGGATGATCCGATCCTGCTGAGGATAATTCCAGTGACCCGTCACATTCGGGAAGCCCCACATGCTGCTGGCGCCGTCCCATGCAACCTGTTCACCGTCCATGACGCCGAGCTTGAGCATCGGCTCTTCCGACCACTGGGAGGCCAGATGCCATGCACGCAGCTTCCAGGTACCGGTGCTGTCAATGGGGCAGCCCGTCCAGCCCTTGCACGGATAGCCGGAAGACTCGCCCAGATAGTCCACGCCAGCCCAAACGAAGCCGCCGCAGACATAGGGGTGCTCATCAACGTCTCTCCAGGGAGACTGGGCTGCCACGCCGGTGGCTGTCAGTTCCTCATGGCGATAGTAGCTGAACACCTCTGTGCCGATGATGGCCTTGTCCATACCGGCGTCACGGAAGGCAGTGTAGTAGTTTTCCATGTAGTTGCCGCAGAACACATCCACGATCTCGCTGTACCGCAGCACGGCGTTGACCTTCTTTTCCAGCGGGGTTGCATCACTGTACTCTCCGCCGCAGAAGCCGACCAGCACTTCCGTCACAGGGCGTGTGGGATCCAGCTCCTTGCAGTAGGCGATCATGACCTTCAGCTGCTCGTAGAAATAATCCGTGAACTGGACTTCAATCTCATTGCCCAGGCTCCACAGCACAATGGAGGGATGATTCCGGTCGCGCAGCACCATGGCCTTCAGGTCGTCACGCCAGTCTTCCTCAAACAGGATGCCGAAATACAGGTTGCTGCGGCACCACTTGTCGTAGACCTCGTCGATCATCAGCAGGCCCAGCTCGTCGCACAGGTCATACATGGCCTCGTCATGGGGATTGTGGCTGCAGCGGATCGCATTGCAGCCCATCTTTTTCAGCTCGGTCAGCCTGCGGCGAATGACCGCCTTGGGCACTGCTGCACCAAAGCACACGCCGCCGTCATGATGCAGGTCAGCTCCGTACATTTTCATATTGCGGCCATTGAGCGTAAAGCCGTTGTCGCCATCGAAGCCGAAGGTGCGGAAGCCGATGTTTTCCGTCACATGATCCGTGCCGTATTCGGTTTTCAGCGCAACGTCAAGGTGGTACAGGTTGGGGGCATCCACATCCCAGAGCTGCACGTCCGCGAGCTCCATGGGAACCGTCACGGCATTATCGCCCGCCTTCAGCTGCAGCGCCACGTCCGCATTCCAGACCTGATTGCCCTCAGCATCCTTCAATGTGAGTGCCAGCGTACCGGCGCAGTCTTCCGCTGCGGCGTTCATGCACTGCACATCGACCTTGCCCTCGACTGCGCTGCCATTGAGTTCGTACTGTGCAAACACGCTCCAGGGCGCAATGTGAACCTTCTCATCCACCAGGAAGGAAGCCATGCGGCACAGACCTGCGCCGCTGTACCAGCGGTCGCCCTTGGTCTTTTCATTGTTGACCCGGATCGCCAGCACATTGCTCTGCCCATAAAGCAGCTGAGCGTCCAGCGGTGTCACCGTGGGCACATAGCCAAAGCGATGACCACCGACGCGCACGCCGTTCAGATAGATGTCATAGAAGCGTTGACACCCATCCAGCTTCAGCTGCACCACCTTTTCCTGCCAATCTACCGGCGCATCAAACCGGAGGCGGTACCAGGCCATCTCCTCGCGGGGATAGTAGCCCTGCGACCAGCCCATGTCCATGTCCGGATCGCGTTTTTCACTGATCTGCCAGTCATGGGGCAGTGTGACCGACGCAAAGGAGCTGTCATCGTAATCAACACTTTCCGCCCCTTCACAGGCGCCTTTGGAGAACAGCCAGCCGTCTTTGAGCAGAATCTGGTCATTGAATTTCATCTTTTCTCCTCCGTAAACACGATTCATCTTCAAACAAGCGATTTTCAGGATATCTTGTTGTTCACATTGGGGATTCCGGAATTTTCCCTCACCAGGCGTCGATACTCGCCAGGCGTCATTCCCACTGATTTGCGGAACCACTGGGCGAAGTTGGACGCCGTGCGGCTGCCGGTCTGATAGGCAATCTCTCCCATGGACAGATCGGAGGTTGCCAGCAGCTGACAGGCGCGCTCGCGCTGCAGGGTATTCATCTGATCTGCAATAGTCACGCCGTAGGTTTTTTTGAACAGAGTACACAGATAGGACGCATTCATGTGGACGGCGTCTGCCAGTTCGGCAATGGTGATGCCCTCCACAAGATGCTCTTCCAGTAGCTGCATCACCCGGGCGGCATTCTTGTCCATCGCTACGGTACCAGGCTCACTGGTGCTCTTCCAGTGCAGGAAGGTCGTCAGCACCTGATGCACATCCGATGGCTTGATGGGCTTGAGCAGGTATTCCCGCGCTCCGCTCTGCATCGCCCGGCGGGCATAATCAAACTCGGCAAAGCTGGAGATCATCACGACGTACAGCTCCGGCTGGATCGCGCGGCATTCCTCGATCAGCTCCAGCCCGTCCTTACCGGGCATGCACACATCGGTCAGAAGCAGATCCACCGTGCGCTCCCGCAGCACCTCCAGCGCTTCCCACGCGCTGGCGCAGAGGATGGGCGTGTCAAACCCATGCTCCGCCCAGTTGACATGGCGTGCCAGGCCTTCCCGTTGGAATTTCTCATCGTCGCATATCAACACGGTATACACGCTCATTCGCCTCCTATGATGGTCGGTTCCTGTTTGCAGTATGGAATACGGATCATCACCCGTGTGCCCTTGCCCATCGCGGATGTGATCTGCATGGTCATGTTCCTGCCGAAGTAGAGATGCAGGCGCTGCCGGACGCTTCGTATGCCGATGCCGCTGATCTCCGTATCATCCTTCCGGTTCAGGTATTCCAGCTTGTCCGGCTCGATGCCCATGCCGTTGTCTGCCACCACAAAGCAGATGCCGCTCATTTCCTTCTTCACGCTGATATCGATCCGCAGATCGTTCCGCCCGGGGATCATGCCGTGCACATAGCAGTTCTCCACGATCGTCTGCAGGATGTTCTTGGGCGTGTAGGCCTCCAGGGCCGCGTTGTCAATGTCATATTCGATCTGCACCATATCGCCCCAGCGCCGCTGCTGGATGTCGATATAAGCCTGCAGATGGGCGATCTCGTCCGACACGGTCACGACGCTCTTGCCACCGCTGAGAGACAGACGGTAGTAGGTCGTCATGTCGTCCACGAGAGAGCAGAGATCCTCATCCCCGTCATCCAGCGCACGCCAGCGGATCAGCCCCAGCGTGTTGTACAGGAAGTGAGGATTGACGTAGCTTTCCATGGCCCGCATAGCCTCTTCCATTTCGCGCAGCTTGAGGCCCTTCATCTGCTTGACAATGCTGCCGTAGTAGGCTTCCACCTGCGCCACATGGTCCGGGATACCGCTTTGCAGCGCGGCAGGCTGGGAAATATCCGGCACATCGCTCTGCAGACGGCGGTTAAGACGCTTGAGGCGCATACGGTAGTACTGCACGATCGTAAGCACCGCTGCAACGCCAAGAATCAGCACGATCACCAGACCGATACCGTACAGTACACTCAGGTGCTCCATATCGCGGATTATACCACTCATGGGAATAAAGCTGTATAGCCTCCATCCGTTGCTGAGATGATTGAAAATATGGTATCCGTCTTCTGTCCGGAGCAGCACTGTATTCTTGCCGTAGGACGCGATGCGGATGGCCTCCAGATCACTGAATGCAGTGTTTTCCAGCGTCATTCCGACCATGTTACCATCGGTAGACAGGAAAATCACCCCTTGGTCATCCGCCATGGCATGAATCGTGCCCGAATCGCTGCTGCTTTTCATGACGCTGCCAAAGGCAGGCATATTGGATATCTTCAGATACAGCATGCCAATGCTGCCCGCCGTGCCGCGGGGAATGTTATTGGTCAGAACCGCGTAGGATTCACCGTTGTACGGCTGGATATGGACGCGCCATTCTGCCTTGTTTACATTCAGCTTCCGGGCATACCAATCCCGCTCTATTTCACCATCCAGGAGCCGGTCGCCGGGCTTCCAGAGCACGCCGCCGTTCTCCAGCAGCGTCGGGTTATTGTGGTAGATGCGGAATTGCGTCATCCCCGGCAGCAATCCGTGCACATACTGATACGCAAATTCCATGTTACGAACCGTTTCCCACTGCGCAATGGGGTCTGTGTACTCCTGCAGCAGCTGATTGTACAGTTCTTCATTGAAAGCCACGCCTGTCAGCTGCACCTCGTAGAGGTTGATGCGGTAATTGAGCTGCGACACTGTCCGGCTGATTGCATCCATGGCCAGCGATTCGTAGTGCTGGTCATACACATTTTTTCGCTGATCCTCGATATAGATGTTGAGCGCCAGTGAGGGAATGATATACAAAAGCAACGCCGTAGCCGCAATGATGATACTCATTGGCAGCCTCCATCGCTGTAACCAGTTATGCATGTCAGTCAGCTCCTCTCTGACTCTCATTATACCGTTTATCAATTCAAATAACAACTGCCTGTATGAAGGCAAAAGGAGGCATGGAGCATACACCCCATGCCTCCGGCGTTTACCTGTTGATTACCATTCGCCCGTAGCGTCCACGTAAGCAGCGAACTGCTCGTTCCACTCGGTCTTGACCTCGGACCAGTGGCCGCGGGTCTCCAGCTGGCTCTGGTACTCATCCCAGGCCTTGTCGAAGTCCCGGTCGGAACCGGCCATGATCAGGCGGGCGCCGTATTCCTCAGAGATCGCTTCCAGCGTGGGCAGATAGCGCTCCAGCTTGCCGCCGGCCAGCATGGGCACGCCGTCATACACGTGCATGGGACGGGAGATGCCGAAGGAAGATGAGATGATCTGGCAGCACTCGTTCAGACGGTTGGCGAAAGGATTCTGAGAGGTGACCTGCTGGGTCCACCAGGGATACCACTCACGGCTGTAGTTGCTCAGGTAGTACATCTGCGTGGTGCAGGTGTCAACCAGGGCCTGATCGCCGCTGTCGCGCATGGCCTTGTACTCAGGCACGAAGTCCCACTCGCCGTAGGGCTCGTCCACCCAGTACCAGTACACGCCCTCGGGGCCTTCGTTGACTTCCTGCTGGCTGATGGGATCCTGACGGTTGCACCAATCCAGATACTTCAGCACAGCATCGAGATTCTTGCAGTTCTTGCTGATGAAGACCATGGCATTGTTGAAGGGATTGACGTAGAAGACTTTACCGGCTTCGGCAACTCCCTCAGCAGTGGGGACCTTCAGGGGCTCAAGGTTAGCAGCGGCAACGTTGTCCTCAGCAGTCTGCATGGCGTACCAGGCGTTGTTCAGGCCGGGAGACCAGGCGCTGCCGGGGTAGATGGCGATGGAGCCGGAGTTCATCTTCTCGGTCAGACGCTCGTTCTTCTGCGTGGTGACCTCCATATCCATCAGGCCTTCGCGGTACATCTTGTTCATCCAGGCGTAGGCATTCTTGAGGTTGGGATGGTCGTAGAGGAAGACCTTCTCGCCGTCCACCATGGAGATGGCGGGCATGCCGCTCTTGCCGGCGCCGGTGTCGATACCGAAGGCGTTCAGGATGATGTTATAGCCAGCTTCAGAGGAGTAGCTGATGGGCTGCACCATCAGGCCGTCAGCGGTCACCATGCCGTAGGTGGCACGGGCGAACTTCTCGATGCCTTCCAGGGTGTTCAGCTCTTCCAGGGTCATGCCGACCTGAGCCAGCAGATCCTTGCGGACCCACCAGGCGTCAACGGTCCAGCCGGGCCAGGGATCGTTCACTTCGATGGCGTAGTTGCCGGGCAGGTACCACAGCTTGCCGTCGGGGGTGCTGGCACGGATATAATCCAGCGTCTCAGCTGGGATAGCCGCCAGGTTGGGATACTTCTCAGCATCCGTCACGAAGGCGTCCACGGGCTGCACCAGACCGGAGTTGATCAGGGCGTTGGCAGCCACGGTGTCGTTCCAGAAGACACACACGTCCGGCAGTTCACCAGCGTTGATCTTCATGTTCAGGGTGGTCAGGAAATCGCCCTGGGTCCATTCAACGGTGTAGTTGATGCCCAGCAGATCGCGGATGGTGCCCTGATGCAGGGTCTCCTCCGGGCAGTTGGAGGACATGCCGGCCCAGATGGTGATCGTGGGCATCTCGGCAGTCTCGGCGCTGGCAGAAACCATGCCCATCAGCATGGCAACGCACATGAGCAGCGCAAGGATCTTCTTCATGGGAAAACCTCCTTTGAAAATGTATGATCTTGACGGAATGCCTTCCGTCAGAAATCCGATGGGGAATTCGGCCTCTTTACCACAAGCTGGGTCATCATACCGGAAGCTGACTTAGCCCTTCACCGAACCGGTCAGCATGCCCTTGACGAAGTATTTCTGCAGGAAGGGGTACACGCACAAGATGGGCAGCGTGCCTACCATGACAGCAGCCATCTTGACGGAAGTGGCGGTCATGCGGGCGGTCTGACTCTCACGGAAGGCTGCCTCAGCATTCAGGGCATTGTTGGTCTTGACCATGGAGATGTTATTGGCCGTCAGGAGCTTTTGCAGGTAGGTCTGCACGGGCATCAGGTCGTTGGTCTGCACATAGAACGCGCCGGAGAACCAGTCGTTCCAATGACCGACCGCAGTGAACAGACCCAGCGACGCCAGCATCGGCAGGGACAGGGGCAGAATGATCTTCACCAGCGTCTGCATGTGGGTTGCACCGTCGATGCGGGCGCTCTCGCGCAGACTGTCCGGAATATCCTGGAAGAACCGCTTCATGACGAATATATTCCACACATTGACCAAGCCCGGAATCACAAATACCCAGAAGGTGTTGTACAGCCTCAGATTGCGCAGCTGCAGGAAGTAGGGAATCTGGCCGCCGTTGAACAGCATGGGGATCAGCACAAAGGTCATCATCACCTTTTTGAAGGGGATGTTGCGCTCAGACAGCGTATAGGCAGCCAGCGCATTGACCGCAAGGCCCAGCACCGTACCCAGCACGGTGCGGCCAATGGTGATCATGTAGGAGTTTTGCAGCAGGCCGTTGGAAAGCACATACTGGTAATTGAACATCGTGAAGGCGCGGGGCCAGAACCAGATGCCTCCCTTCATGGAGTCTGTACCCTCGTTTAGGGACAGCACCAGCACATAGTACACAGGATAGAGCATCACAAGGCAAAGGGCAAACATGAAGATGGTGTTGCAAACGTTGAAAATCTTCTCGCCCGTGCTCTTGCGGATCGCATTGCTGCGTTTGATGGTTCTCATTGCGACACCTCCTTACCACAGACCTTCGCCGTTGAGTAGCTGAGCGATCTTGTTGGTGCCCAGCACCAGCCCCAGGGACAGTACGGAGCTCACCAGGCCCAGTGCCGTGGACATACCGTAGTAGCCCTGCTGCAGACCGTTGCGCAGCACGTAGATGTCGATAACCTCAGCAACGCCCATGTTGGCGGTGTTCATCAGAGGGTAGATCTGATCGGTACCAGCCTGGATCAGACCGGGCATGGCCAGCGTCAGCAGCAGCACGATCGTGGGCATGATGCAGGGGATGGTGATAAACCGGGTTTGCTGCCACTTGTTCGCGCCTTCCACCTTCGCAGCCTCATACAGCTGGGGATCGATGCCCGACAGCGCCGCCAGATATACAATGGTATTCCAACCGATATCCTTCCAGATGCCGCTGATGATGATGATCGGACTGAACAAGTCAGAGCGGCCCATGTAGAACACCGGTGCATGACCGATCATGCGGTTGACCTGGTTGAACAAACCGGTAGGTGCCAGCAGGGACTCCAGCAGATAGGCCACCACGATCCAGGATACGAAGTGAGGCATGTAGCTGACAGACTGTACCACGCGCTTAAACTTCTGATGCTGCAGTTCATTGAGCAGCAGCGCCAGCAGGATGGGCGCCGGGAAGCCAAACACCATGCGGCCTACCGTGATGCTCAGCGTGTTGCGGACAACTTTCCAGAAGTGTGCATCCTGGAAGAACTGGAAGTTCTCCCAGCCGCACCAGGGGCTGTTCGCCAGGGTGAAGCCGATGCGGTAGTCTTTGAACGCACCGATCAGACCAATCATCGGCATATAGCTGAACAGGATCAGCAGAATTGCAGCCGGCAGGAACATCATGTACTGCCACTTGTATTCTTTCACGCGCCGCCAGGTTTTTGCCCGCTCTTCGCGCTTTGTCACAACCTGCGTCATATCTTCTCAACTCCTCTTCAGCTTCAAGAAAACGAGACCTACAATAGATTACATGTCTATTATCCTATATTTTCTTGCCAAAAACTATATGGATTTGTTTGTGGAATTATTGAATTCTTTGGATTTTGTCATTTATTCCTCAAACAGTGCTCTCCTCTTGGCCACGTTAATAATCCCCCATCTGCCGGTCGTTGGCGGATGGGGGTAGACGTCAATTCAGATGTTTCGCTGCTCCCTGCTTAGCTTTATCATCCGCAATGTCTTTTCCATGGCAGTCTGTACACCTGCGGGAGTAAATCCATGTCCTTCATTCATAACCATTCACGGCGTATTGGAACAGCTTCGTAACGAACACCAGTACAGTCTGGCTGTCCTTTTCACGCAGTTTCTCTGCAGTCTTCAGACCATCCATAAAAGGCATTTCCACATCCATGAAGACCAAATCGAATACCGCTTTTTCGGCGGACAAAAAAGCAACGCCATCCGAAAACCGCTGGATGGAATACACGCGTTTGTGTTCCTGAGCATCGTCTATGCAGAGCTGGTGTATGTGTGATGAACGATCAGATTAAGGCACTCAACACCTACTTCTGGAATGTGGGCAATGACATCGCAAACATCCGCTTACTGGCAGAAGGAGCGCTTGCCCTGTACGAGGGTGATGCCGAACCCCTTCACCGGCTGGGCATGAAGAACAACGAAGAAGTCGCTGCCTCTGCCTTTGATACCATCGGCACCGCACTCTATGATCTGCGAGAGAAGATCGCAGAAATGCAGAAGAGTCATCTGAATGAGACCATCCATCAAACTGTCAACAACTCCGTAGAATGAACTTGCAACCAAAATACTATAAGAAAAGCGTCTGCCACCTGTTCGGTCAGGCAGCGGACGCTTTTCTTGTATTCAGATCATTTTGTGGTTTTGACCCACTTCTTCAGCACGACCAGCCCGGCGATCAGCAGTACCGGAAAGATGGTGGCAACAAGGAGTCCCGTCTTGAGATTGCCGTCTGCCATGCTGGACACACTGCCCACCAGAGACGGACCGATGGAGCCGCCCAGATCACCCGCCAGCGCAAGCAGGGCAAACATCACGGTGCCGCCCTTGGGACATTTCTGGGCAGAGATGCTGAGCGTACCCGGCCACATGATACCCACCGAGATGCCGCACAGCGCGCAGCCCATCAATCCCAGCACGGGGGACGAGGACAGAGACGCCAGCAGGTAGCATACGATGCACAGTGCGCCACAGCCCAGCATGGTCTTGGTCAGATCCAGCTTCTCGCTCATCTTGCCGTAGAACACGCGGGAGATACCCATCAGCACAGCAAACAGGCAGGGGCCTGCCAGATCACCGATGGTTTTGGAAACGCCCATGGCGGACTCCGTGAAAGCCGAGGCCCACTGCGCCATGGAGATCTCCGATGCGCCGGAGCAGACCATCAGCAGCGCCATCAGCCAGAACAGCGGTATGCGGAACAGCTGACCTATCTTCATCCCCTCGCCGTCCTCGGTTAGGCGTTCGATGGGGCATTTGAGGAAGTTGAAGGTGTTTACAAAGGGCAGCACCGCCCACAGGATGGCCAGGATCCGCCAGTTCTCCACGCCGAAGACGGCAAAGAACACCGTGGAGCCAAGGATCACACCCACCATACCCCAGCAGTAGAAGGAGTGCAGCAGGCTCATCACGCCGTCCTTGTTATCAAAGGGACAGGCCTCGACAATGGGGCTGATGAGCACCTCGATCAGTCCTGCGCCCATGGCGTAAAGCACCACAGCGATCAGGATACCGGTGAAGGGGTCGGGCAGCACTTCCGGCAGCACAGCCAACAGCGCCAGACCCACGGCGGACAGCACCTGCGAACAGACCACGCAGGTACAGTAGCCGATCCTGTCCACAAACTTGGTGGCGGCAAAGTCGATCAGCAGCTGCGTCAGGAAGAACGCCATGGGGATCAGGGCGATCTTCTCCAACGGGATGCCGTAAGTGTCCTTGAAGGTCAGGAACAGAAGCGGCGCAAAGTTGGCGGTGATGGCCTGGGTGATGAACCCCAGGTAGCAGGCCAACAGGGTTTTACGGTATTTCGATTGGGCTGTCATGGATATTCCTTTCGGGGCAGCTTATTTGAGCCGTTCGTTGGCTCGGCTGGGCGCATATCCGTAATGCTTGCGGAATTGACGGCTGAAGTAATTCACCGAGTTGAAGCCGCAGGCATGGCTGATTTCCTGCAGGGTGCGGGTCGTATCATGCAGCATGCCATGCGCCTTTTGCAAACGGTGCTGGATCAGCGCATCCACCGGCGAACAGCCCATGTAGGCCTGAAAGCATCGCCCGGCCTCGCTGCGGCTGATGCTGGCAGCCCCGGCGATGTCGCCCAGGGTGACCTTTTCCGCATAATGGTCGTTGATGAAGGCCAGCATCTGCTGGACGCGTACCTGTGTATTCAGCTGCACACGGGTAGCCTCCGTCCGGGGCAGATCATCAAAGCGCATGGCAAGGTACTCAAAGATGCTGCTGAGATGGCGCTGCACCGCCATTTCGTAGCAGCGGGGCTGTTCACGAAGAAGGCGGTAGATGTCCCGGATCAGCGTATTGACCGGCACATGCTCGCTCCGGTCATGCCGGAACACCACATAAGGCAGCGCGTGGTCGTCGATGATGGGCTGGATATACCGGGCATAGATGGTGCTGGTCTCCGGTGCGATCAGCGAACCGAAGAACACGATGTTGGGCATCGGGTCAGGGGTATCGCCGGACAGCTGCCGAATGCTGTGGAGCATATTGCCGCCCACAAGGATGCTGTCCCCAGGTTCCAGCGTGATGCGCTCCTGACCGACCTGATACTCCAGCACACCGGACGCCGCCGTGGCGATCTCAAACTCCGGATGCCAGTGCAGCGGCCCCACCTGATTCGGCAGCAGGGCCAGCTCATCCTGGAAATAGCTGATCGGGAATACGGACGCATCGTGGGCTATCTTCTCCCGAAGCTGATGATCCAATATGATGGACATGTTGCCTCCTGTGTGCTGTGCTGAACGGCTTACTTACCAGCCCGGATGTTCTTCACGGTGATGGGCTGGATGGACAGATGCTCATACACGCGGACGCCGCCATTGCCCACAGGGGCCTGAGCCAGCAGACCCACCTTCACCACCCGCTCCACGGGCAGATGGAAGTAGCGCATCATGTAGAAGTTTTCGCCGTCCACAGAGTAATGGAACGCAAAGTTGTTCCCCACGCGGCACACCTGGAGCCATGCGGTGTTGCCTTCCAGATTGCAGCCGTTGGCGTCATCGGAATCACCCTTGGTGACCACACTCACCGCCGCATGGGTGCCGAAGTCGGTCAGCTCGTAGCAGCACTTGGCCCAGCAGGTCTCGTCCTTCATCACCATGACGGAGGCGGAATCGTAGGTATCCTTGAAATCGTGGGACACCTTGACCCGCAGCACAAAATCGCCTTCCACCTCGGTGTAGTAGTAGGGCGCATTGCAAAGGGACTCCGGCAGGATGCCTTCTTCACATTCGTCGATGCTGCCACGGAAGAAGTCGGTTTGGCCGGGAGCCATGATCTCGATACGGTCGTCGGTCAATTTGATTTCACTTTCGTTCAGCCACTGAAATTTCATGTTGTGTACCTCCAAAATGGTATTTATAGATATTATATCGCCACACATGTGGTGTATCAAGCCACAATTGCTTCTTTTACAAGCACTATTTACCCAATCTGCAAATCAAAGTAATGCTTTGGGTAATTTTGTTACAAGTTGCCTTTAATTGTCGATAAAGTGGACATACCACCATAGACAAGTTATAATACAAACGGATCAATTATGACGACGACGGAATCGGCCGAAGGATTCTGTTCAGTGTGCCTGGATCGTGCTTCATGATCGCTTCCCCTGCATTCTCGCGCAGATCATGTGGTTTAGCTGCACCCGGCAGCGCGCATTTCGCCGATCCAGCGTTTCTCTTCCTGCGTCATTTCCGTACTCTCCGCACTGGGATGGGGCCTTGCCCCTCATTTTCTTTGGAAGACAGCGTTCCCGACTGAACGAAAACGCGCAGAATTCGCTTGACTTTCTCCGGCTTTAGAGTGAGTAATCCGTACGGAGGTGAAAGCCGTGAGCAAGAAGGATATCGGAAAAATACTGCGCAACTCTTTTGTGCGGTATTGCCCTAATCCCTCAAGTTTCCGGGAAGAACCAACTATTGCTCCACCAACTAAATCGTGAATCATCTGTGGGCGATAAATCGCTCCATCCTGCGTCATTCAACCTTGAAATACCTCCAGTATTCCTGCGGTTTCGTTCCTTGGCTGGAACGATTTCTCATCCCGCATCTGAATTCACGATTTAATTGATGGAGCAATAATTGGTGGAGCAATAGCAGGTTTTCTGATGATATTCCACTACATTCTGGCTGGTTCGATCTGCTTCAGCCTTTTTCTGACCTTCTTCATCAACCGGGTTCCCGACGCATCGACAGATCAGGCTATCCTCCGTTCCCCCCGGCATTTGGGGGCTTTTCTGAGGTCGCTTCCTGTGTTATAATGGCCACATAGGCAACTTGCAGCACTTTTTGTAAGGACATGAGCAATAACCGCAGAAAGGAGCGCTTTCGTGTGATTCGTGTTGCCATTGTGGAGGATGATGCCCGGTATCGGGAGGAAATGACGGCGTTTCTGAACCGCTTCTCTCTGGAAAGCGGGCACAAGTTCCATATTGCCACTTTTTCGGATGGAAAGGAGATCACAGCCGATTACAGCGCCTCCTGGGATCTGATTCTCATGGACATTGAAATGGCAGGGATGGATGGGATGCGCGCTGCGGAGCTCATCCGGCAGCAGGATCAGGAGGTGGTGATCATCTTCATCACCAATATGCCCCAATACGCCATGAAGGGCTATACCGTGGATGCGCTGGACTATGTGCTCAAGCCCGTGAGCTACTATGCCTTCTCCCAGCGCATCAGCCGCGCCCTGGAACGGATGGAGCGCAGAGCTCGCCGCTATCTTTCCATTCCCATCCACAATGGCGTTGTGAAAGTGGAGGTTTCCCGGATTGTCTATGTGGAAATCGTCAACCACGATCTGATCTACCACACCCGGGATACCAGCTATACCTGCAAGGGGTCCCTGACGGACGCGGCGGAGAAGCTGGAAAAGGAGCACTTTTTCCGCATCAGCAACTGCTATCTGGTGAATCTGGAGTATGTGGACTGCATCCACAGCAGCAGTGTCACCGTAGATGGGGATACCCTGACCGTCAGCCGCTCCCGGAAAAAGCCGCTGATGGATGCGCTGAATGACTACATCAACGAGGTGAGCAAGTAATGGCGGGAGGCGACTTTTCCCATACCCCGGGATTCAATTACGCCCTGGCCTACTGGCTGTCCTGCCTGGTGTATTCCTTCCTGCTGCCCCACAGAAGCCTGAGCAAGCCCACTGGGGTGGGCATCAGCCTGACGGCGCTGCTGGGGGTGAGCTCCTTCATGGTGCTGACGGACGGCATTGACAGGATATACTTCATCCCGTGCATGCTGCTGGATGTGACCATGATGCTGATCTATCTGCATTCCATGTGCGAGGTGGACTGGAAAAAGGCGGCCTATTTCTGCGTCCGGGCCTTCATCCTGGGGGAGGCTGCGGCCGCTGTGGAGTGGCAGGTGTTCTACTTCCTCCAGCGAAACGGCTGGATTCCGGGAACGCTGCCCTATGGCATGGCCGTCATGGCGGTGACGTATCTGGCGGTATTCGCTGTGCCGTATCTGCTGGAGAGCCGCCACACGGAGGGAAACGCGCAAATGGCGGTGAGCTGGCAGCAGCTGGGCACCATGGCGCTGCTGGCGGTTTCCGTCTACACCATCAGCAACCTTTCGTTTGTGTACCAGAACACCCCCTTTTCCAGCGTCTTTACCCAGGAAATCTTCATCATTCGCTCCCTGACGGATGTTGGCGGCGTGGGGATCATGTTCTCCTTTCATATGCAGAATCTGAACATGTCCTTCCGGGTCAAAGCGGATTACCTGCAAAAGCTGCTGGCCATGCAGTACGATAACTACCGCATCCATGAGGAAAGCGTCCGGTTGGTAAATCAGAAATACCACGATTTGAAGCACCAGATCGCCCTGCTCCGCAGCGAGATCACATCGGGGGAGAAATTACAGTATCTGGATGAGCTGGAGCAGGATATCCGCTCCTATGAGGCCAGGAACAAAACCGGCAACAATGTGCTGGATACCATTCTCACCGCCCGAAGCCTGCAATGCCAGCGGGAGGGCATCGTCCTGACCTGCACGGCGGATGGAAGCGCCCTGGATTTCATGAACGCCATGGACATCAGCATTCTGTTCGGAAATGCGCTGGACAACGCCATCGAAAGCGTCAGCGGAATTCCAGAGCAGGAAAAGCGGCTGATCCACCTGACGGTGAGCCGCCAGAAGTCCTTTGTGCGCATCCACATGGAGAACTGTTATCGAGGGGAGCTGAAAATGGTGGACGGCATGCCCGTCACCAGCAAGCAGGACACGGATTTCCACGGCTTCGGCCTGAAAAGCATCGGCACCATTGTGGACAAATACGGCGGCTCCATGACTGTACGCGCTGAAAACGGCTGGTTTGAGCTGCGGGTGCTGTTCAACCGACCCGAATAAGAAGAAAAGCAGCAGACGAACCAAAGGTCTGCCGCTTTTCTTGTGCATCGTTATTTACTGCCCTGGAAATCCGATGATTCGGAGGTCAGCCAGGGCTCATACTGCTGCCAGGAATAATTCCGCCGGTAAGCATCCAGGGCGGCGGCAGGAACCTGAATCAGGAAGGAAGCGCCCTCCATCAGCCTGTCCCCGACGCTGTAAGCCGAGGGCTCTTCCCCGGTGAGCAGGATCCGACGGAGGCGGATACAGCCCTGGACAAAGCCATCCGGCAGGACGGGGATGTTGGGCTGGATGGTCAGCGCCTTCAAGGCGGTGTGGTTTTTCAGCACATCCGCCGCCATCCCGGTGACGGGCTGACCCTGGTAATGGGTGGGTAGAATCAGTGCTTCCTGCTGTCTGCCCTGGGCGGTGAGGCCGTCGATGACCCAGCCTTCCCCTTCTTGACGGTAGGTGAAGCAATCGGCGCAGGAATCATCCCCGGTATAGACCGCCTGCCGGGGTGCGGGCTTGGAAGGCAGGGAGAGGGCCGTGGGGGAGGAATCACGAAGATATACCTTGATGTCCTCTGCCAAAAGGCCGGTAAAGACGATGGCACCGGCGGCGTTCAGATGAAAATTGGTGTCATAGAACCATTCGGCATCCAGAATGCAGTGGTGGGGATCGCCAAGGATGGGCATCGGCAATGCCTTGGCAAGAAAATCATAATAGGCATCCACAGTGGTAAGGGCTTCCTCGGAAACCGCCGCCGCGTTCATGGGCGGGAAGTGATAGACAATGTCCGCGCCCTTTTGCCGAACTGCCTGAGCAAAAGCCGCGACCTCCTGAATAAAATCCGCCGAAAGCATCTGGGGGTCAAAGGAAATCTGCTGGTTTTGCTGCCGCAATCCCGGCAGGATGTTCCGCTCCCGTCCGGGGCAGTCGATGTCCCCGTAGGCATTGAAGGAGGCTCGGGTATAAATGCCCGTGGACTCCGGCTGACCCCAAAGGGCGCAGTGCAGCTTCTTTCCGGCAAAGGCTGGAAAGGCGGCGGCAACGGCCTCCAAGCGGGTCGGGTTCAGCCGGGTCAGCAGGTCGAAATGCCCATCACAGGCCTGCAAGATGCTTTCCCCATCCACGTAGCAGGACAGTGCCTGGGCATCCTGCTCCGGGGACAGGATCACCAGATCCCCTTCCCGGATGCCCTCCAGCGCCCAGTCCAGCATGGTGACGGTTCCCAGCGGGGCATAGAGGCCGTAGTCCACCACCGTCCAGCCGGGAAGCAGCTGTTCAAGCTGCGGGCTGTTCAGCGCGAAGGGGACGCTGCTTCCGCCGATCACGATGATGCGCCTTCCCTGGGCGGTGTTCAGTCGGCGGTGCTTTTCAGGCATTTCCCCCAGATAGGTCCCCCCGTACTGGGCGGGGAGCAGAAAGCCCAGCAGAAGCAGCACCAAGGGGAGCGAACAGATTCCCAGCAGCAGACTGACAATTCCCCGTCGATTCATATCGGCCTCCTAAAACTGGAAATAGATGAAGGCATCGGAGCCGCCCTGTGTCAGTAGCTGCATCCGGCAAAAGAAAATCAGCAAAATCAGAACCAGATACCGGAGCCTGTGCTTCTCCGAAAGGGGCGGGAGCTTTTCGACAACTTGCAGCAGCGGCAGAATGCCCAGCACCATCAATGCCTGTGGGGCGGAAATCCCAAGGCCGCTGAAAAGCCCCAGGGGTGCCGGATCGGTGCATATGGTTTTCATCATGGCAAGCGCCGCCACCGGGCTGGCTGCCCGGAAGAAAACCCAGGCGATTCCCACCAGCAGCAGAGTCAGGGCGCGGCGCAGCGGGAAACGCCGGGGCTTGAGCCAGAGCTCTAGGCACAGATACAGCCCGTGCAAACCGCCCCAGATCAGAAATTTCACATCCGCGCCGTGCCAGAGACCGCTGAGGAGAAAGACGATCAGAATATTGCGGACGGTGCAAGCCCTGCCTCTCCGGCTTCCCCCCAGGGGAATGTACACATAGTCCCGGAACCACCGGGTCAGGGAGATGTGCCAGCGCCGCCAGAACTCCTGAACCGTGACAGCGCCGTAGGGGCGGCGGAAATTTTCGGAAAGGCGGATGCCCATCAGCGCCCCGCAGCCCCGGGCGATGTCGGTATAGCCGGAAAAATCGCAGTAGATTTGGAGGGCAAACAGTGCGGTGGCGGCCGTGAGCGCCAGCCCCCCGGCGGCAGTCCCCTGGGCGTAGGCGTTGTCCACCAGGACAGCCACGGTATCGGCAATGACCACCTTTTTGGCATAGCCCCGAAGCAGCAGGCGCAGCCCCTCCGCCGTCATGGGCTTTCCCGGGCATCGAAGCTGGGGCAGCAGGTCCGCCGGCCGCTCGATGGGCCCCGCCACCAGCTGGGGGACGAAGGAGACAAACAGCGCATAGACAGCAAAATGCCGTTCCGCCGGAATCTCCCGCCGGTACACGTCAATGAGATAGGAAAGGGTCTGAAACACATAGAAGGAAATGCCCATGGGCAGGATCAGACCAAATCCCCGGAAATCGTTGGGAGCGCCCGCCAGCCGCAGCAGCGAAGCAATGCCCAGGGCGGCAAAATCCAGATACTTGAAAACGAACAGAATCCCCAGCAGGCTGATGCACCCCAAGAGGAACCAGCCCCTGCGGGATTTTTCCTTTTTCTCCATCAGCACGCCGCAGACAAAGGAGACAGCCGTCGCCAGCCCCAGCAGCCCCAGCAGCGGGAGGCTGTACCAGGCGTAGAAAAGCCAGGAGGCGGGCAAAAGCAGCTGCCATTTCCGCTGCGGGGGCAAAAGCCGAAGCCCCAGCAGCACCAAAAGAAGGAAAAGGGGAAAAACCGGCTGGGTGAAGGTCATGGTGCGCCCTCCTTCCTCCCGGTGATAAAGGTGCTGTATACCGACGGCAGCAGCAGCAAAATGATCTCCACATAGGGGATCATACAGGTCAGCGCGGCGACAACCAGGGCGGTCAGCGCCATGCAGCACCCCCAGAACCACCACCCATTGCCCTGTCTTGCCCCCACGGCGCAGAGCCCTCCGCAGCCCAGGGCAGCCAGGCACAGCAGGGGATATTGGAAAATCAGCAGTGTCATGGGGTTTCCTCCAATGCCCGGCGCAAGTCCCGGATGACCGCATTCGTGTGGATGGCCGCGCCCTCCGTGGTCAGGTGGTTGTCGGTACCGTAGAAGTAGTAGGCATCCATGAGAGAATCCTGGATCGGGGAAATCACCGGGACATGCAGCTTTTCCCGGAAGGCCTGATCCAGCGCCGCGATGGACGCGCTGTCGCTGTCGGCGGAGATGCTGCGTTCGCTCCGGGGAGAGTAAGTGAAATAGACCGCTGCACCCCTTTCCCGGAAACGATCATAGACCCGGTTCAGCCCCTGAAAGTCCGCTTCCCGGATGTGCGCTGCGTTGTAATAGGCCCGCTTGATGCCAAAGAGCTTCCCATCGGTGTTGCCGGGACGGTGAAGCATGTAATCCCCCTGCCGGTTGTAGCTCAGCGCGGCGCTGGGGTGATTGTCCTCGTCAAAGTGGGCGGGGATGTCCAGGTAGGAGCGGGGTGTCATGCCCTGCCTGACTTGCAGATATTCCCCCAGCGCGTCGAAGATGCCCTCCAACCCGGAGAGGTTCAAATCTGCCAGCATTTGGTAGTTGGATTCCATCATGGCGAAAAATTCGCTGTCCAACCGGCTGCTGCCGCAGAACTGGGTGTCGATGGCATCCAGCTCCGGGGAGGACAGCACAATGTCCCCCTCCTGGAGGTAGCCTTCCAGTAGCATGGCCTGGGGTAGCATATTGGAATAGGCATAGACCCCCATATTCACCACCCGGTAGCCCGGGAAAGCCGCCTCCAGCATGGGGCTGTTGTAGCCGAACCGGGCGGAGGAGCCGCAGAAGAGGATGATCTTGGGAGATTCCCGAACCTGGGACAGATAATCCACTTTTTCGGACAGCGTGTCAAAATAGGTGCCGCAGTACACCGGCTCCGTGGCGGCGTGAATGTGCAGGTGGGAAATGACGGATTCCCCGAAGGAATCGTCGCTGATCTGACACAGGCTGTCAAAGAGGTAAACATGCTCCGCCTTGAGCGATTGGAAGGCACCCGGCTGAATGAATTGCAGCGTGTGGGGCAGCGCCAGCATCTCTGCTTCCACAGCCCCGAAGGCATGTCCGGCAATGCCGACCACCGGGAAGCCGCCCAGCTTGTCCGGGATGAGGATGCTGCCGGTGCCCGCATATCCGGTGATGACCGCTCCGCCATCCCGGATGGTGTAATCAAAGGCCTCCGCCGAGGTGCAGGGCATCCAATGGCATTCCAGCGCCATGGTCTGGGCGGGAGAATGGTCGAACCGGCTTCCAAAGCCGATGCACCCCTCCATGCCATCAACGCGCCAGCCCAGGGGGTACTGGCCTTCCCTGGAAAAGGACGGCTGCCAGGGCAGGCTGTTGCACCGCAGACGCTCGCTGGTTTCCGTCACGAGGATGGGTTCGCTCCCCTCGCAGCGGTAAAGGGTGGTGTAATCCGGCAAAAGGGTCAGCCGAACCAGGGTGGGATAGCGAACGGCGGGGAGGGTGATCTGAAAATCCCGGCGGGCGGCGGTTTCCTGGATGCAGGCGGATACGGTGCTTCCAGAATAGCTGACGGAGGCAACGCGCTTGCCCTGCGGAATGCTGACTGTCACCGTCAGGTCACTGCCCCTTGGAACCGTGAACACCTGATTGCGAAAGAGAATCTCTTCATTGTCCTCCCATACCACGCTGCACAGGTCGGAAGCGGTCTGCTTCGCGCTGCAGCCGCAGAGCAGGACTGCCAGCGCAGCCAAAGCGGCAAGAAGCCCCAGCTTTTTCACGCCCGCATTCCCCCTTCCGTCCTGTTGACCTCCATTGTAGCCCAAGGGAGGGTGCTTGTCAATTCAGCGGGCATGGGGGAAAACGTAACTGGTCGAAAAACAGGCGTAACTGGAAGTCCGGCGTGTTGACAGGAATAGTGCAATGTGGCAAAATATGATATAGAACACGACATGCTTTTGTGAGCGAAACAAAAGCGACAGTGGATTTTCCGCTTCGCTGTTGTTATAAAAGACACACAGGAGGAAGAAACATGAAGTTCAAGAAACTCGCGGCATTCATGCGCGGCATTGCGGCACTGACTGCCAGCATCCTGGTTCTGTCCACCATCGGAACGGGTCTGGCAAACACCTACCGCAACGCGCTGGATGGCTTTCTGGGAACGGAGAGCTATGTGACCCTCAACAACGAGGACGGCATCCGCTTCCAGAGTGACTACAGCACCATCGAGGAAATGGCAGCTGCCGCCAAGGCCATTGCCATCCGTGAAGGTGAAGAGGGCACCGTTGTGATGAAGAATGACAACGGCGCGCTGCCGCTGAACAAGGAGGACACCGTTGTTCTCTTCGGCCTGGCTGCCTATGCGCCCTTCATCAACGCGGGCGGCGACCTGAAGGCCAACAATGAGGATGCCGTGGATCTTCTGCAGGCGCTGAAGGATGCCGGCGTGAAGGTCAATGCGGAAATCGAGTCCATCTACATGAATAAGTTCCTGAACAAGCACATCGAGATGGTTCCCAACCGCTGGACCGGCGTTGAGGTTCCCACCACGATGTACGACAACATCTTTGTCAGCGCCCCCGGCGATATGACGGGCTACAAGATCGTGGAGATCGCGCCCGACCGCTTTGGGGAGTTTGATATCCCGATCGACTGGAGCACGCTGATTGAAAAGGACAGCTCCGTGGGTATCTGCGTGTTTGCCCGCGGCGCCGGTGAAGGCAACACCTACAAGCCCGGCTCCGCCCTGGACAGCCTGGGCAACCCCACCGGCAAGGATCCCCTGGCGCTCAGCGATGAGGAGCTGGCGGTGATTGATCTGGCCAAGCAGACCTGCTCCAAGGTCATCGTGCTGGTGAACTCCGGCAACACCATGGTGCTCAAGGACATCGCCGCCGGCGGCGAGCATGAGGTGGACGGCATCGCCTACATCGGCGTGGTCAACGACTACCAGTGCATCGGCATTGCCAACGTCCTGACCGGCGCTGCCAATGCCACCGGCGCGCTGCCCGATACCTATGTGGCGGACAACGCCTCCATCCCCGCCGTGATGAACTTCGGCGGCGGCTACTACGCGGACTATGAGATCGTTGCCTCCGACGGCACCCAGGATCCCCGCTACCCCGGCGTGGCCATCGCCAATACCGAGGCGGGCTCCTTCGGCGGCTCCGTCACCTACAACGGCGGTACTTACATCGTTGAGGCCGAGGGCATCTACGTGGGCTATAAGTACTACGAAACCCGTTACTACGATGCCATTATGAATCCTTCCTTCAAGGCGGATTCCTCCAAGGGCGCGACCCAGTCCGAGAACTGGGACTACGGCAAGGAAGTGCTGTACACCTTCGGCCATGGCCTGTCCTATCTGCCCTATGAGCAGAACATCAAGAGCGTCAAGGTGGACAACAGCGAAAACGGCAACATCACCGCCGTCATCGAGCTGAAGAACCTCAGCAATCAGGATGGTCTGTTCCTGGCGCAGCTCTATGCGCAGCAGCCCTACACCGAGTATGACCGCACCAACCTGGTGGAAAAGTCCGCCGTGATGTTCCTGAACTCCGGCAAGACCCTGGTGAAGGCCGGTTCTACCGCCGACATTACCATCACCGTGCCCACCAAGTATCTGGCCAGCTATGACTACAAGGCGGCCAAGACTTACATCCTGGATGAGGGCGACTACCTCTTCACCGCCGCTGCCGGTGCTCATGAGGCCGTCAACAACTTCCTCGCCGCCCAGGGCAAGACCGTTGCCGACGGCATGGATGCTGAGGGCAAGGGCGCTGTTGCCACCTGGAACCTGGCCAAGCTGGACAAGACCACCTTCGCCACCCAGAACGGCACCACCGTGACCAATGTGGCAGACGATGCCGACCTGAACTACTGGACCGGCGACAACACCGTCACCTACCTGTCCCGTCAGGATTGGGAAGGCACCTACCCCATCAACTACAACGAGGTGGCCATCAAGATCGGCGACAGCCCCAAGGCGGACGAGTGGATCGCCCGGCTGCGCGGCCAGGTGTACACCATTCAGAACAACAACCCCGCCGCCGAAGGCGTGGACAAGGGTCTGAAATTCGACGCTGTCAACGTGCAGCAGGAGCAGATTGACAACATCAACGATCCCTTCTGGGATGAGCTGGTGTCCGAAATCACCATCGACGAGGCGGTGGGCGCTGTCATCCATGGCGGCAGCCGCTCCGATACCCTGACCAACATCGACAACCCCGTGGTGATCCAGAACGAGGGTGTCAGCGGCTTCACCACCGGCTACACTGATGAAAAGACCGGCAAGACCTACAAGTTCAACATCCACTCCCAGACCCTGATGGCCTCCTCCTTCAACCCCGAGCTGGCCTATGAGTGGGGTCGGGTGGAAGGCAACTCCGGATTGTGGATCAACCGCTTCGATCTGTGGGGCACTGGCCTGACCCAGCGCCGCGTTCCCTACAACGGCCGTAACTACGAGTACATCTCCGAGGATCCCATGCTCACCAACCGCATTGGCTACGGCATTTTGCAGGGCTGCGCCGACAAGGGCGTGATGAACGGCCCCAAGCACATCGGCTTCAACGATCAGGAGCACAACCGCGGCGGCATCTCTGCCTACATGAACGAACAGAAGCTCCGTGAAACCGACCTGCGCGGCTTCCAGGGCGGCCTGAGCGATGCCAAGGGTCTGGCCGTGATGGTGGCCTTCAACCGCATCGGTGCCACCAATGCCGCCTGCTACGCGCCCATGATTCAGAACATCCTGCGCGACGAGTGGGGCTTCAAGGGTCTGATCTCCACGGACATGAACAACAATAACTACTACTTCAACGCCGAGTCCATGGTCATGGCCGGTATCACCCAGGTTGCCGACTTTGCCGCTGACAACAGCCACATCAACATGGGCGAGGGCGGCGTGGACACCAACTGGCCTTACATCAGCGTTGAAACCGTGAAGAACGATGCCACCCTGGTGGAGCAGGCTCGTGAGAACCTGAAGTATCAGCTCTATGCCTTTGCCAACAGTGCCGTTCTGAACGTGCGCACCGAGAAGGTGGACACCTGGTATGACACCGCGCTGTCCATCGCGGTCACCGTGAGCACTGTCCTGACCGTACTGGCGGCTGCCGCCTGGGCTGTCCTGACGCTGCTTCCCGGCAAGAAGAAGGAGGTTAAATAATGAATAAGAAGTTCTCCGCAGGCGCCTGGTTCGCCATTGCCGCAGCGGTGCTTGCCGTTGTTTCCTTCGTGATTTATTCCGTGAACATTGGCGGCGCGGGCTACTTCCAGAACGCCGCCGTGAGTACCATGCCGCTGACCTGGGCTGCCATTGCCGCGCTGGTCGTCACCGCCGCGCTGAGCATGGTGGAAACCAAGGGCTATGCCGGCAACCTGGTGGCACTGGTGACCGGTGCGCTCCAGATCGCCGCGCCCGTGGTGCTGGCCTACTGCCTGATCAGCCTCATCGGCGGACGGATCGAGGGTCTGGGCTTTATCTACTTCTCCAATGCCGACGTGGCCAAGGAAGTGCAGACGGCTGCCAACCTGTCCTCCGCCACCTGGGCCATCGCCAGCATGGTGGCTTACGGCGTGAGCCTGCTTGCCTCCGTCATTTCCGCCTTTGTGGATGTGAAGAAGGCCTAATGAACCTCTGACGAGCCGCAGTCCATCCCTGGGATACCGGGGATTGGGCTGCGGCTCTCTGAAAACTGAAAACCAAGCGTCAATACAGTGGTTTCTCTTTTTGGAGTAGAGCACATGAAGAATTTGAAAATCCTTTCCTTTACCGCCGACGGCATGGCGGAACACTTTGTAACGGATACGCCCCCCCGCTTCTCCTTTTGCTATGAGGGGAACATGACAGGGGCAAAGCTGTCTGTGGCGGGTGCCTGCACGGACGCGATGGCGCAGATCGCCGTGCCCTGTCCGCTGGCGGAGCTGAAACCCTTCACGGATTACACAGCGGTTTTGACCATCGAAAACGAATCGGAACAGGACAGCGCCAGCTTCACCTTCCGAACCGGGCGCATGGATACCCCCTGGCAGGCTCGGTGGATCACGGACGGGGAATATATCTTCAAGGAGAAGAAGGTCTCCCCCCAGGTCATGACCTTCCGCAAGGTCTTTGAAACGAAGAAAGCAGTTGCCCATGCCGAGATTCTGGCGACGGCACTGGGCATATATGAGTTGAAGCTCAACGGGAAAAAGGTGGGCCATCAGTATTTTGCCCCCGGCTTCACCTCCTACAAGCATCATTTGCAGTACCAGCGCTATGATGTCACCGCCATGCTTCAAGCCGGAAATACCCTCACGGCGGAGGTGGCCGGCGGCTGGGCAGTGGGCAGCTTTGTGTTCACCCGAGCCAACCGCATCACAGCCCCCCGCCAGGCACTGCTGCTGGAGCTGCGCCTGACCTATGCCGACGGCTCCGTCAGCTGCATCGGCACCGACGAGAGCTGGGATGTGACCCTGGACGGCCCGGTGAAGCTGGCAGACCTGTATGACGGCGAAACCTACGATGCCCGGGTGGATTTGGAGCAAGCCAACTGGCATCGAGCGGCCTGTGAAACGGTCAGAATCCATCCTGCCATTTCCGCGCAGATCGGCTTGCCGGTGGTTCGCAGAGAGCGGTTTGAAGCCCACTTTATGAAAGAAGTCAACGGACGGCTGATCTATGACTTCGGGCAGAATTTCGCCGGAATTGTCAGGTTGAAAATCCGGGGCAAGGCGGGGCAGAAGGTCACCGTCCGCCACGCGGAGATCCTCAAGGCTGACGGTGATCTGCACACGGCCTTCCTGCGCAGCGCCAAGGCAACCCTCACCTACATCTGCCGGGAGGGCGAACAGGAATACGCGCCCCGATTCACCTACATGGGCTTCCGCTACATCTCCATCGAGGGGGCCCGGCGGGAGGAGCTGGAGGTCTGCGCCTGGGCGGTGTACTCGGACATCCGGGAAAACGGCTCCTTCTCCTGCTCCAATGCGCTGCTGAACCGTCTGAATGAAAACATCCGCTGGGGTGCCCGCTCCAATTTTGTGGAGATTCCCACGGATTGCCCCCAGCGGGACGAGCGAATGGGCTGGACGGGGGACATCGCCGTATTTGCCCCCACCGCGGTTTTCAACTTCGATATGACCCGGTTCCTGGAAAAATGGCTCCGGGATCTGCGCTCGGAGCAGCTGCCAACGGGGGGGATTCCCAATACCATTCCGGCGCAGGGCTACGGCTTCCCCGCCACCATGCCCAACATGGCAGTGGATTTCTGGGACGATGCCTGCATTCTGGTGCCCTGGGCGGTGTATATGGCCTCCGGCGACATCCACGTTTTGGAAGAAGCCTATGATTCCATGGAGCGGTACGTCAAGGCCTGCAAATTCTGGGCCAATCTCGTCGGCTTTGGCAAGCAGCGCTACATCTGGCACACCCCCTCGGTGTTCCATTTCGGCGATTGGGTAGCGCCGGATGTACCCCAAATGTCCCAGTGGCAGGCTCGCTCCAAGTGGACGGCCACGGCAAGCTTGTGCAACACCTCCGCCATGCTTTCAAGGATCAGTGCGCTGCTGGGCAAGCAGGAGAAGGCTGCCGAATACCGGGAGCTCAGCCGCCGGGTGGCGGATGCCTACCAGAGCCTGCTGATGGACGAGGACGGAAAGCTGAAAAAGCAGCAGTTCCAGACCGGCTATGTGCTGCCGCTGTATTTCGGCATGCTGGATGAGCCCCGCAGGAAGGCCGCTGCTGCCCACCTGGCAAAACTGGTGGAGGACAACGATTGCTGCATCGGCACCGGCTTCCCCGGTACCCCCTATATCCTGTTTGCCCTGCTGGACAACGGCTATGCCGATACGGCTTATCGGATGCTGATGAACACCAAGAGCCCCTCCTGGCTGTATGAGGTACGGGTGGGCGCGACCACCATCTGGGAACGGTGGGACGGCCTGGATGAAAACGGCTTATGTCCCATCGGGGACGACGGCACCGGGGGCATGATCAGCTATAACCACTATGCCAGCGGCGCGGTGGGCGACTTCCTGTACCGCCGGGTGGCGGGCTTGGAGCCGATCAGTGCGGGCTACCGGGAATTCCGGGTTCAGCCCTTCCCCGGCGGCGGCCTGACCTGGGCAAAGGCCGAGGTGATGACCCCCTACGGCAAGGCCGCTTCCGGCTGGGAGATGGATGAAAACCATGTCTTTACCCAGACGGTGACGGTGCCCGCCGGAACCGTCTGCACCCTGATCATGCCCAGCGGAAAGACGCAGAAATTGACTCAGGGCACCTATACGGTTTCGGAACCCTATCAAAGAGGAGAATAAACCATGAAAAAATCAGTCTTTGAACAGCCCTGGGCGAAAAGCTGCATCCGCACCGATACGGTCAAAACGCCGGAGCTGCTGATCGGCTATTTCATCGGCCCCTTCGGCGCAATGCTTTCCTCCGGGATTTTCACCAGCTTCCTCCAGGCCTATCTGGGGGATGTGCTGGGTCTGAATGCCGGGTTCCTGTCGGTGCTCCAACTGGTGTCCACGGTGCTGATCGTGGCAGCCAATCTCGTTGTGGGGCAGCTGATCGAGCGCACCCGCTCCCTGGCCGGGAAGGCAAGACCCTGGATCCTCCTGTCCGCGCTGACGCTGTCCGTTGCCAGTGTGCTGATGTTCGTCATTCCCTTTGAGGGCACAGCCCGGTACGTCTGGATCGCCATTGCCTATAACCTGTATTACGCCGTGGCATACCCCATCTACAATACCGCAAACTCCACCATGATCCCCCTCTCCACCAGGGACAGCGGCAAACGCAGCGCGCTTGCCTCCATGACCAACGTGGCGGGCTTGGGCGTGATGGGCGCGGGCTCCATGGTATTCCCCATCCTGGTTGCCAATGTCCTGACCTACGAGCCAGCCAACCAGATGCGCTGGTTCCTCTGCATGGCCGCCGTGGCGATTTTCGCCGCCCTGACCATTTACCTGCAATTCCTGTTCACCCGGGAGCGCGTGACCGAGGAGACCATGGGCACGCAGACCGAGGGCGAGGCGAAAGCCGTATCCATGGGACAGCAGCTCAAAGCCGTCACCTCGGAAAAATGGTGGTGGATCGTCATCGCGTTCTATCTGGGCTTCCAGTGGGCGGGCGCGGTGAAGAACGGCTCCATGGTGTTCTTCTGCCAGCATGTGCTGAACGATACCACCGGTGCCGCGCAGGCGCTGCTGGCGGTGCTGGGCGCCATTCCGATGGCGGTGGCAGCGGCTGTGGTTGTGCCCCTGGCCAACAAATTCAGCAAGCGCATGCTGTGCTTTGCGGGCATGGTGGTGGGCACCCTGGGCGGCGTGATTGCCGGGATGGGCGGCAGCAATCTGGTGGTTGTCGGGCTGGGCATTGCCCTGAAGTGCCTGGGCTCCGCGCCTGCCTGCTATCTGATTCTGGCGATGCTGGCGGATGTCATTGACCATGTGGAGTACAAGACCGGGATTCGCACCGACGGCTTGACCATGTCCATCTATTCCTCCCTGATGGTGGCGGCAACCCCCATCGGCGGTGCTATCATCCAGGCGCTCAACGCCGTGCTGGACATCCAAACCGCCTCCTCTGTGAACTACATCTGGATCGAAACCGGCGCGTATCTGTTCTGCGCCATTGCGATTCTCTTCTTCAATGTGGAGAAGAACCTGAGCCGGGAGCAGGCAGCAATCGCTGAACGGAAGAAATAATCCAAGAACGAAAGCAGTGTGTCCGCTGCTTTCGTTTTCGATATTGCTCCACCAACTAAATCGTGAATCATCTGCGGGCGATAAATCGCTCCATCCTGCGTCACTCAACCTTGAAATACCTCCAGTATTCCTGCGGTTTCGTTCCTTGGCTGGAACGATTTCTCATCCCGCATCTGAATTCACGATGAAATTGGTGGAGCAATAAAAGAGAACTCGGGATGAAATGGTCACTGTTCCATGATGGATGGGATGTCCGCCTGGGGTGTATGCTGCGGAAACGACGATTCAGATTCGTTCCGTGATCTCCGAAAGGGAGGGTAAGTCATGAAGCTGAAAGAAAAAATCGAAGGATTGACCCTGGAAGAAAAAGCAGCCCTCTTGCAGGGCTGGAGTACCTGGACCACCTGGGACGGCAGCAGGCTGGGGATTCCCCCAATTTTCCTGTCCGACGGCCCCCATGGTCTGCGCAAGCAGGCGGGAGCTGGTGACCATCTGGGTTTGAACGCCTCCGTCCCCGCCACCTGTTTCCCCACCGCTGCCACCATGGCCAACTCCTGGGATGTGGCGTTGGGGGAAGAACTGGGAAGCGCTTTGGGGGAGGAGGCTGCGGCCAATGATGTCCACATGGTGCTGGGGCCGGGACTGAATATGAAGCGTTCCCCCCTGTGCGGGCGGAATTTTGAGTATTTCGCGGAGGATCCGTATCTCGCCGGGAAAATGGGCGCTGCCTATGTCCGGGGCATCCAGAGCAAGGGCGCTGCCGCCTGTCCCAAGCATTTTGCCGTCAACTCTCAGGAGCTGCGGCGGATGTGCATGGATTCTGTATTGGACGAGCGCACCCTGCGGGAAATCTACCTCACCGCTTTTGAGATGGCTGTGCAGGAGGGCGGCGCCAAAGCCATCATGTCCAGCTACAACATGGTCAACGGGACCTACGCCAACGAAAATGCCCACCTGCTGACAGAGATTCTGCGCAAGGAATGGGGCTTTGACGGCGTGGTGGTCACCGACTGGGGCGGGGACAACGACCATGTCGCGGGGGTGATGGCCGGCTCCAATCTGGTCATGCCCGTCCCCGGCCCGGACTGCGCCATCGGGCTTGTGGAATCGGTCAAAAACGGAAAAATCTCCGAAAAGGTGCTGGATGAACGGCTGGAAGAGCTATTCAATCAAGTGTTCTCCCTCACCGAGTCCGTGTCTGCCGCACCCAAGGCGTTTGACAAGGATGCCCACCACGCCATTGCGGAAAAATGCGCAGAAGGCTCGATTGTGCTGCTGGATAACGACGGCATTCTCCCCTTGAAAAAGGAAACCAAAGCCGCCATCATCGGCGACTTTGCCAAAACACCCCGGTATCAGGGGGCGGGCTCCAGTCAGGTCAACCCAACCAAGCTGGACAATCTCTTTGACTGTCTGGCCTCGCACGGACTGGAAATCACCGGGTATGCCCAGGGCTTTGACCGGAAGAATCCCCAGCCTGATCCGGGGATGATCGAGGAAGCGGTTCGTATCGCAAAGGATGCGGAAGTGGTTTTGCTTTGCGTGGGTCTGGACGAAATTCTGGAATCCGAAGGCATGGATCGGCTGCACATGGAGCTTTCCCAGAGTCAGCAGGCGCTGATTGAGGCCGTGGCCAGCGTCAATCAAAACGTCACCCTGGTACTCTCCGGCGGCGCTCCCTTTGAGATGCCGGAAAAAAGCAAATATCGCGCCGCAATCCACGGCTATCTCGGCGGTCAGGCCGGCGCCTCTGCCATGGCCAAGGCCATTCTGGGTGAACTCAACCCCTCCGGCAAGCTGAACGAAACCTGGCCGCTGAAATTGGAGGACAATCCCTCCGATCCCTATTTCCCCAGCAAGGAGCGCACAAGCGAATGCCGGGAGGGCTTGTACATTGGTTACCGCTATTATGATACAGCCAGGGTTCCCGTTCGCTATCCCTTCGGCCATGGGTTAAGCTACACCAGCTTCTCTTACAGCAATTTGAAAGCCGATGAGAAATCCGTTACCTTCACCCTCACCAATACCGGAAAGATGGACGGCGCGGAGATTGCCCAGGTGTACATTTCCTGCAAGAATGGGAAAATTTTCCGTCCCAAGAAGGAGCTGAAGGGCTTTGTCAAGGTATTCCTGAAAGCAGGGGAGAGCAAAACCATCACCGTCAAGCTGGACAACAAGGCTTTCCGCTATTTCAATGTGAAAACCAATCAGTGGGAAGTGGAGACTGCCGACTATGAAATCTGCGTGGGTGCAAGCGTTTCTGACATCCGCCTGACCGGTCAAATCCATGTCACCGGCACCAACGCGCCCCTCCCTTATGATGGGATGCCCAGCTATGAAAGCGGCGACATCAAGTCCGTATCCGATGAAGAATTCCGTAAGCTGCTGGGTCGCCCAATCCCGAATGGCCGCTGGAGCGGCGAACTGACGAGGAACGATGCCATCTGCCAGCTCTACTATGCCAAAACCGGCCTTGCCCGCTTGGCCTACAAAACCCTGACCTACCTGAAAAACAAGGCCGAGGCCAAGGGAAAGCCCGACCTGAACATTCTGTTCATCTACAATATGCCCTTCCGTGCCATGGGAAAAATGTCCGGCGGCATGGTCAGCGACAGGATGGTGGATGATATTGTGTTCCTGGTCAACGGCCATTTCTTTCGTGGTTTGGGACGGCTGATTGTTGATTTCTTCCGCAACCAATCCGCAAGCAAGCGCTATTTGGCAAAGTTGAGATAGGGAGAATGATCGTAAAGCTGGAATTGAAATGCCGTCCTGGAGCTTGAAAAGCGAAACCGCATCGGCGGCAATGGGTATACCGGAGCGGCGGAGGGCATCCACGTCCACCGCTTCGGTGTATATACTTTCTGCACACATCACCAGCCTGATTATGTTTTGTAAACAAAACAATGTTATAATCATCCCATCGGAAGCATGCCTGCTTCGCAATGTGTACAGCTTTTATCTACAAAGGCGCGGATGTGCTCCTCGGCTTCAACATGGGTATCAGCGAGGGCGCAGTCCGGTATGCTTACTAACGTTGGTAATGCGAGGCTGCAAAACTGCGCACCGATCGTTGGACCTATCTGGAGGAATCACAATGAGCAAGATCAAAAGCTACACCAACCTCTCCGGCAACGTAGCTGTCCGCTATATGTATAGTTCCACAAAAGAAACTTGCTCTGCATGAGACCGCATATCAACTTTTCAGGCCAACTGCATATCATGGATCGAAGAAGCAGCTGAATCATGCGATAAGTACACATTGCCAAGGGCGCGAAACGGACTTATAGGAATATCCAGTGAGGTATCTCGATGAAGTGGGCAGATTATTACGCCCGGTTCTGGGACTGGGCCGAAAGCACGCAGATCAGCAGGATTTCAACGCTGACCGATTTCATCTCCTCTGCAGAGGTTGCCGAAATCGCCAATGAGTTTTACGATGAGGAGAATTCTTCCAGACTGGTAAAGCGTGCCATGCAAAACGGAGTACGATTTACACCAGCTGAGATCATCGAGCTCGGCGGCTGTGTAGCGGAGGACGTGTTCAACGAGGCCATCCGCAACCGCCGTGGACGGTTCACAGCAGAACAGTTTGAGGAACTGGAATGCTTCTGCTTTGACGAGGATTTACTCGACACTGTGGCAAAGGAAGATGGCATTCGCCGTGAGATCGAGGACCTACCCTTTGAACCAGAGATCACGATCGTACAGCCGGTGAGAAAAGGACCGGGCTTCCTTTCCACGCTGCTTGGCCTCGCTTCGGATGCAGGCTCCAAACGCAGCCACCCGGGCCGCTGCACAGGAGACTGCTCCAGGTGTCCTTCACACTACGGCTATCGCTATGGGCGCTGGTATTACGGGCATCACCATACGCACGGCTGCGAGTTCGGCGGAAATGATGGCAGCGGAAAGATGTAATGTCATAGCGCATGACGACGACGGAATCGGCCGAAGGATTCTGTTCAGTGCGCCTGGATCGTGCTTCATGATCGCTTCCCCTGCATTCTCGCGCAGATAATGTGGTTTACTCCGCAACCGCTCAATCATCCCCCGATACGAAAAAAGTCGTGGTTCCTGCCGCTCGCACTGCCAAGGACCACGACTTCTATTTAAATTCGCCGCGTTGCTGAGGGTGTGCCCTCGTTTCAAAAATACCTTCTCTTAGGATTCTGCAAGAACATAAAGAAAAGGACTGAAACCTTGTATTGGACTGTTCCCAGTCCAACGGACAGGGAAAGAAAGGCCCTGTCATAGAATAATCATAGTTTACACGGTCTTGCTCCGAATTTCAACAGGAGTAAGACCGTTTTTGAGTGAAATACGTTCAAAATTGTAGAAATCGACGT